>JAYRZH010000003.1:0-86768 GCA_041916555.1 Chitinophagaceae bacterium | reverse complement strand
ACCATTGATCTCCTCACCATCAAACTAAATGAATATGGGAATGACCTGGATAAACACATGGAGGACCCGGGGTGGCGTTTCCTGCTTTATTCCCTCTCGGGTTATGAACTATACCTGAAAACCAACCGGGGTGTGCTACATGCCGAACCAGTGATCAGGCATGTATTGTACAATGGCGACTTCCCCCACTCCCTGATTTATTCCATGACCCGGCTAAACCGTTACTTTGAACGACTGAACACGGACAGCCCTGCCGAAAACCACGCCCATCTTGAATTCATGATCGGTCGTTGTTACAATAATATCCGCTATAGTGATGTAGGCGCCGATAGCCAGAAACTGAAAACCTTTTTACAACAAACCAAAACCGACCTGTTTGATATCGCCGCCCAACTGAACACGGTCTATTTTGGAAATACCTAGCTTTGACCCATGCCCGATTATCATATCCATCATATTACCCGCTACTCTTACACATCAACCGTTATCGATTGTACCAACCAGTTGATGCTTTATCCGATTCATGACCAGTGGCAAAACGTACGGGAACATGAACTCCGGATCACCGGCACGCCGGTAGTAGAAGTTTTCCTTGATTATTTTGGAAACAAGATCGGGGTCTTCTCCCTCATCAAACCACACCAGGAACTGGTGATCGAATCCACGATCCATGTCACCACCTCACCGGTGGAGATACCGGCTGACAATTTACCCCCCGCAGATCAATGGCTCGAATTGAAACGCACCGATGAAACCTACCCCAATATGGATTTCCTTCAAAAGGAACACTTTTCTCTGGAGAAAGAACTGGCAGAAATCATGTCGGGGATCGTTGATCGGGAAAAAACGCCTTTTGCCAATGCCCAGGCGCTCTCTGGCTACATCTTTGAAAATTTTGAATACAAAAAAGGGGTGACCAGTGTCGAAACTAAAGTGGATGATATCCTGAAACTCCGGGCCGGGGTTTGCCAGGATTTTGCCCACGTATTGCTGGTGATGCTCCGCACCATTGATATCCCCGCACGCTATGTAAGCGGGTATATATGTCCTAAAAATCATGAACTGCGCGGCGAAGGCGCTACCCATGCCTGGGTAGAAGCATTTATACCCTTTTATGGCTGGCTGGGACTCGACCCTACAAATAACTGCATCGTGAGTGACCGTCATGTCAGGTTGGCCGTTGGACGAAACTTCTCCGATTGTACTCCGGTAAAAGGTACCTATAAAGGTTCCTCCGAACATACCCTGGAAGTATCTGTGAGTATTGGGAATGGCAAAAAAACAGCGATTGCCTTGCCAGAGGCGCAACCTGTTTTTTCTTATACCAGTAAAAACCCGGGTGATAGCAGTAATTCCTATCGGCGCTTCTTGGAGATGCAACAACAGCAGCAGTGATTTTACCGAATCTCTGCGGTAAAACAATCCCTACCTTTACCAAAAGTTCACCGCATGGCATACCTAACGATTCTTACAACCCTGGAAGAAGGCATCCTCACCATAACGATCAACCGCCCTGATAAACTCAATGCCCTTAACAAAACCGTCATTGATGAATTGTCACAGGCCATTGAAGAAATCTACCATAACCCCGAAGTAAAAGCAGCTATCATAACCGGCGCCGGGCCAAAGGCATTTGTCGCAGGCGCCGATATCAGCGAATTTGTAAACCTGGATGGACATTTGGGAAAACTGCTGGCGCAAAAAGGACAGCGGGAAGTCTTTGATAAAATTGAAAACGCCCCCAAACCAATTATCGCCGCGGTAAACGGATTTGCCCTTGGTGGCGGGTGCGAACTCGCCATGGCCTGTCATTTTCGCCTTGCCAGTGAAAATGCCAAATTCGGGCAACCCGAAGTAAACCTCGGACTCATCCCCGGCTATGGCGGCACTCAAAGATTAACCCAATTGGTTGGCAAAGGAAAGGCCATGGAATTGATGATGACCGGCCAAATGATAGATGCCAAAGAAGCCCTTCAACTGAAATTGGTCAATTACGTACTGACTTCAGAGGAACTGCTCCCCAAAACAAAAGAAATTCTCAAAACCATTATGACCAAGGCCCCTCTTGCTATCAGCCAGATCATTAATCTTACCAATATAGCGGCCAAAGGTGATGAGAATGGTTTGCAAAAAGAAATACTGGCCTTTGGAGAATTATTTGAAACCAGCGACGTAAAGGAAGGAACCTCGGCCTTCCTGGAAAAAAGAAAGGCAATCTTTACTGGTCACTAACCCCCCTGGCGTCTTTGCGGTTAAGCATTAATCGTTAAGAATCCAACTATCCGCTATCTTAAAGATTTTATGTGGCTTCAACTTTGGCTTCCCACGGGAAGAAAGCCCACGAACTTTTACCGTTCTGGCCTTTATCGCAGAAAAGGTCATGATCCTCTTTCTCCCGATCGTTGTGCCGGTTATAGTATGTAATTCCCCCTTTTCATCTATCACCTCAATCACAAAAGACTCCACCCGCTGCCCTTTGGAAATATTTTCCTCCAATACAATCGTGTTGATCTCTGCCGGAGATTGTGGGCTTACAGAAACCGGTTGCTGAAAGGCCATTTGTCGCATCCGCGCGAATTCCACCAAGGCCGCTGAATCATTGGGATGAAAAAGCCCCCTTCTGTCAGGCGGAACATTCAGCAGGAGGTTGGCCCCCCGGCCCACACTTTTTAAATAAAGATGAAACAATTGTAAAGGGGTTTTTACTTTGTCA
Source organism: Chitinophagaceae bacterium (assembly GCA_041916555.1). Classification (GTDB taxonomy): domain Bacteria; phylum Bacteroidota; class Bacteroidia; order Chitinophagales; family Chitinophagaceae; genus SpSt-398. The sequence goes on along the minus strand of JAYRZH010000003.1, from coordinate 84,055 downwards.
TCTTCCTGACTATGATAAAACCAGCCTGGCCTGATGCTGACATCACATTCCCCGGGAATCCAGTTGGCGCCAAATACATTGCCCTGGTTGAGTGTGTCCATGGCCGGACTTCCTTCCCCTCTCTTAAATCCGGCTGTATCGAGGTAATTCCAGTTTGTTTTCCCAATAAAACCCTGCTCATTCCCTACCCATCGGATATCCGGACCAATATCGCTAAAGATCACCGTTTGTGGTGACCAGGCCCGAACAGACCTTTCAAACCGCGTCCAATCATATACCTGTCTTTTCCCATTGGGGCCTTCCCCATTGGCCCCATCCCACCACAATTCCCAAATAGGGCCATAGTTATCAAACAACTCCTTCATCATGTTCACAAAGACATCATTGTAGGCCGGTGTTCCATAATCAGTATGGTTCCTGTCCCAGGGGGAAATATAAACGCCAAACTTCAATCCATACCGCCTGCAGGAATCTGAAAGCTCGCGCAACACATCCCCTTTGCCATTTTTCCATTTACTCTCCCGAACCGTATGTTTGGAGTATTTGCTGGGCCATAAACAAAACCCATCATGGTGCTTGGCGGTAATAATGATACCCGCCGCGCCGGCCTGTTTGGCTATTCGGCACCACTGTCCGGCATCAAAATCAGTGGGATTAAAAACATCTTCCGGCTCGTCTCCATGTCCCCATTCTTTATCCGTAAATGTATTGGGGCCAAAATGGGTAAAGAGGTAGAATTCTTGTTCATGCCACTTGAGTTGCCATGGGGTTGGCTTTGGCTGAGCGAAAACAGATTGTACACCAAGCACAAATATTAATAATAATGCTCTCATATTTTTTTCTGCGTCTCTGTATCTATGTGGTAAATAAACCACAGAGATACAGAGACGCAGAGGATTTAGTTCTTTATTGGTTCCGTCAACTCAATAGTGTCCGAAGCAAGTGTGGGCACTTTATATCCTCCTGTATCGATCACGGATACCGGAATACCTCCGGTATTTTCCAACCAGGCTTTCCCATTCACCCCTTCCCGATAAAGATACAAATACCGAAGCTGCTGTAGGCTCGCGAGTGATTTAATCCCGGCCGGTGTTACCTGGGTCCGGGAAAGATTCAGGTAACGAAGTTGGCCAAGGGGTTTCAAAAAAGCCAGGCCCTTGTCGCTGACCTTTGTATTCTCCAGAAAAAGCCGGACTATATTCTTCATTCGGCCTACCCTTTCCATCTCCTCATCACCCACCTGACAATGCCCCAAACGCAGTTCCACCAATTGAGGCGTCAGTTTTTCAATCAGGTCCCAACTGTCTTTATCCAGGGTATCCACACCAATTCCATTGGCCGACAAAAAATGGGTGCCATGAGCCAAGGGAACAATGGACCAGCCCTTTGCCATAAGTGACTTGATCAGTTTGGGATCGGCGGCAGTGGGATTTTCTTTGGGCACCCAGGATTCTTCCATTTGTTCCGGGTTTGTTTTTCCCTCTTTAAGAAAGGCAAGGGCGGGAATCACTTTATCATCCTTTTCTGCCTCTTTAACCTTCATGGTAAAGGAACCTCCTATCTTGACCCACCAACGGAGCAGGGCCAGTTCTTGTGGACCGGGTTGTGGTTTCTCAATGGGTGGCATGTGGTCTTCATCCTTATCCGGTAAAAATAAACGTTCTATTAGCGCACTTTGCTCGGGATTACCCGGCGATAGTACTTTACCCTCTTCCCCACCCTGAAGGATAAAATCTGGTTGATCAAGCCGAAGCTTGCCTTTTTGTTTAGTAGAGGAATGACAGGAATAACAGCGGGCTTCCAGAATCGGTTGGATGATATCGGTATAAACAATAGCTTCCTCTATATTCGCTATCGGTTTGGGGTTATAGACACTGGCACTATCTGTATTGGGTGAGAACATCCCCGACAGATAACCTTCTCCATGTGTCAGTGAACCACCCCAATGACCCGTAATGACCAGACCGATCAACATGGCCACCCAACCCCCTGTTTCCAATTGATGCTTTTTATTATGCAAATACCAGGTGGTACCGGTCAGCAATACCGTTACAATCCCCGCCCATTGGTGTTTGGCCACAGCCGTATCCGGATAATCACCCTGGAGCGATAACCCATACCCGGAAATAACAGAAAGCAGGGCAACAAGAAAACCAACCAGCAAGGATACCGAAATGGCTGGTTGTAGAACATAAAACCGTTTCCGTTTGGACAGAAAATAAAAAAGGGCTGCCAAAATCAGTATGCCTATCGGCAAATGGACCAACAGAGGGTGAAGCCGGCCAATGGTTTGGGTAAAAAAATGCAACATCTTTTTTATTTGGTATCAGGCAAGAATGGGGTGAATGACCTTTCCACTCAGGTCGGTTAGGCGAAACTCACGTCCCTGGGAAGGATAGGTGAGTTTTTCATGATCAAATCCCAATCGGTTGAGTATTGTGGCCTGTATGTCATAGACTTCAGTTTTACCACTCACAATACTATAGCCGATTTCATCAGTTTCCCCATAGGACACACCCCCTCTAATACCACCTCCCGCCATCCATACAGTATAGGCTTCCGCGTGATGATCCCTTCCTTTGAATGGCATTTGCTTGCCTTCGCGGTTTTCCTGCATCGGGGTGCGGCCAAATTCAGATCCCCATACCACCAGGGTTTCATCAAGTAAACCCCGCTGTTTCAGATCGAGCAGCAAGGCGGTGATGGGCTTATCCACCTTGCGGCATTTATTGATCAAGCCCACATCCACTGCATTTCCGGCAGAATCACCATGGGTATCCCAGCCCCAATCAAACAACTGAATAAACCGTACACCCTTTTCCACCAGCTTACGCGCCAGCAATACGTTATTGGCAAATCCCGACTCTCCGGGTTTGGTTCCATACATTTCATGGATATAGGCTGGTTCATCGGAAATATCCATCACCCCCGGTACGGATACCTGCATTTTATAGGCCATTTCATATTGGGCGATACGGGAAAGTATTTCCGGATCCTGGTACTCTTCGTATTCCGCTTTATTCACCTCATTGATGGCATCAATGGATGCGCGGCGAAGCTCGCGGTCCATACCCTGTGGATCTTTGATAAATAACACGGGGTCACCGGTGCTCCGGCATTGCACCCCCTGATAGACACTGGGGAGAAACCCGCTGCCCCAAACACTTTTTCCCGCATCCGGGTTATTGCCCCCGGATGTTAAAACCACAAAACCGGGCAGGTTCTGATTTTCCGTGCCCAATCCATACGTAACCCATGACCCCATACTGGGCCGGCCCTGTCTGGCACTCCCTGTATGCATCAGCAATTGGGCAGGCGCATGATTGAACTGATCGGTAGTTACAGCCTGAAGAAAAGCCATTTCATCAATCACCGTGGACAAATGCGGCAGGTTTTCCGAAAGCCAAAGACCACTCTCCCCATGACGGGAAAATGTGGCCTGGGGCCCAAGCATCTTTGGTACACCCCGAATAAAAGCAAATTTCTTTCCTTCCAATAAGGAAGGAGGACAATCCTGCCCATCCAGTTTGGCTAGTTCAGGTTTATAGGAAAATAATTCGAGTTGTGATGGTGCCCCGGCCATGTGGATGAATATCACCGCCCTGGCCTTGCCCAAAAAATGAGGTGCACGGGGCAGCATTGGATGAGCTGGATCAAAAGCCGGTACCGCCCCGTTAGTCATGCCCTTATTACCACAACCTGGCAAGAGGCTTCCCAGGGCAAGTGCTCCCAGTCCCATGGCACTTTCCCTGATAAAATGCCGGCGGGTAAGATGCTGAAGCACGCGGTGACCCGCTTCCCTATTCAGGCGTTTGTCAGACCAGTCGCTTGGTTTCATTGGTTTACATTAGTTTTTTGTCAGCCATTCATCCATATTCAACAAGGCATTTGCCACCAGGGTCAATGCCGCTTTTTCCGGTTGTTCTTCTCCGTTAGTTTTGCCGTTTATTTCCCGGGCCATCCGGGGATCGCGTTTATATTTAGCCAGGGCTTCGCGGTAGAGTTTAACAAGGGCTGCTTCACGGGACCTGTCCATTGCCCGGTACATCAAGCGCTTGTAACCCCAGCCGATTTGTGATTCAGGAGTTTGACCCCCATGCTTAATCATCAGTTGCGCCAGCTCCCGGGCCATTATTACATAGGAAGAATCGTTCAGGGTTGTCAGGGCCTGTAACGGGGTATTGGTCCGGATTCGACGGGGAAGACATACTTCCCGTGAACCAGCATCAAAAGTGACAAGCGAGGGATAAGGCGCGGTCCTTTTCCAATTGGTGTACAAACTTCGCCGGTATTGATCTTCTCCCGCACTCATCACCCATTTATCCCCATTATAAGGGGAAAGCCAGATGCCTTCGGGTTGGTAGGGCATGACGGAAGGACCAAACATTTTCGAACTCAGTAAACCGGATACCGACAGGGCCTGGTCCCGTAGTTGCTCGGCGGATAACCTTACCCTGGGGCCGCGGGAATAAAATCTATTCTGCGGGTCACGCCGACTCGCTTCTTCCGTATGCATGGATGCTTGGCGATAGGTGGCCGAAAGCATGAGATATTTGAGGAACTTCTTTACAGACCAGCCATGATCATTCATAAATGTCCAGGCAAGATGGTCTAATAGTTCCGGGTGTGTGGGAGCGGCCCCCTGAGAACCCAGGTCTTCGAGGGTTTCAGCCAATCCGCTGCCAAACAATTGTTCCCACAAACGATTGACAAGCGTGCGTGCCGTTAGCGGGTTCTTCTTATCGGTAAGCCAATGGGCCAATGCCAACCGGTCCTTTCTTCCTTCCGGCAGAGGGTTCATGACAGCAGGTACACCAGCCTGTACTTCGGGGCCATGTACCAACCAGTTCCCTCTTTCAAATACATAGGTCTTTCTAAACAGGGAAGGTTTATTCTCCACCATCACGGGAGTTGTTTCCACCTTTGCTTCCAACAGGCTCCGAAAAGATTGCATCATATCATGCTGGCGGGGTTTCCCTTTTCCCGGAAAGGGATCCCCAAACCGAAACCAGTCAAAGAACACCCCATTCTCAAGTTTATCGGAGATACCGGGATTGTAATAATGAAAAAACAAGTCATGATTTCCTTCTATGGCCGGAATGGCAACCGTGGAAAATTTCCATTGGCCTTTGGTATCAGGTAAGGCAACGGTGGCCAATACCGGTCCTTTCAGGCTGTCGAGGGTGATGGTCCATTGACCACCCTGGCGAATGGTACTATACCGGTAAAGAAGTTCGGTAGCCCCATCAAGCGGAACATGAGGTAGCCGGCAATGACCACGGTTTCGCAAACCGGCATACCAGCCGTTTATCAAGGCCGCATCCACATACTGGTCACAGAGCAGGGAATTGATGGCCGGTTGCCAGGTCAGCAGAAACTGGCGCATTTCATCGGCTTTCTGCGAAGATTCATTTTCCCTGATCCATTTTACCAATTCTTCCATCCGTAAACTATCGGCTGCATTGTAATGCCGCCACAATGGGTATTCGGCCTCTGTATCCTCATCACGGGTATTGTTGAAGAATGCCATGAAGCGGTAATAATCTTCATGCTTAAAAGGATCGTAAGGGTGGGCATGACACTGCACACAATTAAAACTTGTACCCAAAACCGCGCTCCAACTTGTATTTACCCGGTCAAATACGGCGGCTGTCCGGAATTCTTCATTCTCCGTTCCCCCTTCATCATTGGTCAGGGTATTGCGGTGAAAGGCCGTGGCAATAAATTCATTTTCTCCGGCTCCTGGCAGCAGGTCACCGGCAAATTGTTCGATCAGGAAACGGTCATAGGTTTTATCCTCATTAAAAGATTTGATCACCCAATCGCGATAACGCCAGATGGTACGGCCCCTGTCGGCTTCATATCCCCTTGTATCCGCATAGCGAGCCAGGTCGAGCCAGAGCGTGGCCCAGCGTTCCCCATAGGCCGGAGAAGCCAGCAGGTTATCAATTAGTTTTTCGTAAGCACCAGGACTGGGGTCATTCATAAAATCGAGGGCTGCCTGACTCGAGGGTGGCAGTCCTGTAAGATCCAGGCTCGCCCTTCGCAACAGGGTGGCTTTATCGGCTTCTTCAGCGGGATTCAGGTGCTCGCGATGAAGGGCATGCAGAATAAAGGCATCGATATCATTCCTGACCCATTTATCCTCTACAAAGGGAATCTTTACTTTCTCTACGGGAAGGTAGGCCCAATGAGTACCCCAGGGGGCGCCTTGCTTGATCCATCGGCGAAGGAGTTTTATCTCCTCTTTTGAAAGGGGTTCATGTTTGTAAGGCATCCTTTCTTCGGGATCATTGAGGGAGAGACGGCGGATCAACTCGCTTTCATCCGGTTTGCCAGGGATAATGGCTGGTTTTCCGGATTCCGTATTGGCCAGGGCTTCTTCGCGGAATAAAACACTAAAGCCTCCTTTTTGCTTTACCCCTCCGTGGCAACTGATGCACTTCTTGTTGAAAATCGGACGGATATCGGCATTAAAATCAACCTTGGGCGAACTGGTCAGGAGACAGGACATCCCGGTGACAAGTACGACAAGCAAAAGCAGGATCAGAGGCTTCCTCGAAAGGGGCATATCGTAATTTAAGGAGAATTGTGCAATTTGAAAATTTGGGGATGGGGACCAGTATTATCCCCATTTCTGTCAATACCAATCACCAAATTCTCGAATTTCCAAATTACCTTTGCCCCGCCTACTCAAGAATCAACTTACGTTTATGGAATACCGTATAGAAAAAGACACCATGGGAGAAGTAAAAGTTCCCGTGGACGCCTATTATGGCGCACAGACCCAACGCAGCATTGATAACTTTAAAATCGCGCAGGACATCAACCGTATGCCAAAGGAGATCATTCGTGCCTTTGCTTATTTAAAACATGCCGCCGCACTGACCAACTATGATGCGGGTGTTTTGACAAAAAAGAAGGCCGACCTGATCGCCAAAGTATGCAAAGAGATCCTGGAAGGAAAACTGGATGATTATTTTCCGCTGGTTGTCTGGCAAACCGGTTCGGGTACCCAGAGCAATATGAATGTAAATGAAGTGGTCGCCTATCGTGGCCATGTGCTCAATGGCGGAAAACTCAGCGATAAAGATAAATACCTGCACCCCAATGATGATGTGAACAAATCACAATCTTCAAACGATACATTCCCCACGGCCATGCATATTGCGGCCTACAGGATCCTGATTGAAACCACCATTCCCGGTATTGAAAAACTGAGGAATACCCTGGATAAAAAATCAAAGAAATTCAGGAAGGTGGTGAAGATCGGAAGAACCCATTTCATGGATGCGACGCCATTAACCCTTGGACAGGAATTTAGCGGCTATGTATCCCAACTGGACCATGGCATCAAGGCCATTAAAAATTCGCTGGCGCACCTGAGTGAACTGGCCCTTGGCGGTACAGCGGTGGGAACCGGTATTAATACACCTCCAAATTATGATGTCAATGTGGCCAGGCATATAGCCAAACTGACCAAATTACCTTTTGTCACAGCAAAAAATAAATTTGAAGCCCTCGCTGCGCACGACGCGATTGTGGAAGCACATGGCGCTTTAAAAACAGTGGCGGTAAGCCTGATGAAGATCGCCAATGACATTCGGATGCTGTCAAGTGGTCCGAGAAGCGGGATTGGTGAAATTTTCATTCCGGATAATGAACCAGGTTCTTCCATCATGCCGGGTAAGGTTAACCCCACCCAATGTGAGGCGCTGACAATGATCGCGGCGCAGGTATTGGGAAATGATGTGGCCATCAATATTGGTGGGGCCACCGGACATTTTGAATTGAATGTATTCAAACCGGTGATGATTTATAACTTCCTGCACAGTGCACGGCTGATCGGTGACGGATGCGTCAGCTTTAATGATAAATGCGCAGTGGGTATTGAACCCATTGCCGCCAATATTAAAAAGCATGTTGACAATTCCCTGATGCTGGTAACGGCCCTGAATACCAAGATCGGTTATTACAAAGCGGCTGAAATAGCCCAGAAAGCCCATAAGGAAGGAACAACCCTGAAAGAAATGGCGGTGAAACTGGGGTACCTGACCCCCGCTGAATTTGATGAGTGGGTGGTTCCGGGGAAGATGGTGGGGAAGATTTGAGTTAATTTACCGCAGAGAACAGGAGGACGCTGAGTTACGCTGAGGCTTTGAGTGATTTCGTAAATCATTGACTATTAATAATTGGAATATCAACGAATTTTCAACTATTTATAAATCAATCTTCTATAAAATCTCAGTGTAACTCAGCATCCTCCTGTTCTCCGCGGTAAAATCCTCTCAAAAACTATGATTTCCAAAAGAAAGAGTCTAATTTTCCGTTACCAATCCTGTACTAAAGCCAACAATATGAAACAATCCGTGAAATCAACCCCGCTTTTTCCCGCTTATTCATTAAAAGTTATCGAATCAGCTTCTCAACCTGCACCTCCTGTTCATTCCCGTTATAAAGCTTTAGCAGGTAAATTCCCTTTTTCAAAGAAGAAAGGTCCAGCGAAAAATCGTTACGTGACGACACCTGTGTGATCCGCAGTTGTCCCATGATATCGTACACTTCAGCCCTTACTGGTTTCTTCATATCTCTTAATCCACGGATAAACAAAACATCCGACACCGGATTAGGATAAACTTTTACCAAATCACGCACAATACGGGGACCATTACGTGGTCCGTCATGTAATGCCAGGGTTACCCCTGTATAGGTATATTCCATGATCGTTCCGCCATTCAGCGTGGCGCTGGCATCCCTGGCTACGTAAAAACGTAGTCCGTCGGGAGCAACCGTAACGCGACGGATACGGTTACCATCATTCTTAAAATATTTGATCGTATCCCCAACCACATCATCCCCGGCGGGATTGAGTTTTACCCGATACACTTCATCTTTTTTCAAGGGCGTAACAAGCAGGGAGGCATTCCAGCCGGGAATAACATTGTATCCATAAAAATCCACACTGGAAATAGCCACCGTGGGCCACAATTGGTTATTGGATTGCGCCACCAATGCCGCCATGCCGGAAGCCGGTTCAGTGAACATGGTAAAGATCGGTTCGCGGTGTTGGGGATTGGCGCCACAATACGCGCCCTCATTGGCGCTGGTGTTCTGTCCAATCTTATAACCATTGACATTATTATCGCAATAGCCGGACACCTGGTCCCAGCCATAGCTCATTCCTTTCTCAATGATGTTGATCTCATCATCGGTGCGGTCCATTTGTTCGGTACTGTATAAACGATCGGTTCCTCCCACATTACCCCATACAAGCCCCTGGGCATTCCGGTGACCATAACTATACACATAGTCTTGTGCCGTAATGGAAGAAGCATTAAAGAAGAAATTATCATTGGGTACCCAGTCATCCAACAGGCCATCCCCATCGGCTTCTGTATTGATGCGAAGTACCTTCCCTTCCATCACGTTAACCGCAAGTGCGTTGTTGGTGCGGGTAGTATTAAGAAACTGACCGGCACCCATATCACCCACCGTATAATACAACCGGTACTGGGTATGTGCCGCGTCTGATCCCGCTTCAATGGTAGGCCCGATTACCAGGCGCCCGGAATTGTGGTCACTGCTACCAGGAATATTATCCAGAACCACCACAGGATTTGAAAGCGTATTGGAGGTATAATCGTACCGAACAATCTTGGTGGTAAAGATGCAGGAGGTATTTGTTCCCGGACATGAACCTCTGTTATAAACATAGGCCATATATACCCAGGGTTTGGCTTCCCTTACAGCAGGATCGGAGGAATACAAATTGGGGTGAAGGGCTAATCCCATCATCCCGCCCTGGGGTTGGGTACCCGATCCGGTAGGGAAATTAATGGCCGGGTCAAGGGTAGGTCCCGAACGAAGATCCAACACCGTGGTTTTTACCCCGGTAGCAATATCCACCCGATATACTTTCCAGGTACGATTTTCCGTTACCCATAGTGAATCATTGGGTCCGTAAACCACCTCCCAGGCCGAGTTGAAAGAACTGGCTACCACCCTTTTAGAAAAGGGTTCAGACTGCGGGAAACCCTTAAGGGTAACCCCTAGGAGGAGAATAAAGGAAAGGTTGGTTCGGAGGAGTCTCATGGGTAAATTTTTTTGGAAGCTTAACTCTAAGTTAGTCATAAAGTTAGTTTCCTGAAATAGGGCTTTCCCTGATATGAATACCAGAGATCCCCATCCATTTTTCCTAAGTAGATATCATTACAGACCCATTAAACTTATTTCTACCTTTTGCGTCGAAAATGCGGAAATAAGTGAATAGGTGAATGGTGAATAGTGAATGGGGTGTGAGGAAATTTATGAAATATCCGATACTATGACGAAAACTGTACGATTCGAACCCTTATGGCCGTTTCTTTTTGCGGGAGCGCTACTCCTGCAAACGGGTTCGTTGTCGGCACAGAATATTGACTTTGGTAAGAGTTATGTCAATATTACCAAAGGGCTGAACGGTGGAACCATTGAACCGGGGGATACGCTTGAAATAAGGGCTTCGGTAGTGGTTCGCTCGGGTGCATACGACAGTTTACGATTTACCGATGTGGTTCCAACCGGAACGATATATTTGCCTGGTACGATCCGGGTACTCACCAACGAAGGAAAAATTTACAAGCAGTTTACCGATGGCGTGTGGGATGACCCGGGTCAGATTGTCGGGTCAAACATCAGTATCAATATGGGTTATAACCCTTCCGATGTTCCGGCAACGGCTTTTCGCAGGGGGCGAATCCGCAACACCCACAAACCTTCTTTTTATACAAATACCTGTATCATGATCGCCTCATACCAGGTTCAGGTAACTGCCGCCCTGGGAAGCACGATCAGTACGGGTGGTGGAACAATCACTTATCGCCCCAATCCCGGACTCCTCACTACCTATACCTTTCCCGCCAATACCCTGGCTATTTACACCAACTATGGGGTTTGCTCCAATGCCGTTGGGGTGAATGCGCTGGGAACGGAGTTTAATGGAACCTTTGGATCGGGCCCTACCAGGAACCGTGGTACATCCGGTAATGTGCCTCCTGGTTATTCCTATACCATTTTCACCACAGGTACCCCCAATGACTATAGTTACGGTGTAGCCAATAATACCTCTACTCAATTTGGTTATTCGACCGTCAATACCTGGAATAAACCCGACCCTGATCCTGATGGTGGTGGCCCCCTGACCACCCACCGGGTATTCAGTGTATGGGATATCATTGGTGATCATACCGGCGCAGCTAACCCAATACTGGGGAATAACCCTGCAGATACAGTAGCCAACAACAATGGAGGCTATATGCTTATTGTCAACGCTGCCTACCGGATCGACTCGGCCTTTCAACAAACCATTTCCGGATTATGTCCCAATACCTACTATGAAATATCCTGTTGGATGCGGAACATCTGCTCCAAGTGTGGTTGCGATTCCAATGGTAAAGGAGCCTCCAATACCTCAGGCCCGGTTTACTATATACCAACAGGAACAGGCGACTCTTCGGGCGTAGCCCCCAATGTCACTTTCGAGGTTAATGGTCTTGACTATTATACGACGGGTAACCTGATGTATTCGGGCGAATGGGTGAAAAAAGGGTTTACCTATCTTACCGGTCCCGCGGAAACCAGCATCAACCTGAAATTTTTTAACAACGCGCCCGGAGGCGGTGGCAATGACTGGGCCCTGGATGATATTACGGTAGCCACCTGTTCACCCGAATTGCAATTGGATCCCTCCCCAAACCCCTTTGTTTGTGAGAACAACCTGGTGGAAATCGGGGCCACGATATACAGCTTTTTTAATAACTATACTTATTACAAATGGCTTAAGAGTTCAGATAACGGGGCTACCTGGAATGAAACCGGTGTATCTGGCGGGCCCGAAACCCCTGTATGGAACGGAAGCAACTGGGAATATACCGTTACCTACCCTGGTTTTGTGGGTACTGCTTCGGATAGCGGTGACCAATACCAGATTGTTATCGCCACCACCGCTGGTAACCTGGCCAATGGATGTGCTTTCTCCGACAATACCGTGATCACCCTTACGGTGGAGGATTGTTTGATTCTTCCCGTAGAACTGATATCCTTTACCGGAAAAACTATTGGCGGCCAGATCAACCTGCAATGGGTCACCACACCAGAAGAAGAACCGGTAACTTTTACCCTGGAAAAAAGTACGGATGGAATTCACTTCTATTCGATCAACAGCATGCCCGGCCAGGGAAACAAATCAGCCAATAATCAATATCAATATACCGATCCTCAATTACTCTCCGGTACCGTTTATTACCGTTTGCGACTGGAAACAACAGGTGGAAAAAAATACAGCAAGGTGCTGGTGTTTAACAGCCAGTCACCCGACCTAAGCTTTGGTCCTATGGCCAATCCATTCAACGGTCAATTACGGATAAACCTCAACAGCGCTAGCAACACCACGGCCCAGGCAATACTCATCGATCAACTGGGACAGGTTGTAACCCGTTCTTCCATTACCTTATACGCAGGTAAAAATATTATTGATCTTCCCGGGGCGGATCATATCGCCAACGGTATCTATACCCTCCGGGTTATTACAAAAGAAAGGGAGATTTCCAGAAAGATCGTTAAATCCGGAAGATAAGAGCCCATTCATACCGCATTTAGCAATTCGCTAACGACACCTCACATTATCTTGGCAGAAAAAAAATGAAACCATTTTTACTCATTCTGCTACTTGCATTTGGGTCCCTGGCCCATTCCCAGGTTGATAGTTCGGTGGCTTTTAGCCGTATGGAAAAATGGCTCCGGGAACCGGGCACACTGATCCGGACCGAAGAAACCTCGCTAGGTTACCTGAACAATGTAAATGTCGGTGTCATTACCGCTACCGATCTGGATCATGATGTTCCCAAACGAAAAGTGATCTGCTTTTCCTATCAACCCTTATTATTACGCGCCAATCTTTCCCTTGATAATACCCATGTGGATGAAGAAGAATTTGCCGCCCTGATCAATATCCTGGAAAGGATGAGTGCCGTGTTGGAAACAAACGGTGAAAAAAAATTACAAACTCTCAGTTACACCACCTCAAACCTTGTGGTATTTGAATTTCGCAACCGCCCAGGTAACCTGCGAAGATGGGACCTGTCCATTTATAAGCGATATATCCATATCAATACCCCGGTGGCTGGCTCACAGGTACGGATTGACCAAGAGGACATTCCAAAACTGATTCAATTTTTTAAGAATCATAGTCAAAAATAAATGCAGCGGGTAAGGAATTTTGCTTGTCTGAAGATGGTAGATGTACCGCCTCTTACTGATTATACCATTACTTATCCTTTGTCATCTGACAGGACAAACACAGGACCTGACCCTGGGTCTTTCTACCGGTATTTCCTTCGATATCAACAACCAATCGAAGTTCAAACATATACCCCTTTCCGTTCAATTACTCCTTGGTGAATCTAATAGAGGCCGGTTTATTATCCAGGCGGAGGGTAATATCCCAATAGCGTATAAGTCGTATGATAGCGCTTATACATTGCAGACCGGTTTACCCTCTTCCCAATCCATCCGCAAGGAAATTACCAGCCGGGTATTCACGCTGGCCTTTGGTTACCGGTTCTTTGTCTTCCCGGGAAAAGAAGGGCGGTTATTCCTTGATGTTTTGCCAGTAGGTTATTCCATCCAGCGATTTAAAGTTCATTATAAAAATTACGACGATGACAACTATGAGATCATCAACCCGGATGTTGACCTCCGGGCGTCCGGACTGGTCACCGGTTTCGGATTGGGATATGTATCCGGACCCTGGTTTGCCCGAGGGCAATTATTCTCCCCGCCACTCGATCTGGCCAACGATTTCCGGAAGTATAAACTTTCTTACAACCGCGCCAGCCTGTTCCAGGTCACGGTTGGATATCTGCTTTCCCCCACCCATCCGAATAAGAAATGAAAAACCTAATCCGCGTAATCCGTGAAATCCGCGCAATCCCAATACCCACCCTACTCCTTACCCTGTTTCTATCCTCCTGCACCCCTAAACCCTTTTTCGAAGACCCTTCTGATCCGGACCTTACCCGTTTTACAAACAGAGGCTATGATGCAGGGTCAGCCTATATAAATGACAAGGCCTGGGTGACAGGCTATTCCTCTGTTGGCGGATTTGACGCTTCCATCCTGGTGGACTCCAACAACCTTGGCAAAGACAGTATCTATCTCAGTTTTCAGGGGGAATACAAACCCACGCTTTCCGGGGTGCAGCCTGACTGGAGGTACTATTCACAATTGCTGATTGCCCTGCCGGTAAAAAAGAATTTTACCCGAAATGATTTCCTGCAATGGAATGGTCGGCTATTTCCTGCAGATACCACCCAGGTAACGGTTTACCTCAGCAATGGCTTTCCTCCCTTTTCCCCTTTCTTTTTGCGGGGAACTGGCAAATTGTATTTTACCAGCATATACTCTATTACCCAACCCCAGGTTTTGTTGGGCATCGCCGGTTTGTTTGAAGGAAAAATCGGTGATTCCATTACGATCAGCAAAGGCCGTTTCGATTTCAGGTTGGGGGAAAGCTCCACCTCGTTCTTTTAGTGCGCCCTTCACCAAAAAAAGGCCCACCATCGCAAAAGCTTGGTGGGCAATGTGAAAATTCACCGGGAAAGGTTAACACGGTTAATGGTCCGATTAAGGTGCCACAATTTGCCGATTATTTTCCCAGGTTGAACCCCGTTTTTTGACGGAATTTGGTTAGTGTTTTTACTTAAAATAGCCTGATCAAAGCACTACAGACCTCCTTAATTCTGCCGAAAGGTCGAGTACACCCGCATCATCAAAGAAGTCAACTTTGATCATTCCCTTTCCGCGGGCATAATAGTACTTAGCTGTTCCAAACTGGGCGATATGCACCCAGGTTGTTCCATTAAAGATCTGGTAATCCTCTTCCACCACAATCACATTCGTATAGTTGACCGTTCCGGTGGAACTGGTGATTGAGGTTGAAACATCTTTCTGAAGAATTTTATAGGTCATCCGCAGGGTGACCGGGGTAACGTTATTGCTCATGTCGGTCACCGTTCCGGAAATATTAGCGGTATTCCAGGTATGCCCCACCGCCTGGTCATCTTTCAGGAAAATAAATTCCATCCATAGGGGATCGTCCAATCCAAAATAATCGCCCATGTCTCTCCACTCATAGTAGGTACCGCCATTCTTACGGTAATATCCAGAAGTGTCAAAACCCAGGGACACATCATCCGTTCCCATGAATATATTGTATGTATTGCCACCGGCTGTAATGGTATTGGCCAGGGCCTTAATTAATAGGGAATCTGTGGCCACATCATCAAGCTCATAACTCCAGTTGCTGTTTGCGGAACGGGGGAAATAGTCCACCGGTACAGCCGCCGGGTCACAGGTTACATTAAAGCTGCAGGTGGTACTTCCATTATTCAGCACAAATGTGAAGGTGCCTGCTGCAATGGGTAAGCCGCTGGCGCTCAGGTCAAGGGTTTGCGGACCCGTGGTGGTAAAGTTCCCCAATCCCGTAAAGGCAAAACCATTGGCCGTGGTGGTAGAAATGGAATAGGTGCCGATGGTTGTAACATTCACCGAAATGGTCACTTTGTTTAAACCAGTCAGGGCCACATTCTCAGTATAGGTTCCCTGAATAACTGCATTGGTACAACCACCAGGGCTACCTGTAAAAGAGTAAACGGCGGTACCGGAACTACCGCCCCCGTCAGTCACCGTAACTGAAAAGAAGCACTGAGTGCTGTCGTAATTCAGCTTAAAATTATTTGTACCTGTTGCCAGGGGTTTGCCCGTTCCTTTTAATCTTACTGTATTAGAGCCTGCCGCTGTAAATTGACCACTGGCACTGAAATAATAGCCATTAATGGTGTCGGAGTAGATCTTGTAGCTTCCAGGGGTGGCCACTGTAACGGTTACATCCAGGTAATGACTGTTGTTGAGAGTTGTATCCTTCTTGTACACACCGGCAATGGCAATACCCTGACAGTTGCCGGAAATATCCGCCTGCACGGCTCCGTCGGAAGGGGTATCATTGGTTTCAAAACTTGTTTCCTTCTGGCAGGAGATCAAGATAATGCCGAATAAGGTTAAGGCTGAAAGGGCGGTCCTCATTTTCATAAAGTGCTGTGTGTTGAAGGTCTAAATTAAGGTTTTTACCTCAAGAGACCTGAAATTCGTCGTTCACAGCGGCATTCGTCTCATGCGCCACAGCCTGCTCATCTTTCCTTTTGCGGAAGAAACGTTTTTGAAAAAGTAATAATGTGATCACCCCAATGGAAATAGAGGCATCGGCTACATTAAAAATGGGGCTGAAAAAGGTGAAATCCTCCCCGCCTACAAACGGGATCCAACCGGGAAATTTGCCATCAAAAATGGGGAAGTAAAGCATATCTACCACACTCCCATGGAGAAAGGAAGAATACCCGTTGGAAGAAAATGATGCAACACCCTGATAGGTAATATAATCTTTGATGGCCGGGTCAAAATGCAATCCTTTGTCGAAGATCATTCCATAAAACATGGAGTCAATGAGGTTGCCCAGGGCGCCGGCATAAATAAGCGCGGCACAGATTATAAACCCTTTATGAAATTTCTGTTTTACAATCCTTCCCAGGTACCAGGTACCAAACAACACGGCTACCAGCCGGAACAAGGTTAACACAACCTTCCCGGTTTCATTACCCAGTTTCCAGCCCCAGGCCATACCGGGGTTTTCAATATAATAGAGCTGGAACCAGTTCATTCCCATCACCCGGGTAACCTCCCCGGTGGGATAACTGGTTTTTATCCAAATCTTTAACCCCTGGTCAACCAGGAGGATGAGGATAATGAAAAAAATCACGTTACGAAGCTTCAAAATACCCGATTTTAAGTCCACAAATATAAACCCTACTCCTCAAAGTACACCCTTTTGACCCGACCCGAAATACCGGTCATCACTTCATAAGGGATGGTGCCCGCCCAGGCGGCTACCTGCTGAATGGGCAGTTCCTGGCCAAAGATCACTACCTCATCCCCTTCCTTTACGCCGGGTATATCTGTTACATCGACCATTGTCATATCCATACATACGGTGCCAATGGTGGGGGCCAAACGCCCCTTGATCAAAACCTTCCCTACACCATGCCCCAATTTGCGGGAATATCCATCGGCATACCCAATGCGCACAGTGGCGATCAGGGAGTTTCGATGTACCACCCCCCGACGGTTATAGCTTACCGTATCACCAGTTTTTAATGACTTTAACTGGGCGATGGTTGACCGCAGGGTGGCTACCGGTTGTAATTCCAATCCGGTCTCCGCAGGGCCTGCTACCCCATACAAACCAATCCCCAACCTCACCATATCATATTGAAGATTGGGATGCCTCACAATAGCGGAGGAATTGCTGATATGCCGAATGGGTGTTTCCCTCTGCGCCTGTAAGGATGCTCCGCCTTCGCTGCGGGGAGCCAAAAGTTGATACATTTCCTCAAAACGCTTTGCCTGCTGATTGGTGAAATCATCCATCGCGGGGTCTTCACTCGCCGCCAGATGGGAGAATACAGATTGTATGTGAAAGGAGGCGCCACCTGAGATCAGTTCCTGCAACAAAACAAGTTCTTCTTTTGAAAACCCCAATCGGTTCATCCCTGTTTCCAGTTCTACATGCACAGGGTAATTTGTCAATCCCTGTTCTTTTAAATATTGATCAAATGCCATCATGGAACCGGGCGAATACAATACCGGTTCAAGTCCATGTGCCACCAGGGCCTCATAACTTCCTTCCTCTGCATTTAGCACCATCACAGGCAGGGATACCCCGGCCTGGCGGAGTTCCACCCCTTCATCCACATAGGCCACCCCCAGGTAATCAACCTTATGGAACTGGAGTAGATTGGCTACTTCCGCACCCCCACTGCCATAGGCCAGCGCTTTTACCATGACCATCGTTCGTACATGGGGCTTTAATAATTTCTGATAGGTCTTCAGGTTTTGCACCAAGGCATTGAGGTTAATCTCCAATACCGTTTCATGGGATTTTGCCTCCAGCAATTGTACAATTTCCTCAAACCGAAAAGCGCGGGCCCCCTTTACCAAAATGATCTCCTCCCGAAACTGGGCAAACCTGAATTGTCGGGTAAAGGCCCCGGTATCTGTAAACCGCTCCACATTTATGGAGTCAGGCAAGGATAAATATGAAGTTATATCAGGGCCTATCGCCACCACCCGGCTCACCCCTGCCTGAATGATTTCACTGGCTACCTGTTCATATAAATCAGGCAGGTCCATCCCGGTTTGTTGTAAATCGGATAAAATGACCGTCCCCTTTTGTCCGGCCTGCTGCTGTTTTAAAAATTGCAAGGCGATATGCAGGGAATGAAGATCGGCGCTATAACTGTCATTAATGATCGTGCAATGATGGATTCCCTTTTTCCTTTCCAGCCGCATATTGACAGGCAGGAGTTTTTTCACCCTTTTTGAAATAAGCTCTCCGTCAAACCCCAGGGTCAGCATGGTCACTACGCAATGGATGATGTTCTCAATAGACGCATCATCGGTAAAAGGCGCCTGCAGGGAAAGGGTATTACCCCGGTAGTTTAGTTCAAGACGGGTCTCAACGGCCGTTTTGGAAATAGATGATACAAAAACAGAAGCCATCGGGTTTTGCAGGCTCCAGCTTACAAGTGACGCTGAGGATGGAAAAATATCCGCTGGTTCAAGCCCAAACCTGCCCGGCAATTCCATTTCATAAATAACCGATTGGCAATGGGAAAACAATTGGCATTTTTCAATCAGTTTTTCCTTTCTGTCCTTAAACCCAGCATCATGAGCATCCCCGATATTGGTAAGCAAACCAATGGTGGGCTGTATCATCCTTTCCAGTTTCCTCATTTCACCTGGCTGTGAAATACCGGCCTCAAAAATACCAAGCTGGTGACCGGGTTCCAGGGACCAAAGGCTTATGGGCACACCAATTTGGGAATTATAACTACGCGGGCTACGCGCCACCCGTAAATGGTCAGTTAACAATTGAAAGAGCCATTCTTTCACAATGGTTTTACCATTGCTGCCTGCAATACCGATCACAGGAATATCAAACCGGGAGCGGTGATGCCTGGCCAGGGTTTGCAAGGCTTCGAGTGTGTCTGCTACCTGAAGTATCCCGGCACCGGGATATAGCTCAGGGTCCACAGTTTCACTGACAATAAAAAACCGGACACCCTTTTGAAATAACTCCGGCAGGAACCGGTGACCATTTCTTCGTTCACCAGCCAGGGCAAAAAATACTGAGGAGGCGGGGAAAAAAACATTGCGGCTATCATAAGTGAGGTACCCGACAGAAAGGGCTGGCGGTGATTGCAGCCATTGACCCTGGAGATGAGAGGCTATTTCTGTTGGCGTATAGTTCATTATGAGTGACTGTTTTTTAACCGCAGAGGCGCAGAGACACAGAGGAAATTTTGGTGACTAACGGTTCCTGATATTGTCCTCTGCGTCTCTGTGGTTCATTCCTTATTCCTTTTCCCTGCCACCTGAATGGAATAACCTATAGAACCAAAAATACATACCGCGATTACTATCAGCGAAATATAGGCAGGCACATGCCAGTGGAAATAGGAGATCAGCATTTTTACCCCAATAAAGATCAGCACGATCGCAATCCCTTGCTGGAGATAGGCAAACTTGCTGGCTGCGCCTTTTAGCAGGAAATACAGGGAGCGGAGACCCAATACGGCAAAGATATTACTGGTGTAAATGATCAGTTCCTTATCGGGAGTATCCTGTACTATGGCAAATACCGCCGGGATGCTGTCCACGGCAAAAATGATATCTGTGGTGGCCAGCAATACGATCACCACAAACATATTGGTATAGTACTTCCTTCCTTCGCGAACCACTACAAATTTTCCATTACCATCTTCCGGTACAATGGGAAGCACTTTATTCATGAACTTGTACACGGGGTTATTGGCCGGATCAAATTCATCTTCTTCTTTCACCGTAAATATCTTAATGCCTGTGTACAGCAGAAAAGCCCCAAACAGGTAAAGTATCCAACCGGCTTTTTCCACCAACTCCACCCCGATGGCTATAAAGGCAATGCGGAGGACGATGGCCAGAAGGATACCGATCATCAACCCCCTGGAAACATACTGAGGCTGAATTTTAAAAAAACCGAAAATGAGGATAAACACAAAGATATTATCGATGCTCAGGCTCCATTCCGTAAGATAGGCGCTCAGATATAAAACTGCGCTGTTCTGTCCATTTTCCACCCACATAAAGCCAAAAAAAGCAAGCGCCAGCATGACCCAGAAAAGGGTTTGCCATAGCGCGCGCTGGATACCGATCACGGCATTCTTCTTACTAAGCAACCCAAGGTCAAGCACTACCGCCACAATAAGTACGATGCCAAAAACGAGATAGGTAATTTGTTCGTGAGTCATAGCTGATTGATCAATTTTGTTTCTTCCGGATCCGTTGAAACACCACGGCAAAAACCAGCACCAATAAAATGGGTATTACCGTATTGATGACCTGCCAAATTCCTTTCTTTTCCTCCACTTTCTTTGGATCAAGCAGGCGCAGGGTATAATCCTTAGCCCTTGTTTCCAGAATACCGGAGGGGTTTACCAGGTAATCAAGGGCGTTCTCATAAAAATCCTTATTGGCATAAGGTACCCGGGTAAATAAATTCATACCCATCGGCAGGGGGCCATCTTTCTGGCTTACCTGGCTGGCGGGAAGGTCGCCATCACCCACCAATATCAATTTGGCTCCGGGTTCCGCTTCGGCTCGGAAAGGGGTTTTGTAAAAATTAGCCAGGGTATCGGCCATGGCACGGGGCAGGCGATTGGCAAAAAGGGAATGAAACTTCCCTTCAAGCAAAACCGCCATGGGCACATACGATTTATTAAACTCCTTGATGTCTGGCGCGATCTGGAAAAAATCAAAACTCACCCGTTCGGGAGTGGGGATCACACGCGCATTGGCGGATGATTGAAGCAGGATGGTTTTTTTCACACCCTCCGATACCACGGTATCAATCGTTGAGGGGAACATGGCCCTAACGCCATCTATGTTTTTGGAAATGGGGTGACTGGTTCCATTAAGCACAGGAAATATCGGCCAGTCAACCAGTCTTGCCTGTTGCTGCTGTCCGGCCTGACCGCTTACCTGTGGCAGCTTGTCGCACTGCATATCCTGTAACAGGGCCTGGTTAATGCGGACACCATAGCGGAAAAGGAGGTCTTCAATGTTCAGTCCACGGTCAAAGGCAATAAATCCGTCTTTGTTGTACAAGCTGTCAAACCCATCATACAGGTTATCGATCATGCAGAAAAGTTTGCCTCCCCGCATGAGGTACTGGTCTAGTTTTAATTTCTGGGCTTCGGTAAAGGGAATCGTGGGCTTCACCATCACCAGGGCATCAAAGACAGATGGGATATAGCGGTCGGTTTGTAGGTTGATCGTGTCAAACTGGTAATTCTTGATAAGGGTTCGAAGCGCGTCATCGACATAATAACCCCAAGTTTCGCCATTACCAAGCAGATAACCCACCAAAGGTTTTCTTTCGGCGGTGACTTTCTGCAGGGCGGAAGCGAATTTATATTCAAGCGTTGCTTCCACATCATTGTATAGAGCGGCGAGTTGTTCGGGCTCCGTGCCATAAGAGCGAACCCCTTTTAGCAGGTTTACGCCAACTGTTGTGTCTTTGTAGTGGATCAAAGCCCCGGGGATCACTTGTTTAAAGGAAAACTCGTCGCCTACCTTTCCCGGTGCCTGCAAAGTGGAAGGCTGCAAGCCATAAAAATAATTCAGGGAATCGGCCAGATAGGCAGCGGCGGAATCATCCAATCCTTTAAAAGGCTCCAGAAAACGGATCTCCAGGTTACCGCCAGCATACTCCTGGCATTCCTGAAGGAATTCTTTTACACTGTTTGCCAGTTTTTTGAAACCGGCAGGAAACTCTCCTTTTAGAAAAACATCGATACGCGTGGGGGCATCCAGGGAAAGCAGCAAATCCTTGGTGGGCTGGCTCAGGGTATATCTTTTCTCCTGGGTAAGGTCAAGACGCTGGTGAAAAAAAACAGCCAGTATGTTTAGACCTGCCAAAACCAGCAGGATTATCCACCAGCCAAATCGGGAACGTCCGGACTTATGGGATTGATTCTTCATGTTCGGATTAACGTTTTATCAGGTTACGGCTGGTGAGCAGGAGAAAAAGAATGATCACGGTGAAGAAATACAGCATATCGCGTGTATCCACCACACCGCGGCTGATGCTGCGGTAATGAAAATCGATACCGGCCATTTCCACATAATAATCGGCATTGCCCGAAAAAACGGGTAAGGCGCTAATAGCGGAAAACCCATAATAAATCAGGGCACATCCAATCAGGCTCAGGATAAAGGCAACCACTGAATTGCTGGTGAGACTACTGGTGAATATGCCGATTGCGGTAAACACGGCCGATAGAAGCACCAGACCCAGGTAGGAACCAATGGTGGCACCGGTATCCAATCCTTGCTGACCGGAGAGTTGCTGAATGGTGATAAAGTACACAACCGTGGGCAACAGGGCCACCAGTACCACAACCAGGCTGCCCAGGTATTTACCCATAATGATATCGCGGTGACGAAGAGGCCGTGTTTGGAGTATTTCCCAGGTTCCGGATTTAAATTCATCCGAAAAGCTGCGCATGGTAATGGCCGGAATGAGGAGGAGGAGGACCCAGGGAGCCAACTGGAAAAACTTCTCCAGGGTGGCATAACCGGCATCGAAGATATTATTGTTGAATACAAACAGGACAAGGCCGTTTACCAACAAAAAAACAATAATGGCGATATAGCCGGTAAGACTGCTAAAAAATTGTTTGAGTTCCTTTTTACAAACGGCCCACATAAGGGGGCAATTTACGAGAAATTAGGGAAAGGCAGAAGGTCTTTAGCTCCCTTGTGACCTAGCGTCCTGGCGGTAAAAATATAACCGCGAAGACGCTATGTCGCAAGGAGGGCAAAAATAAATTAAACCGCGAAGCTTTCCCCACAGCCACAGGTCCGGCTGGCATTGGGATTGGTGAAATAAAATCCTTTGCCATTCAGTCCATCGGAGAAGTCGAGGGTGGTATTGACGAGGTATAGAAAACTCTTAAGATCGGTAACCACTTTCACGCCATTGTCTTCAAAAACCTGGTCCATGGGCTTTTGCTCGTTGTCAAAATCCAGCTTATAGCTAAGCCCGGAGCAGCCGCCTCCCACCACGCTTACGCGAAGAAAGTAGGAAGAATCTGCCCCAATACCGGCATCGCTCATGAGTTGGGCGACTTTGGCTTTCGCTTTATCTGAGACATATATGGCGTTATCTAAGGTAGTCATGACAGTTTCAACGTTTTTCTCCGGACTTCCGGCTCCGGACATCTTCCCATCGATCGGGAATGCTTTAATTAATGAACACTGCTTTCTTCAAATTTGATCTCTTCCAGTCCGTTCTTTTTGCGGTAATCGTTCACAGCGGCTTTGATGGCATCTTCGGCCAGTACCGAGCAGTGAATTTTTACAGGGGGCAGGTTGAGTTCTTCCACGATCTCCATATTGTCTATTTTGATCGCTTCATCCACGGTCTTCCCTTTCAGCCATTCGGTAGCGAGGGAGGAGGATGCGATGGCGGAGCCACAGCCAAAGGTTTTAAACTTGGCATCGGTGATCAGGCCAGACTGGGGATCCACCTCGATCTGGAGACGCATAACGTCACCACATTCGGGGGCGCCAACAAGCCCGGTTCCAACATTGGTTTTGCTCTTATCCAGGGTTCCCACGTTTTTGGGGTTCTGGTAGTGGTCAATTACTTTATCGGAGTATGCCATATAGAATTTATTGTTTCTCGCAGCGTGCGCAGCGTTAACCGCTGCGGGCGCTGCGAGAGATTAAAAAATTAGTGATGCGCCCATTCGATCGTATTCAGGTCGATCCCCTCTTTGTACATTTCCCAAAGGGGGCTCATTTCCCTTAACTTGTTAACGGTTTTGGTCACCTGTTCTATCGTATAGTCGATCTGGTCTTCGGTGGTGAAACGCCCCAGACCAAACCGCAGCGAACTGTGTGCCAGATCGTCTCCCAGACCCAGTGCTTTTAGCACATAGGAGGGTTCCAGGGAGGCGGAGGTACAGGCAGAACCGGAGGACAGGGCGATCTCTTTATTGAAACCCATCATCAGTCCTTCCCCTTCCACATATTTGAAGGAGATATTGGTGACATGGGGCAGGCGGTGTGTCTTATCGCCATTGAGATAGGCTTCTTCCATTCCAAGAAGGGCATTTTCCAGTTTATCGCGAAGCACGCTTAGGCGCTTGGCGTCCTGGTCCATTTCCAGGCGGGCCAATTCACAGGCCTTGCCAAAGCCAACGATACCGGGTACATTGAGGGTACCGGAGCGCATACCCCTTTCATGACCACCACCATCCATTTGGGCGGTAACTTTTACGCGGGGGTTCTTGCGGCGAACATACAAGGCGCCGATTCCTTTGGGGCCATACATTTTATGGGCGGTCATGGCCAGCAGGTCGATATTGTCTGCTTTTACATCCACTGGTATTTTGCCAACAGCCTGGGTGGCATCGGTAAACAACAATACCCCATGCTTTCTGGCAATAGCGCCAATTTCGCGGATAGGCATCACGGTGCCGATCTCATTATTGGCATACATCAGCGCGATCAGGATGGTATTGGGCTTGATCGCTGCTTCCACATCCTTGGGATCGACCAGGCCATCCTTGTTCACGTCGAGGTAGGTAACTTCTCCTCCCTCCTTCTCAATGTGCTTACAGGTATCCAGCACGGCCTTATGTTCAATATTGCAGGTGATGATATGATTGCCTTTGGAGGCATACATTTCAAACACCCCTTTGATCGCCAGGTTATCTGCTTCCGTGGCCCCGGAGGTGAAAATGACCTCCTTGGGGTCGGCCCCAATCAACTGGGCCACCTGCTCACGGGCATAATCCACCGCTTCTTCAGCTTGCCAGCCAAAAGGATGGTTACGACTGGCCGCATTTCCAAAACTGTCAGTAAAATAGGGGATCATGGCCTCCACAACCCGCGGGTCGCATGGAGTAGTGGCATTATGGTCCAGGTAGATGGGTAATTTCAACATATCTCTATGATTTCGCTCGTTTTCGTTACAACACAAAATTACCCCAAAATGTTGTCAAAGTCATGGGTGATATGAGGGGTAGGGGCTATTTTTACCAAAATCGTAAATGGGACAAACCGTTTGCTGTTAGCCATTATCAAAACCCTCCTTATATGAACAAAATCGAGCATATCGGCATCGCCGTCAAAGACTTAGAAAAGTCGATCCCGCTTTTTGAAAAACTATTGCAAAGCCCCTGTTACAAACAAGAGTTAGTTGAATCGGAGAAAGTGAATACGGCCTTTTTCAGGATCGGGGAGTCAAAGTTAGAGTTGCTTCAAAGCACCGACCCTGCTGGTGTCATTGCCACCTATATCGAGAAAAAAGGGGAAGGAATGCACCATATCGCTTTTGATGTAACTGATATCTATGCGGAAATGGAACGCCTCAAAAACGAGGGCTTTGTATTACTCAACGAAAAGCCAAAGAATGGGGCGGATAATAAACTAGTCTGTTTCCTCCATCCCAAAGGAACAAATGGCGTGCTGGTGGAGCTTTGTCAGGAGCGTGAGGGGTGAGGGGGGAGTTGGTGTTAGGTTTTGGGTAGTAGATTTTTGGTAATAGGTTTTAGGTAATAGGTTTGGGGGTTTAGGTTTTTGGTATTGACCTATTCACTATTCACCTTTTCACCATTCACCCATTCACCCATTCACTCATTCACTATTCACCATTCACCTTCTTCCCTACGCCTCACGGCTCTCTCCCATACTGATATTCAGTTTTTCCACGGCCAGTTGGGAGGCGATTTGGGAAGCGTCCTTTTTGTTATAGGCCCTGCCTTCGGATACTCTTTCCCCGTTTACAACAGCCGCGATGGTGAATAGTCGCCGGCCGTTCTCGATTTTCTCTTCGATGGTTTCAAACTCCAGGTTGTGCCCGTTTTTGTTGGCCCATCCGTAGAGTTTGTTTTTATGGTTGATCTCGAGCACTTCGAGGTCATCGATAAACATGTGGGGAAGGATGATCCGTTTGGTGACCCAGATATTGGTTTTTTTGTATCCTTTATCCAGGTAAATGGCCCCCACCAGGGCTTCGAGGGTATTGCCAAAGATCTGGCTTACTTTGAGGGAATTGTCATTTTTGTTAAAGAGGGTCACTTTCTTCAAACCCATGCGCATGGCGATATCATTCAACTGCTGGCGGTTGACCATCTTGCTTCGCATTTCGGTAAGAAAGCCTTCTTCTTTGTAGGGATAGCGCTTGAAGAGGTAATCGGCGATCAGGGCGCTCAATACGGCATCGCCGAGGTATTCGAGCCGCTCGTTATTTTCATCCGCATTCTCCCGAATGGAACGATGGGTAAGGGCTGTTTTATAGAGGGAAAGGTTACCAGGGGTGAAACCCAGAATATTCTTCAGTTCACCCTTAAATGAATACCCGCGCTCCTTGAAAATACGTTTGAAGAAATCCACGATTCGTAAACTACAATTTTTTTTCCCGGCAAAGAAATTTTCTTATCCCTTGAACTTCTTCACGATCACGCAGGCGTTATGTCCGCCAAACCCAAAAGTATTACTCAGGGCCGCATTGACAGTTCGCTGCTGGGCTTTGTTGAAGGTAAAGTTGAGTTTGGGGTCCAACTCTGGGTCATCCGTAAAGTGATTGATGGTTGGGGGCACCAGATCGTGCATAACAGACTTGATACAAGCGATTGCTTCCACCACTCCGGCGGCGCCAAGGCAGTGCCCTGTCATCGATTTGGTGGAACTGATATTGAGTTTGTATGCATGATCGCCAAACACCTGGGTGATGGCCTTTACTTCGGCGCCATCCCCGATGGGGGTAGAGGTACCGTGTGTATTGATATAATCGATTTCCGTGGGATCCATTTCGGCATCCTTCAGGGCGGCGAGCATCACATTCCGGGCGCCCAGTCCTTCGGGATGGGGGGCCGTAATATGGTGGGCATCGGCAGTAGCCCCTCCGCCAACTATCTCGCAATAAATACGCGCGCCACGGGCCTTGGCATGTTCCAGTTCTTCCAAAATGAGCATACCGGCCGCTTCCCCCATTACAAAGCCATCCCTTTCCTTGTCATAGGGACGGCTGGCTGTTTTAGGATCGTCATTTCTCTCGCTCATGGCTTTCATGGCGTTAAAACCACCCACACCCGCCTCGGAGATTACGGCTTCGCTTCCCCCGGTAAGAATGATATCGGCCTTACCCAGGCGCAGCAGGTTATAAGCCTCAATGATGGCGTTGGTGCTGCTGGCACAGGCGCTGACCACGGCAAAATTTGGACCCCGCAGGTTATGACGCATCGATATTTGCCCGGCGGCGATATCAAGGATCATTTTAGGGATAAAGAAGGGGTTAAAACGCGGGGTGCCATCTCCTTTGGCAAAATCAGTCACCTCATGCTGAAAGGTGATCAATCCGCCAATACCAGATGCAAAGACCACCCCAACACGGTCGGGGTCAATGTTCTCTTTGGTAAGAGAGGCATCGGCCATGGCCTGATCACTGACTACAAGGGCAAACTGCGTAAAGCGATCGATCTTGCGAGCCTCCTTCTTATCCAGGTAAGTTGTGGGATCAAAATTCTTTACTTCACAGGCAAACTTGGTGCGGAACTTACTGGCATCAAACTGGGTGATCATATCCGCTCCGGAAACTCCATTGATCAATCCATTCCAATATTCATCTATCGTATTACCAAGAGGCGTAAGAGCCCCCATTCCAGTCACAACTACTCTTTTTAATTCCATAGTGCCAGTGGATTATTATTGTGTTAAAGATAAAACCGCCTTCGCTGTCAATAAACAGGCGGAAGGCGGATTTAATTTTATTTCCATTCAGCCCCGCGGTCCGCGGGAACTATTACTTGGCGTTTTCTTCCAGGTAAGCTACAGCCTGACCCACAGTTGTAATGGTTTCGGCTTGTTCATCGGGAATGGAGATGTTGAATTCTTTTTCGAACTCCATGATCAACTCAACGGTGTCAAGGGAATCGGCACCTAAATCGTTTGTAAAGGAAGCTTCATTTGTCACTTCGGCTTCGTCTACACCTAATTTGTCTACGATGATCTTTTTAACTCGGGAGGCGATGTCTGACATGTTTCAATAATTTGGTTATTAGGGTGCAAAAATATAATTTTTGAATAAATCACAGCGCAAAGGTCATTTTTTTCCTAAAAAATTGATTATTAACGAATAATATGGGTATTTCGGACTTCTGAATGGGAAATGGCCCATTGGCCATGTTAAGATGATGTTGTAAATTGAATTAGTTCGCCTGAACAACCCCCAAAACCAACGCAGATGGCCCTTAAAATCATCGACCACGGCACCCCTGAATACAAGCTTATGGTTAAGCTGAGGGACGATATTCTGCGTAAACCCATCGGAATGAGTTTTACCCCCGATGAACTTGAAAAAGAAAAGCAAAACCTGCTGATCGGGGCTTTTGAAGATGACCAGATTCTGGGCTGTTGCATGCTGGTCAAGGAATCGGACCATATCGCGCGCCTCCGGCAAATGGCCGTTTTAAATGACCTCCAGGGAAAAGGTATCGGCCGGGCCATGATCCTCTTTGCCGAAAACCTTGCCCGCGACATGGGCTATAAAGTTATCAATATGCACGCCCGAAAACCCGTGGTTGGTTTCTTTGAAAAAATGGGCTACAAAGTGGTCAGCAATGAGTTCCTGGAAATTTCCATTCCGCATTATGAAATGGAAAAACCCTTGTAAGAAATTAGGAAT
The DNA here is from genome assembly GCA_041916555.1 of Chitinophagaceae bacterium. Lineage (GTDB taxonomy): Bacteria > Bacteroidota > Bacteroidia > Chitinophagales > Chitinophagaceae > SpSt-398. The sequence continues at coordinate 55,170 of JAYRZH010000003.1, read as the reverse complement.
AAGAAATAAAAAAAAGGAATGAGGAAGTGTTTGGCCCCTTCCTCATTCCTTTTTTTTTTGCCCCTTATTTCTCTTAGCCTATTTTCTCCTGCATCAACCTTCTCAACCCCGCTACATCCTCACAGGCTTCCTTGGGTACCAGGAAAAATGATTTGGTATCAAAATACAAATGGAAAAAATGGGGGCTTTCCACCATACGCTTTACCGACTTCCAGTCAAATGACCGTTGCCCGCGCTCATTTCCCAATGAAAATTCTTCATCGCCAAAATGCATGGTGAAATGATCCTTGAAAGTATCCGCCTTTTTGTAGATCACCGAAGGAAGTACAAACCAGATGACGATCATAAACCCAAACCACAAAAAAGAACCCAGCAAAAAAGCCAGGGGTGTTACTTTCTTAAAAAAGAACAAACCTGCCGAAGCCAGGGCAAATACATTGACCAGGATAAGCATGAGCCGTAGCTCTTTCTGGCTAATGAAGTGATACCGGAGGGCCTGTAGCACTTTTTTCTTGTCGTATGAAAACTGTATGGTCATTGACGATTTATTATTTTAATTCTTTTTCGGAAACCTTCCAGCTTCCATAATCCTCCCCTTTCACGCCTACAAAATTCACCTGCAAAATACGTTCTCCGGCCTTCCCGGTCACCTCCACCCGTCCATAATTTTGTTTCTGGTCCAGCGCGTACACGCGGTAAGGATTGTTTTTCTCCGCCGATCCAAAAACATGTGTACCCGAAGTAAGTGGAGATACGGTGATGTCATAAAGTGGATAAGTGCCCGGTCTTTCCACCCGGATCACTTCACTGTGATGGCGGTCGCCCGATAAAAAGACCACGCCTTTGATCTTGTTATCCAGCAGAAAACGGGTCAGTTCCTCATATTCCACCGGGAAATCGCGGAGTTTATCAAATGGTGAAACCGGGTTGAGCACCTGGCTGCCCACCACCACGATCTTAAAAGTGGCGGTGCTATAACGAAGGGCATTTTTCAACCACCACATTTGCTGTTCGCCCAGCATGCGTTTCTCGGGATTGGGCACCCCATTTACCGAATCGGGTAATTCGTCGGCACTTCGCCAGGTGCGGTCATCAGTTAGAAAGAAATCCACATCCGAATAACTGAACTGCGTATAGATCCCCTTTCCGTCTTCTCCATAGGAAGGGTTGCACCAATAATTGGAAAAGACCTCCCTGGTTTTATCTTTTAAAATAAAATTCGTTCCAATATCATTGGGACCATAATCATGGTCATCCCAAATAGCATACTGTGGCATGCTCGTCAACAGGTTTCTAAGAACGGGTTGGGAGCGGTCATGCGAAGGGCGGTACCAGAGTCCCCATTCGGCAAAGTCCACATCGCGGGTGTACCAGTTATCACCCAACCAGAGCATAAAGGCTGATTTTTCTTTGGCCATGGTTTGGAAAATGGAACTGTCCTTACCATAGGGTGTACCCGGACGATCATACTTTGGTTCGTTGAAATAGGCACAGGAGCCGGTGATGAATGAAAAATCAGGGGCCGGGTCGCGCCATTGCCAAAGAGTTTTGGTGGTGAAGGTTCCTTTAGCCCCGCTGGGATTCCCATTCAATACCCATTCGTAAGAATAGGTGGTGGCTGGTTCCAGGCCACCAATCAGTAATTGCACCGGGTTGAATTCCTTTCCCAGGGTGCCTGACCAGGGTTTGGTTTTTGCAAGAGCCGGATTGCCTTTGGGAAAATACTTCAGGGCCACTGTTTTTACATCGGAGGTCACTTCTATCCAGACACGGGCTTCCCGCAACTCCACGGGGCCCATCATGGAACTTAAATAGTATTTAACTGTTCTTTGAGCCAGGTTTGGGGAAAGGAGGGAAAAAAGCATCCCTGCCAACAGGCAAATTCTTCTCATGGTCATGTGTGTTATAAAATAAAATACCGGTTCAGGGAACCGGTATCACAATAGATCAAAGAAAATATTGAATCAATACTTTTACTTATTCATCATTTGCTTGGCCTCGATGCTCAGGGTGGCATGGGGCACGGCGCGGAGACGGGCCTTGTCGATCAATTTACCGGTAACCCGGCAAATGCCATAGGTTTTGTTCTCGATGCGCATCAGAGCTTTTTCCAGGTGGTCGATAAAGGTAATCTGGCGGCTGGCCATCTGGCTCAGTTGTTCCCTTTCCATGCTTACGCTTCCATCTTCCATGGTCATATAGCGACCTTCGTCCATATCTCCCGTTTCGTCTTTACGGGTGATAAGGCCTTGCAGATAGTTCAATTCCTTCTTGGCGGCATCCAGTTTTTTCATGATGATCTCCCGGAACTCGGCCAGGTCGGCATCACTGTAACGCTGGGTGGGGCCTGTGGGCTCATTTAACGGCGTGTCCAGTACGGAACGTGTAAACTCGGGTTCATACTTCTTAACGGTCTTCACAGTCGTTTTCGGGATGACCACTTTGCTAGGCTTCGGACTTTCTTTTTTCACTATAGGTTTTATTACGGGTTTTACGGAAACAAGTGATTTCGGGTCAGGTACGGATGAGGTCGGTTTCTTAACAACCGGTTTGGCGGCCACGGGGGCCACGGGTTTAGGGGCTGGTTTAGGAGCCACTTTCTTGGCTACCGGGGCAGCAGGTTTTTTGGCAATCGCTTTTTTGGCAGCGGGCTTGGCTTTCACCTTTGCAACCGGGGCCTTTTTGGCGGGAGCAGGCTTTTTAGGGGCTGCCTTCTTGGGGGCTGCCTTTTTTACCACCACTTTTTTGGCGGGTTTTGCTGCTTTTTTGGGTGCCGCTTTTTTCTTGTTTGGCATACGCTTACCCTTTTTTTATTACCTGAACTTTAAGTGTGATCTCGTTTACTTCAATATCAATGCCATCTGTCAAATTTGGCAAAATCTCCAATTTATCTGCCAGAATTTCGGCGCAAATATAGGCATTAAACATTCCCAGCGAATTTTTCATTCCGTCGGTCGCGACAACCTTTACCTCAATGCGGTCGGTGAGCTCAAACCCACTATCCTTGCGGATTTTCTGGATCCTGTTCACAAATTCACGGGCATTCCCTTCGCTTTCCAATTCGGGGCTGATGGTAATGTCCAAAGCCACCGTTAATGCCCCCTTATTCGCTACAGTCCAACCTGGTATGTCTTCGCTACTGATTTCGACTTCCGATAAAAGTACAGGTATTTCCTCACCATTTACGGGAATGTTATACACGCCTTCCTTCTCCAACCGGCCTATGTCTGCCTGGCTGAAAGCCGCCAGGGCCGAGGCCACGGCTTTCATATTGGGCCCAAGCTTTTTCCCCAGGGCGACAAAATTGGCCTTGATCTTCTTCTTGATAAAGCCTTCGGTTTCGGTCAAATACTCTACTTCTTTAATATTTACTTCCGACTTGATAAGATCTTCCACCTGTCTGATCTGTTCCATCATAGTGAGGTCCAGGACGGGGATAAGCACCCTTCGCAGGGGCTGTCTAACCTTAATATTTACTTTCTTTCGAAGGGAAAGAATCAGCGAGGAGGCATCCTGCGCCAGTTGCATCCTTTCTTCGAGTGTTGTATCGATCTTGCTTTCGTCGGCCACCGGGAAATCCACATGGTGTACCGATTCCGCGTCAAAGCGACCGGTCACCTCATTCAGGTTCCGGAAAACGGTATCACTAAAGAATGGGGAAACCGGGGCGATCAAACGCGTAATGGTCTCCAGGCATTCATACAGGGTCTGGTAGGCACAGATCTTATCATGCTCATACTCGCCCTTCCAGAAACGCCGGCGGCAAAGCCGCACATACCAGTTGCTCAGGTGTTCATCCAGAAATTCTTCCACCGCCCTTCCGGCGATGGTGGGTTCATAGTCATCCATGGCCATATTCACCTTTCTCACCAGGGAATGTAAGGAAGAAAGTATCCAGCGATCGATTTCCGGACGCTCGGCCAAGGGCACATATTTTTCCCGGAAGGCAAAGCCATCCACATTGGCATACAGCGCAAAGAACTGGTAGGTATTATACAGGGTTCCAAAGAACTTGCGCTGTACCTCCTGGATACCGGCAATATCAAATTTGAGGTTATCCCAGGGCGAAGCGTTGGTGATCAGGTACCAGCGGGTGGCATCGGCGCCATATTTTTCGATGGTATCAAAGGGGTTCACCACATTACCCAGGCGTTTGCTCATCTTGTTCCCGTTCTTGTCAAGCACCAGTCCATTGCTCACCACGGTTTTGTAGGCGACCGAATCAAAAAGCAGGGAGGCAATGGCATGAAGGGTGTAGAACCAGCCACGGGTTTGGTCAACTCCTTCGGCGATGAAGTCTGCAGGGAATACCTCATACCCCATCCCCTTCTCCGTAAGCGCAGAAGGGGAGTTCTTCGCCAACGCATGATACTTAAAGAAATTGTCCGGGCTAAGGGGGCCAAATTTATTGGAGGATGTATCCGGCAAACCCCATTGGGCATAGGGCATGGCGCCTGAATCAAACCATACATCAATAAGGTCTGGCACCCGGCGCATGGGTTTGCCCGAGGGGGATACCAATATGATCTCATCCACATAGGGTTTGTGAAGATCAAGTGTACCTTCTATTAACTTTTTGCTGTTAGCTGTTTGCTCTTTGGGTAAAGTATCGATTGCTTTTTGGGCTTCTTCTCTCAACTCGGCAATGGACCCGATGCATTTTTCTTCCTCACCGTCCTCTGTCCTCCAAATCGGTAAGGCCGTTCCCCAATAACGGGAGCGGCTGAGGTTCCAGTCAACCATGTTCTCCAACCAGTTGCCAAACCGGCCTTCGCCGGTGGATTTGGGTTTCCAGTTGATGGTTTTATTCAGTTCCACCATCCGGTCCTTGATCGCGGTGGTGCGGATAAACCAGGCATCCAGGGGATAATACAATACGGGTTTATCTGTTCGCCAGCAATGAGGGTAGCTGTGTTCGTATTTCTCAACTTTAAAGGCCCGGTTTTCCTTTTTCAGTTTTACACTGATATCCACGTTCACATCTTCGTATCCTTCCTGGTCCTTGTAATTTTTTACATAGCGGTGGCTAAACTCTCCCAATCCATCTACACACTTACATTACCTGTCAACCATGGTAAGGATGCCAATATTTTATTTCTTACCAACCCTGAAGTCATCGGCGCCAAAGGCGGGTGCGGTATGAACGATACCGGTACCATCTTCGGTGGTTACAAAATCACCAACCAGTACCCGGAAAGGTTGGGCACCAGGAGTGATAGCTTCTATCTGTGCCGGGGAGTTTGCCTCATAGGCCAGTAGTTGCTCGTACTCACAACCTTCAATTACGGCTCCTTTGAATTCGGTGATAACCTGGTAAGGGATATTCTTTCCGTCATTCTTATAGGCAGAAAAATCTGCATTCTCGTTTTCGGTCTTAAAATATTTACCAAGTAGGGCCTTGGCCAATATTACATAAATGGGATTATGCAGGTAGGGGTTGACTGTTTTTACCAAAACATAATCAATATTACCTCCTACAGTCAGACCAAGGTTGGAAGGAAGGGTCCAGGGGGTGGTGGTCCAGGCCAGGAAAAAAAGCTCGTCGGCCGAGGCGGCTTTGAACAGAAATTCAGTCTTTGTATTGCGTATGGCTTTAAACATCGCCACGCAACTGGTGTCCTTTACATCTTTGTAAGTACCCGGCTGGTTGAGTTCATGGGAACTAAGTCCAGTTCCGGCAGCGGGAGAATAGGGTTGGATGCTGACACTTTCGTAGAGCAGGCCTTTCTTGTATAATTCCTTTAATAGCCACCAGAGGGTTTCAATGTACTCGTTTTTAAAGGTGATATAGGGATCGTTCAGGTCAACCCAATACCCCATTTTGCGGGTGATCTCATCCCATTTATCCTTGTAACGCAATACCGCCTCGCGGCATTTTTGGTTATACTCTTCAACGGAGATTTTTTTCCCGATATCCTCTTTGGTAATGCCAAGTTCCTTTTCCACACCCAATTCAATAGGCAATCCATGGGTATCCCAACCGCCCTTACGGTTAACCTGGAAGCCCTTCATGGTCTTGTAGCGGCAAACCAGGTCTTTGAGGGTACGGGAAATAACATGGTGAATGCCGGGCATGCCATTGGCGCTTGGAGGGCCTTCATAAAACACAAAGGCGGGAGCCCCGTCGCGGAGGGAAACACTCTTTTCAAATGCCTGGTTTTCAGTCCATTTCTCTAGTATTTCCTGTTCGATCGCGGGCAAATTCAACCCAGAAAATTCCCTGTACCTGGAGGTCATTTGCGATTTTTAAGGGTGCAAAGGTAGGAAATACGCGGATTACATAGGTTACCAGGATTGAATGGATTGCCTGGCTTCTGCGGTTTATTTTCCTACAACCCTGACCCAGTCAACGATCATCCGGCTATCACCCTTTTTAATGGATTCCAGGGTTGAACCTGAGAGGCCATAGTATGGTTCTTTAATGCCATTGATCTTGTAGGGGAATACGCCTCCAACGGCAAAATTGAGGATGCAGTATTTGGGGTTGTCAAAGGCCCATTTACCAAAAAACTCGGTCATGGGTTTGGTGACCCGGAACATGGGTTTTCCGTCATAGTAAAACAACAGACTGTCGGGTCCCCAGTCAACGGAATAAATATGCCATTGGGTAACATCATTGCTATCGGGGAAATAATACCGGTTGACCAAACCGGCATCTCCGCTATAGCCGGTGCCATGAACCGCTGCACTGGCCCAATCGGTTTCTCCTATATACTCCATGATATCAATTTCGCCGGTTTCGGGCCATTCGCCGGTACCCAGCAGCCACCAGGCCGGCCAGAGACCGACACCCGGACTCAACTTAATACGGGCCGATGCGGTTCCATAGGTAAACTCACTCTTGCCACGGGTATTGATACGTCCGGATACAAAATCAAACTTGCGGCCATCCGCTGTAAGAAAACCCGGACGAAACTGTGGCTTTAATACCAGCGCCCCATTTTCAGCGCCTTCATTTCTACCATCGATAAACTGAATGACGTCCGGAGAATTGATATAGGCCTGTAATTCATTGTTCACATGGATACCGGTAACTTCTACATTCCAGCGGGTGCTGTCAAGACCCGGACCGGAGAAATCATCAAAGAGGATGGTTCTGACGGTATCCTTTTCAACTTTGGCCCCATTACCGGTAGCAGAATTACACTGCGTAAATACCTGGATGGTGATCATGCCGACCATTAGGCTCCCTATGATGAGAAAATTCTTTTTCATGATGCTGCTTTGTGTCCGTTAATTCGCCAGGGTTTATTGGTAAACCCGCACATAGTCTATCTCCATAGTCCCTTCCGTAAACGCCGGATCAATAGCCCCTCCAAAATTTCCTCCCATGGCGATATTCAAAATGATAAAGAAATTCTGGTTGAACGGAAGGGCTGGCGCATTATTAAATGTGAAATAAGTAACATTATCTACCTGGAACTTGATGGAGGTCGCTGTCCATTCCACAGAATACAAATGAAATTCCGTACTGGCATTGCTGATGGTTACATTTCCACCGATCGCTGATCCGCCACTGGCTCCGGGATAATGTACCGTGCCATAGATCTTATTCAGGAAATTCCCTACATGTTCCATAATATCTATCTCTCCACAGGCCGGCCAGCTAACAGTACCAATATTACTACCCAGCATCCAGATTGCCGGCCAGGTACCCCCACCCGCAGGTAATTTCGCGCGGGCTTCAATTTTGCCATACTTGAATGAATACTTATCCTTTGATAACAGTCGCGCGGATGTGTAAGGGCTGCCGCTGAAGTTCTCTTTCTTCAGGACAATCTTTAAAGAACCATTGGATACCGATGCGTTCTCCAACCTGTTGGTATAATACTGTACCTCATTATTTCCCCATCCACCGGCACCAAGGTCATAACCCCATTTAGCCGGATTAGGCGCACCAGGGGTATCAAACTCATCCGACCAGGCCAGGGTCAGTGTTACCGTAACAGTAACCTGAATGGAAGTGGAAATGGTTTGTCCGCTGGCATTGCGAGCCGTAACGGTTACGGTATAGGTGCCCGAGGCAGGATATTTATAGGTAACCGATCCCGAACTTACTGTCTGGAACACCCCGTTTCCAAAACCAAAATCATAACTAACCGCATTGGTAGCCGTGGCAATAAACTGAACGTTGCCACTGTTGTCGGTGCTCACATTGGCCGTAACCTGCAGATTGGAAGGCGGCTGATCAACAGGTCCGTTTCCTTTTTTCTTACAGGCAAAGGCAAGAAAGAGAATTGTCGAGAACAAAAAAGTTAGTTTTCGCATAGCCAGCGTTTTATAGAAAGTTAAGACAGTATGGGGGGTAGGTTGTGGGCTGATATTAACCCACAACCTACCACCAATAACCGGTTAGGGCTTGGGCTTCAGGATCTGATACCAGGAATTACCATCCGCGCCAATATTTCTCAGGTTCATCTGGGTATTGGAAATGGACAATATTTCGTAGGTGGTTCCACCAGTTCCGAAGTTAATGATACCGTTGCCTGGTACCATAAACTGAATACGGGTGGATTGCGCGCTGGTGGATCCGGAGGTAGCCCCCATAAAGGTCAACATCTTGTTGCCTCCTGTACCACCGCCATAGCAACCATCGCCACCGGTAAATCCATAAAAGGCTGTGGCCGCGCCAATGGAGAAGGATTCTCCCTTATTGTCCACATTCATGGAGATGCGGTTATTGGCCTCTTTGGTAAATGTGATCTCATCATCATAGGCGCAGGCTTCCCTTGTATTGGGGGGAGCGGCATACCAGATGGGTGAAAAGGCGTCAGACGGACCAACCCCAAAATGACCAAGGGCATCTTTGTCGGTTACCCAGATGCGGGAAGTTCCGTTGGTCAGAGCGGTTACGATCTCCTGAGGAATTTCAAAGGAGACAAAAACACGGATCCGCTTGCTAAGGGTGGTGGTAACACCGCCTTTACCGATCGCATTCACCGTGATCGTATAATCAAAGGTTCCGGGATTGTTGTATTTGTAGGTGTATTCACCCCCGGGCATCATCTTGTAATTGCCATCGCCAAAATCGATCTTGTAGGTGAGGGCATCGCTGGCGCTTACCACCAGTTTCACCTGACCGGATCCATCCCCGTCGGGGTTGGTAGCATTCGTGCCAACAACCTCTGTGGTAAAGGCCAGGCCGGAGGGTGCCGTAAGCGCTCCAAAGGAATATTCGTCCTTTTTGCAACTGATGATGGTGATCACCCCCATCAGGAACAAGGCGCCGATTGCTTTTATTTTACTTGACATGATTGATCGTTTATAGTTAGTTAAGTTTGATATCATCAAAGTAGAACGTAAAGTTGGATGATCCATCCCCTACTGTTCCCAGGTCAAAGATCAATACGATCTTCTGGTAAGAATTGGCGGTATTAATTCCGCTATAATCAAAAGTGAGTTCCTCCCAGGCATTGGCCACGGTGGTGGTCACTTCTTTTTCATAGCTGATTCCTCCATTGGTCTGGTTTTCCACTTTCAGCAATACTTTAGCTCCTACCCGGGGAGAATACACCTTCATCTTAAAGGTAGTACCGGCTCCAAAGTTGATCGGGTTGGTTAAACCGATCCAGGAACCACCCCATGGCTGACCCGCATTCTTGATCATACGACCCACTTTTGCACTGGTATTGATACCACCGCTTTGCGGGTTGGCAATCACCGTGGCATCCCCACCGTCAAAATTGGTAAAGGAATAGGTAAGTGTTCCCGATTCAAAATCCAGCGGCAGGGCGATATCGGTGGAAGCCGGGGTGGCCACCAGCCGGATATCATCAAAATAGAAAGTGAAATTGGCCGACCCATCTCCCACCGTACCCAATTCAAAAATGAGTACAATGCGGTCATAACTTTGGGCGGTATTGATGGCCGTGTAGTCAAACACCAGGTCTTCCCATCCATTGGCCACGGTAGTGGTCACTTCTTTCTCATAGTTCTGAGCGGAGTTGGCGCTATTTTCCACTTTCAACAACACTTTGGCACCAACACGGGGTGAATAGACCTTCATCCGGAAATACTTATTTGTAAAGTCTATCGGTCCATTTAGTGTAATAAAGGAACCACCCCAAGGTTGACCATTATTCTTTATCATTCTACCAACCTTGGCACTGGTGTTGATACCACTGCTTTGCGGGTTGGCGATCACTGTAGCATCTCCCCCGTCAAAATTGGTAAAGGAATAAGTCAGCGAGGAAGACTCAAAATCAAGTGGCAGGCTGATAGCCGGAGGCGGTGTGGCCACCAGGCGGATATCATCAAAATAGAAAGTGAAGTTGGAGCTGCCGTCACCGGCTGTACCCAATTCAAAGATCAATACGATATGATGATACTGGTTGGAAGTATTGATGCCAGTATAATCAAACACCAGGTCTTCCCAGCCATTGGCTACTGTGGTGGTCACTTCTTTTTCGTAACTGATAGCTCCGTTTGAAGCATTCTCCACTTTCAGCAGCACTTTGGCGCCTACCCGGGGAGAATACACTTTCATCATGAAATACTTGTTGGTGGAGAAATCGATCGGGTTGCTCAAACCGATCCAGCTTCCTCCCCATACCTGTCCGGGGTTTTTGATCATACGGCCTACTTTGGCGCTGGTGTTGATACCTCCGATATGCGGGTTGGCGATCACCGAAGCATCCCCTCCGTCAAAATTCGAGAAGCTGTAGTTCAGCGTGGGAGATTCAAAGGTCAGGGGCAGCAATACCGGGTCAACGATCGTAATGCTCCGGGTAAGCTCGGTGGTAGCCGCGCCACCACTCAGGGCCACTACTTTTACATTGTAGGTACCCACTGTAGCATAGGTGTGGCTAACAGTTTGTCCTTCGATAAACGAAATAGGCACTTCATTGGGCACATCACCAAAGTAAACCCTGAAGTTGGTTTCGTAGGTGGCGGTAGCCGATACATTTAATTTGAAATTGTTATTGGCATCGATGGATGTGGTTACATCCAGGTTTTCCGGCGCGCGGAAAGACACGGTCAACTGTTTGGTGAACTCGGTGGTTTTACCGGTGATCCCATAGGCTACGATCTTCACATTATACAATCCCTCAGCATAGCGGTGGGTGGTATTCTTACCGGGGTACACTTTGGCCGGAACGAGGGTAGCATCACCATAATACACTTCATAGGAAGAAACGCCTTCGCCATTGGGTGTGATGGTCACATTTCCCGTATTGTCCTGGGTGATCTCAAACAGGACAGACAGATTAGCCGGGGCGGTGCCGGTGGCGACCATGGAAAGGTCGTCAAAGTCCTCGCGGCTACAGCTTACCGTGAAGGCCAGCATCATCAGTAAACCGGATAAAATTTTTATTGTTCTCATACAATCATTTTTTGGTGGGGCTTAGTATCCATTGTTTTGGGTCAAACCGGAGATCTCCACTTCCTGTTGAGGAATGGGGAACACCTCATGTTTATTGGCAACAAAACCGGTGATGGTACTGGCTGCTTTGCCGGTACGTACCAGGTCAAAGAAACGGTCACCTTCCATGGCCAGTTCCAGGCGGCGTTCTGCCAGTATCGCATCGTACAGGGCGTTGCCGGTAGAAGTGATATCGTGCAGGTTATCTCCAAAGGCCCGGCGACGTACCTGGTTCAGGTAGTTCTGTGCTTTGGCATCATTCGGGGCTGTGACCCTGTTGAAAGCCTCCGCAGCCATCAGCAATACATCGGCATAGCGGATGGTGCGGTAGTTGTTCAGGTAATTCAATTCGATCTGACCCGAAGTTTGGCCTTTACGTGGATGATACTTCTGGTTGTACAAACCGGTATTCTTATAAGGCGCTACCTGGTAGGTAATGTTATAAGAGGGGTGCGCGGCTTTGTAGGCTTCAATATCCAGTATGGTTGCATCTTTCCGTTGGTCACCAGCGGTATAGGCATTTGCCAGGTTTTGGGTGGGCAGGTTGGTGCTCCATCCCGGGGCATAAGGCATATCGGGTGATCCGTTTAATCCGCGGATACCACATTGCTGTACGGACAGGTTCCCTTGTCCACGGGTAACACCACCCCAGTTGTAGTAGGGGGACCCATTGCTGTATTGAATCTCAAATACGGACTCAGGCCCATTTTCGCCGGTCACCAGGAAGATGGAGGCAAAATTGGAAACAAGGCTGAAGGCATTGGAGTTGATCACATTATCCAGCATGGCGGCAGCCTGGTCATATTTCTTTTGATACAGGTAAACCTTGCCCAATAAGGCCTGGGCGGCATATTTGGTGATACGTCCTTTTTCAACCTGAACGGCGGGAAGTACCGCGATCGCACTGGTAAGGTCGTTTTCAATGGCTGCATATACATCCGCCTTGGGAGCGCGACCCAATTGACGGGAATCGCTCAGAGAAAGGCGGCGATCAGTAAACAGGGGTACATCGCCAAAGAATTTCACCAGGTGGAAATAATAATAAGCCCGGAGGAAATAGATCTCCCCATACAGGGCATCCTTTCCGGCAAAGCTGATGGTTTCACCGGCAAGGTTCTTATCCTTATACTGATGCATGTAATTCGCGCGGTTTATACCTTCATAGGCCGCCTGCCACAACTCGGTGAGTTGGGAGTTTACGGGGGTATGGGTATAATCATCAATTTGCTGGAGGGCCAGAACATCAGACGCGTTTTCTCCGCCACTCACGGCATTATCAGAGGCGATTTCTCCCACCACCACGGCCTGATTGAGCCATTGAATGGGCGTGTACACGCTTACCGCCATGGTGCGGTAGTCGCTTTCAGACTTGAGGTAATCCAGTTCCGTAGTCCGGAAATCATCATGGGGATTATAGTCAAGCCATTTTTTGCAGGAGGTGAACGTGGTAAACACGAGCACCAGGGCTGCGGTCAATAAAGAAAATTTATTCCTTTTCATATCATTACACTTGTAGAGTTAAAGTTTGATATCGATACCAAAGGCATAGGTGCGAGCCTGCGGATACGCGCCACGGTCCACCCCGGAATCAAGGATACCGCCAGGTATCTCAGGATCATAACCGGAGTATTTGGTGAAAGTGAAGGCATTCTTCACTTGCGCATATACGCGAAGACCGTTGAATACTTTACCGGTAATGCTCTTCGGGAAAGTATAGCCCAGTTGGATGTTCTTGATTTTTATAAAAGAACCATCCTCCACATAGCGGTCCGATACCCGGATATTGCTGTTGGCATCGGTAAAGGAATACCGCGGATTGCGGGCATCATTGGTACTGCCGGCTCCGGTCCAGCGGGCCAGAACAGACCTGAATTTGTTCGAGTAAATGGCATTGCGTTCAAAAGCCCGGTACACATCGTTGCCTACCGAAGCATAGGTGAAGGCGGTGAAATCAAATCCTTTGAATTCCAGGTTCAGGTTCCAACCCATGGTGAAATCAGGGAAGGGGTCTCCTATTTTTACCATATCCTGGGAATTGATCACATTGTCCTTGTTCATATCCACAAACCGGATATCGCCAGGTTGGGCACCAGGTTGCAAGGCCCAGCCAGCCACATCAGCGGTTGTCTGGAACAATCCATCTGTTTTATACCCATAGAAATAACCAGGAGTTTGTCCTTTTTCAAAGACAGTTACCGATTGTGACTGTCCATTGAAATAATATCCACCCAGGATCCTGGCTGTACCATCGTCATTGGTGGCGGTTACTTTGTTCTTGGCGGTTGTAAAGGTCAAAGAGGTATTTACTTTGAATTCCTTGCCAAAAGTGTTGTTATAACCCAGGGTGATGTCAAATCCCTTGCTTTCAGTAGAACCGATATTAGCGGTAGGGATAGGCACAGTACCCAGGTACAGGGAAGCAGACGGGGTAAAGAGAAGACCATCTACTGATTTCTGGAAATAATCGGCGGACAAAGAGAACCGGCGATCATTAAAGGTCATGTCAAATCCAAAGTTGGCCTGAAGTTGTTTTTCCCAACGCAGGGCATCATTGGCGGCAGAACCTACTGTAGAACCCGGGTAGAAGATATCGCCAAAAGTGTACCCGTTGCTGTTGGCTGTGGAGCCATAGCTGGGTCCACCGGTTACGATTCCTACAAACTGGGGATCTACGTTTTCGTTTCCGATTGATCCATAGCTACCACGGATCTTTAGGAAATCGATAAAATTGGATTGGAAGAAATTTTCGCGAGACACTACCCAGCCGGCAGAACCAGAGAAGAAGTTGGCATACTTGTTCTCGGTACCAAATGCATAGGAGCCATCACGTCTGGCGGTAAACGATGCCAGGTATTTATCCTTATAATCATAGTTGACCCGTGCAAAGAAGGAAAGGTTGCGACGGAAATATTGATAATAATAACCAGTCAGCGCGTTGCTGTTTGTAGCGTTGTTTTGTCCGGTAGCGGCGCTAAAGTCGGCAAATTCCCAGGAGTTAAAGGGTACATCCTGGCGGCTGGCACCAGCGGCATTACCAGAAATACGGGCCATGGAAAAACCAAGCACGGTTTCAAAGCGGTGGTCTTCTTTTACCGAGAAATTGTAGTTGGCAAAAGATTCCCAGGTCCAGTTGAAGTTGCTCGTTTTTTCATGCGATACACTGTTGTGCTTTCCTGCCACGGTAGAACCATCTGCATTCATGGTATTTTCCACGTTGCTGGGTCCATAAAATACCAGGGGAGTAAAAGACTTGGAGTTACCATCGTATTTGGTGTATCCAAACCGGGAAGAGACCTTCAGGTTCTTCAGGATATCATACTGAAGTTCAAACTTGCCATAGAGCTTAGTACCCACGTTCTTGTTGTAGGTATTGTCCAGTTTGGTCAGCGGGTTGAAGATTTCAGAGAGCAGCAGGTTGCTGAAACCGTATTTACCCACGGTATTGGGTACGGTATTGTACACGGGAACAGTAGGGTCAAAGTTCAGGGCGCTACCGATAATACTATTAAAGGAGTTCTCCTGAATTCCTTTTCCATCCAACAAAACGCCGGATGTGTTCATGATGAATTTCAGTTTTTTGGAAAGGTCAAACTGAAGGTTGGCGGTAAGGTTACCCCGGTTAAAACGGGATTTGTCATAACCACCTACAATACCACCCTGGCTGAGGTATCCACCAGACAGGAAGTAGGACATGCGGTCGCCACCACCACGCAGGCTGATATTGTGAGACTGCATGGGGGCGGTTTCAAAGATCTCTTTTTGCCAGTTGGTTCCTACACCAAGGGCAGACAGATCGGGGAAAATGATATCGCCACCTGAAACCGTGCTGCCTTCATTAATCATGGCGGCATATTCCGTGGCATTCAACACGCCTATATAGTTCATGACTTCCTGGATACCATAGTTGCTGCTGATGCTGATATCCGGTTTGGCCTGCCGGCGTCCACCTTTGGTGGTTACCAGAATAACCCCATTACCCCCTTTTACCCCATAGATAGCCGTTGTAGCGGCATCTTTTAATACGTTGATCGATTCGATATCGGAGGCATTGATAGAGTTCAGGTCGGTGAGGGTTTGAGGCACCCCGTCAACGATCACAACCGGATCGGTTCCGGAAAATGAGGGAATACCACGGATCAGGACCGTTGGTTTAGAACCCGGAGAACCACCCTGGATCACATTCACACCGGCGGCACGGCCCTGCAGGGCTTCCTCGGTACGAACGGGTCTCAGTTTTTCAATGTCCCCGCTTTTAATGGTGGAGATGGCCCCGGATACTTTGGTCACACGCTGGGTACCATAACCAACCACCACTACATCTGTTAAGGTGGTACCAGCGCTTTGAGCCAGTGAAAAAGCCATTTCGCCGCTGGCTGGAGCCGCCAGCTCGGTTGTTTCAAAACCTACATAAGAAACCACGATCACCGTTCCGGCACTTGGAACAGCCAGGGTAAAGGATCCGTCGGCACCAGTTGTGGTGGCCGCACCACCCCCTTTTACCTGAACAGAAGCACCAACCAATGGCTGGCCGTCTGACTTACTGGTCACTTTACCTTTGACCGTGATCTGCTGTGCCAGGGTCACCAGGCTGATCAACAGGACCAGAAGCGTAGCCAGCCCTTGTTTGAATTTCATTTTCATAAACAGCAATTTTTAAATCAGTATGCTTGTGGAGTTATAAGACAAAATGACAGCAAGCATTCCGTCACCTGTTTTGACAAATTGTTTTGAACTAATAAAATGCGGGGATTCCCCCAGACAGGGGGACTTGAACGAGCAAGTGGATAAGCAATCATACGCAAGCAGTTTAAGTACATCAATAGACCCCCAAAAAGGGGTTTAAACAGAATTTGTGAAATTAAATCGAGAACAATACGGGGGCAAATTTTTGGATACATCCCTACTACACAGATATGCTAAATCCTTATATTTGAGGATATTTTCCTACATCTGGACTACATCTGAAGCCCTGATGAGGGAACAAAACCCAGATGTATGGCAAAAAAGCTCCTACTTCTGTTGATCCTGGTTGCCTCCGTCCATGGTCTGCTCAGCCAGACCTATATTGCCCAAAAGGAGGTGATCAATTTCTCCAAGCAAACCTATAAGGCCGGCTCCCAAAACTGGGATATCCGGCAGGATTCATCCGGTCGAATCTACATCGCCAATAATGAAGGGGTACTGACCTTTGATGGCACATATTGGAAGTTATACCCCCTGCCAAACAAGACCATTGTCCGGTCGATTGAATTTGGCCAGGATAACCGATTGTATGCCGGTGGGCAGGATGAGATTGGTTATTATGCCCCGGACCAAAACGGAAAACTGATATTCACGTCCCTTAAGGACCTCCTTCTGCCATCTGACCGTGATTTTTCGGATGTATGGGATATTGTATGTTTTAAAGGGGATGTATTCTTCCGAAGTAATTATAAAATCATCCGTTATTCGAATAACCGGATGACGGTTCACCCTCCCCTTTCCTCCTGGAATTTTATCGGGCTTCATGCCGGACACGTCATTGCCCACGATGAAAAAACAGGGCTGCTGACCTATTCCGGTGGTAAATGGGAAACCCTTCTGGACCGGAGCAAACTGCCCAATGACCTGTTTATCTCCTCCATCGCCCCCTTGTCGGGCGACACCAGCCTGATCACTACTTCGGGAAAAGGATTGTTCCTGCTCGCCGGTAATACCCTGACACCCTTTCGCCTGGAACACCCCCAGGTGGATAACAGCCAGAATTTTTCCTCCTGTATCGTTTTTGACCGGAACAATATCCTGGTGGGAACTTATACCAATGGCATGTACCACACGGATGGCAAGGGAAAAGTGATCGAAATGTTCTCCAAAAAAGAGGGGTTGCAGAACAGCAATGTGCGCGCGCTATTCCTCGATCGTGACCGGAATATCTGGATGGGATTGGATAACGGGATCGATTACATTGCCTATAATAATGCCGTTACCCATATCAACCCGGCCCTTTTCAATGACGGAGGCGGGTTTTCAATCACCAGCTTTGCAAACCGGCTGATCTTTGGTCTCTCTACGGGTATTTTCGCCGTTCCTTACCAGGCTGCCGGAGACCTTAGTTATACCCCCAATCAGATCAGACCCCTGGCCGGGGGACAAACCTGGCAGGTAACTACTGTGAATGGAGACCTTCTTGCCGGACGGGATGATGGTTTTTACCGTATCGAAGGAGACCGTTTGATCCTTCAAACCCGAACAAGCGGGTATTGGGATTTCAAACCCGTTTCCTTTCCTGGCTTTGAGGGAAAGATAGTTGGCGGAAACTATTTTGGCATTAATCTTTTTCAAAAAAAGGGTGGTCTTTATATCGATGAAGGCCCTTTGAGTTCGTATAATAGCTCGGCCAGGTATATCGTGATCGACAAATCCTATATCTGGATCTCGCATCCTTACCGGGGTGTATATAAAATCGATCCCCGCGATTCTTCCGTCAGGTTGTACACGGAAAAAAATGGCCTTCCCTCCACCCTGAACAACCAGGTGTACTTTATCCGTCAGGGCTTGCTGGTGGCCACTGAAAAAGGGGTATATGAATATGAACCCAAAACGGACCGGTTTATTCCCTCCGAACGTTTTAAACCACTATTTGGGGAAACCAGTATCCGTTACCTCCAGGAAGATAAGGAAGGGAATATCTGGTTTGTGCATGAAAAAAGCCCGGGTGTACTGGATTACTCAGGCTCCAAGCCTCAGCTTTTCTACCTGCCCGAACTCAAAGGCCGTATCCTGAGCGGTTTTGAACAAGTGTACCCGCTTGATCCGGAAAATGTTTTTGTTGGAGGGGAGCGAGGCTTCTACCATGTCAACTACCTTAAGTACCGCGAAAGGATCCGGCCTATCCAGGTCCATATACGTTCCGTAAAAGCCGTGGCGGAAACAGACTCGGTTTTATTTGGTGGTTATTATGCCGATGCCCATTCACTTGAACCCATGGGCAATGCCCCCCGGATCGAGATCCCCTACCGGTGGAATTCCTTTGTCTTTGAATTTTCTTCCCCACTCTTTGCCCAACATTCTTCCATTGAATACAGCTACAAACTGGATGGGTTTGATGAAGAATGGTCGCCCTGGTCTGGAAAGACTGATAAGGAATACACAAAATTACCGGCCGGTACTTATACCTTCCGGATAAAGGCCAGGAGCCATCTCAACAACGAATCTCCGGAAAACATTTACCGGTTTACTGTATTGCCCCCCTGGTACCAAACCACTTATGCCCGCGTGGTATATGTGCTGCTGATTATCGCCGCCGCATATTTTTATTATAAATGGCAGGAGAAAAAACATATCCGCAAACAGGAACGCCGTTTTGAAGAAGAAAAAGCAAGGTATGAGGAAGAACAAAAAAGAATGGCTTATCTCCACCAGTTGGAACTAGAAAAATCGGAAAAAGAGCTTGCCCAGTTAAAAAATGAGAAACTGGAAGCGGAGATCGAGTTTAAAAATGCCGAACTCGCCTCCAGTACCATGAACCTGGTTCAGAAAAAAGAGTTTATCCTCAAACTAAAGGAAGAACTCCAGCATTTAAACCGGCATGGGAAGGAGACCCTCGAAGCCGCGGAGTTAAAGAAAATGATCCGCATTCTGTCGGAAGAAGAAAAGTTGAATGATGAATGGGAACATTTTTCCGTGCATTTCAATAAGGTCCACGGTGATTTTCTTGTCATCCTCAAAGAAAAATACCCGGATCTTAAACCCCATGAATTGAAACTATGCGCCTATCTGCGGATGAACCTGTCCAGCAAAGAGATCGCGCAATTGATGAGCATATCCGTGCGGGGTGTGGAAATCAGCCGGTACCGGTTGAGAAAAAAATTACAGATTCCCACGGAAGTGAACCTTTTCCAGTTTCTGTTTGATTTACAGACAGGGAAAAAATGAGGTTAACCACAGAGACACAGAATAGAAAAGAAAAACCCTGTGTCTCTGTGATTGATAAAATCACAATAGAAATTCACCTATCTTCTTTGCAATTCTCCCTTTCACCTCCTCCGGTTTATACCCTTTCTCTATTGACTCTTTACCTAAGGCGATCAGGTATTCATGCAGCATCTTCCCCTCCAATTTCTCGCGAAGGGAGATCTTGTTCCGGTCTTTTAGTATTTCCGACCATACCGTCCGCACAACTGACCAGTAGGCTTTATTCTTTTCCCAATAATCCCTCGCGGCCTGGCATTCTTTTTCCTCGATCTTCTTATAGGTATTCCACCCCTTTTCCTCCGCAAGCAACAGGTCCTTTCCATCTTTGCGGATGATCTTCCGGTTATCCTGCTCATGCAGGTAGCCCGTATCGGTGAAGGTAATGCGGTTGGTCCGGCGCAGGATGTTATAATCGCTCCGCACCGAGTACTCCCTTCTTGGCAATGGGGCATCGGTGGTGTTTTGCCAACTGATTTGGCCATTGAATTCCGCAAAGGAACTGAACCCCTGGTAACGCGGCTCATCGGCCACTTCCCACACGGTTTGTACCCACTTGCCTTTGACTTCTTCTGCCGGAATCGGCTCTTTTACCCAGGTGCGCTCCCCAATGTATTTCCAAATCTCGGTGGCTTCATACACCCATTCTTCCCGCCAGTGTTTCACAATAGTGGTGGGAGACACCACCAGCAGGTGCTGGATGACCACTTTCTTATCACTTACTTCAAGGGGAAGGGCGAGTTCTGCCGTTGCGCCTATTTCCTCCCGGTCATGAAACTTATAATTGGGATCGGGGGAGAATGTTTCTGCATATTTAAAATCCACTTCAAAACACCCACAGAGTTTATCGATCTGCTGGCGGTTGCTTACCTGGGCTAATGTAATAACGCTGAGGGCAATGGCTATGCCCGATAAAAGTCCTTTGCGCATTTCGTTTCAATTTTTTTACAAAAAAAAGAGAATGAAATGACAAAGACTTACGGATTGCGGAATGGGGTTTTCTATATCTGGAAATATTCAATGAAGAGGATTTACCGCAAGGTCGCTAAGATGCTAAGTTCGCCAGGGCTTTGCGTTATTTAGTGTCTTAGCGACCTTGCGGTAAACTCTCTTCGTAACTCAGCGTCCTCATGTTCTCTGCGGTGAATCTCCTTACATCCCCAAAAACTTACCCACCTCTCTTCACTAGTACCACTTCAAAAGCCGGATATCCCCTTTCTCCATTCTGGGTAAGGGCGGTAAAGCGAAGTTTGTAGTAATTATTGTTGCCGTCTTTAATGATATAATACCGGTCTGTGCGAACGGCTGGTGATACACCGGGGCCTCCCCCACTCCGCCAGTCGGAACCGATAGCTGTTTGCGAACTGGAGAAAGTTTGCGTGGCAATATCCGCTTCGCCAAAATCTGCAAAGGCTTTGGTGGCGGTCATTACCTTGGCTGATTGGGTGTTTCGGTTAAGCAGGATGATATCCTGAAAAAGATATGGAACCTCCCCAGCCCCGAAATTGGTGGCATTGGAGAAATAAGTCCAGGCAATATCCCATTTCGTTTTCTCCGGCTCAACATTCAGTTTCCCGTTTTCAAAAGAGGCATAGGTGAAGAAGTAGGCATCGTTCTTGGGAATATCGAGTGAACTGAAACTGGTGGCATTGATGTCTGCATATTGCAGGGTATATCCGCCGGAGGCGTTTCTGATCACCCTGATCTTCTTCCATCCACGTGCCGGTGCGGGGATACCAACGCCAAATCCCCGGTTGATGATATACACTTTGTTGTCGGCGGCATTGGCACTGATCGATGCGATGGCGGTGCGGGTGAGGTCCCCATTCGGGTAATCGATATACGGTAATTGAGTCACCAGGGGGTTAGTTTGACTAAACGCCACATCAAGAGAAAAGCCCAGGGTATCACTGGCTGATACGGCATTCAGGTCATTCTTATCAATCATCCTGGCCATCATGGCGGAGGAAGAGTTCAATATAACGCGGTAATCATCGGCTCCTGCATAAAACCCCAGGTCCCAGTTGGTGCGCAATACCGGGGTTTGTCTGTTTGCGCTGAGGTCAATAAACACTTTATTGGGGAAAGTGGCCCCGCCTCCTTCAATGGTTGAAGAGGCATTAGTGGCCACGAGTTCGGAGAATGAAACGGTGAGTTTCTTGTTAACCCCGATTAAGATCGGGTTGCCTGAGCTATAAATATCAAACACCAATTTTTCATCCCCATCAAACAGGGCGCCGTTTTTCTTGGTAATGGTAAAACTGGCTTCATTGTTTCCTGAAGGGATGGTTACTGATAGCTGGTTTCCCGGACTTGTAGCTACTGAAACGGCCGGTGTGGTGGTATAATCAGTTCCATAAACAGGACCTTGCTCCGTCACGGTTATGACAACAGGAATATCTGCTGTGGTTTGCCGGTCGAGTTTGATCTTAACCTGCAAACTGTTTTCCTGCTCGGCAATTCCGGCAGTAGTTATCTCAAAATTGACAAGGTTGTCGGGCAATACGGCATCTCGCTTGCGACAGGCGCTCAGGGTGAGGATCAGGGCAAGGACAGGAAGAAGTATCTTATTCATTTCTTTAAACTGATTATTATTTTAAATTACTATTAGTTGAAATGGTTGGTGGATAGGTCAAAGGCTAATCCGACAAATCCGGAACGTCCGGTTCCGATGCTTCGGGTTCCGTTATTGGAATGGACCCCGTTACCGATCACGCGGCTTTGGATCCGATCAACCGCAAAGAGGTTGCGAACACCGGCCTGAACTGACAGGTGTTTGAAAAGGGTTTTTGTCAGCGTGATATCGGCCCAATGATATCCTTTGAGTGAAGTGAGAAGAATATCGGGTCCACTCTGGATATAGGATGGACGTTTACCAGTGTATTTATAGAACAGGTTGAAGTCAATGCCGGGTTTGGCCCATTTATACCCAATGGTGGCATTGAACTCCGGAGACCATTGCAGCTCGGGTAGGCTTTTATCGGTTTCGGACAGGTCGTTATAAAATCCGGTATAGGAGGCACCGGCCGTTACCGACAGGCTCCTATACTTTACCACGGATGACAGGTTGACCCCGGCGGTCCGGCTATTCGAAACATTGGTGAGTTCAAAGATATTTGGGTCATTAGCCGACACCGCATAGTCGATCAGGTTCTTTACGCTATTGTAAAAACCTCCGATAACTGTGGTGTAGGCCACTTTTCCAGGCTCCATTTTTCTCCAGCTCAGTGAGCCGGTAAAACTATGGGAGGTTTCAGCTTTGAGATCGGGGTTCCCAATGATCTGGTGGTTGGCATCAAAGAAATTAAAATACAGCTCACGCAGGGAGGGGGATCGAAATCCACGTGCATAAGACAGACGCAGGTCGAGGTTTTTACCCAGAGCGAATTTAGTATTCAGCGAGGGCACCAGGGGGGGCGCATTGTACACGGAGTTTTTAATAAACCTGAAACCCGGCCGGATATTGATCTTTTTATTTGGTGTGTATTCCGAGGTAAGAAAGAGCGCATAATCGTTTACGCTGTTGGTGCCGGTTTTTAACCGCTCTCCCTCACCCGATTCCATGTTGATATCAAACCCGGGTTGAACTGACCACTGGTCGGATAATTTGATCAGGGCTGTACCCCGTGAAGTGAATCCCTTGAAATCGATCAGGCTCTGGGAACCTGGGGCGGTGTTTAACCGGACTGCCCCGGTTTTTTGACTGATGGTGGTTGAAAACACCTGGCGGCTATAATCGGTATAGCTTGATTGAAGTTGGAAGGAAAGCCCGCTGTTGACAAAATAACTGCCCTGAAGTTGGTGCATCATGCGTTGGGAAAGGTATTCCTGGTCAAGTGCCAGCGTATCACCCGAAGAGCTCTGGTAATAATCAAAGTTTCCGGGATTGGTGATCACTTCATCCAATCCATCAAACCGATAGCGGATATTTAACCCGTTCTTATTCCAACCAATATAGGCGGAGCCCAGGATCTGGTCCTTTTTATGCCAGACCAATTCCCTGCCTACAGCCGTATCTTTCCAACCTCCAAAATAATTATGACCTAATTGCCCGCCAATATCCCAATTTTTATAGCGGAAACTGGCTCCAACAGATTGATTGTGGATGCCCTGTTTTATTCCATACTCCTTTCCAACGCTTTCTTCATGGACCCTGGCATTTGCGCTGAATTTCGCTGCGCCTGATTTTTTGGTGATGATATTAATTACACCGGCAAGGGCATCGGCGCCATAAATAACCGACATAGGCCCTTCCACGATCTCGATCCGCTCAATGGTATTAATATCAATCTGGTTGATGTCAATTTCATTTGAAGTACCCTGTCTGCCAACCAGGGGCAATCCATCGATCAGGATCTTCACATTCTGACCACTTAACCCCAACATGCTGATGTTTGAGCCACCGGCAGCCACATCCTGACTAAACCGGATATTAAGTTCACTCATCAATACATCCTGCAAACGGGTAGCGCCTTGTTTGAGTAACCTATCCCTGGTAATGGTGCGAACCTGGTAAACGGAATTTTTAACTGTCTGAGGGCGGTATTGCCCCGTTACGATAACTTCCTCGAGTTGTTTAGTTTTGGCAGTGTCTTCCTGCGCCTGAACCTGAACAAAGAGCAAAATAGCGAGGGCGCATATTGGTAAACGTTTCATATTTTTTATTTGCGGTGGCAAAGTTTCATTGGTGAATCAGAAACTTTATCATCCATTTGTCAATATAAAGGAGAGGGATATCGTTTGACAGAATAATGACAGCTAAAACATCAATGTCAAACGGCGACCTGACCAAGATCATATAAAATGAACGCGCCATCTGGGGATGCGCGATAAAAAAAGCACATCACCCAGATGGCGCGAGCCTCCCGAAAATTCGACTGTTTAGAATTTTCCGGCCAGGGAAAGGAAAAAGGTTCTACCATCGGCTGGTAATAAGCCGGGACCAGGATAACCTCCGGCCCTTCTTGTAAAATAGCGGGCATCGGCCAGGTTATTTATTCCTCCCTTTACCACAATACCTTTTTTTATCTGACAGGAAAGGGTAAGGTCTAAAACGGAATAAGAAGGAATCAACCCGGTATTCCCGTTTGCGCTGGGGGTAGCGGTATTGTTGGCATCACTATAAGTTTCGCTCACATAGCTCCATTGCAGGGTACCTGAAAACGGTTTCAGATTATAGGTTAACCCGCTGCGAAGAATATGCTCGGGGGCATTTTCAACTTTTTTCCCTTTGGTGCTGGCGTCCTTGTGATCATTACTGTACCGGGCATGGGTGTAGGCATAGGACCCAAACAATAACAGGTCTGCCTTTCCCCTGACCCAGGCCCGCAGCGGATTAAACTCAATATAGGACTCAAGACCCTTGCTGGTGCTGTTACCTACATTCGTGATCAACCGATAGGAAGGGGTTCCGGCAACAGTGACTGTACCAATTCGGTTATTATACTGAAGAAGAAAAAGACTGGCATCAAACCGAAGAAAGTCCTCCCATTTACCACGATAACCAAAATCAATATTGTACCCTTTCGCGTCTTCCAGATTAGGGTCCACCTGATCAGTTGTGGGTGGTGCCTGCAGGTTGGCAAACTGGATTGGCCGATAAGCCTGGGTGATATTCCCATAAAATTCAGTATGCTCAGATATATGATACTCTAGCCCAACCCCGGCCAGTACAAAACTACGTGCCCGGGTTATGGATTGCAATATGATCGGGTCGCCGGACCCATTATACCCGGATCGGCCATTGGCTTCTCCCTCCAACCATTCAAGACGAATACCCGGAACTATGATCCATTTATCATTCAGCCGGAAAATATTTTCGGCAAAGGCCGCTACATTGGCCGAACGAAACTCGATATCACCCTGGTAGTTTCCTTCCACGGCCATGCTGTACCCCGATTCCGTTGTGCCTTTGCCATTGGAAAGGCGATGTGTTTTGCCGGTGTACAGTCGGATACCCCCTGAAAAACTATTGTTTAATTTTCCCATCCGGTAATCAGTGATTAACCGGCTCTCGAGTCCATAATTTCGGTAATGGTCCACCTGCGCCGTCCGATTATTATACTCAAGAGTTGCCGGATTAATGCTGTCTTTCGTGGTGATGGATTGAAGAAACCCAATGCTTCCACGGTCGCCGATGGTTGCAAACAATTTGGTGTTCCACCGGCTGTGTTCATTGATCGTAAAATTTGCGATCAGGGCGGGAGTGGTCCATTTTATATCAAACCAGTTTCTCGCCCTGAAACTTTCCTGGGCATCCTGGATAAACTGCGGGTCAGTCAGACCCCCGGCCTGTTGACTACGGATATGGGAGTGCATGATCTCTGCAGAAAGTGATAGGCGGGAAGCAATATGGTAAGTATAGGTTCCATAAACGGCATTGGTGAAGAAACGGCTGTTTTTTCTCCATCCGTCTCCATTGCGGTGGTCAAAAAATGCATAATAATGCGACCTGCCTTTTTTACCTCCAATGGCATTGTAGCTATTAAACAGGTTGTTACTTCCCAGGGTTTGCTGGGTTTCAACCTCCAGGGCCCCTTCTATTTCACTTCCGTTGCGTAGAATATAATTGACAAGCCCGCCAAACTGGGGCCCATATTGAAGTGACCCCTGGCCACGCACCACTTCTATCCGTTGCACTGCCTGTAACTGCGGGTTATAATAGGCTTCGGGATAACCAAAAGGATCGGCGGCAATATCGTATCCATTCTGACGGATGTTAAATTCCCAACTACGGTTTGGGCTTAAGCCCCTTGCGGCAATCCCAATCTGGATACCACTGGGGTCACTCTCCCAAACATGAATACCGGGAACCTTGGCCATCACCTGTCGCATGGTATTTGAAACCACATTGCCCTGCACATTATCAAGGATAATCAAAGCGCTCTTTTTCCCGGCATAAATATTTGTACCCACTATCTCCGGCATCTGCTGGTAATCACTCCGGCTGTAGCGACCCACGATGGTAATATCCGGAAGGTTTTTTGTTTGGGGTTTGGTGGAATCATCCACAAAAGGCTGTTGGGCGGCGGAGGCAAAAGAAAATACAACAAAGAGTATGGATAAAAAGCGGACCTGTTTTGAAAGCATGATAATGAATTTGAGCCGCAAAATTCAGTTATCCCTTTCCGGTATGTTTTCGCAAACAGAAAAACAGTTTGCGCAAAACGGAAAACTAACGGATCAACAATTCACAAGGCTTTAGACCAGTATGCTTTTTAAAGGCCGTGGAAAAGTGAGAAATGGAAGAATATCCTAATAAGAGAGAAACTTCTGTTACGCTTAACCCCTTTTCATATAAAAGATATTTAGCATGTTCCATCCGCTGACTTTGGTAAAAATCAAAGATGGTGGTGCCAAACATTTCCTTGAACCCTTTCTTCAGGTAACATTCGTTAATGGCCACTTTGCGGCTGAGTTCCTTGATGGTGATGGGTTCGCCGATATGTTGCAACAGGATTTCGCGGGAGCGCATGATCTTTTCCCGGTCTGATTCATTGGCCAGGAACTTGCAGGAAATGGATTCTACCTGTTTATCGCCCAGCATGCAATCGAGGCTGTACAAGAGCAGCATTTGCGTTTGGGCATTGATATAAATATTCTCGAGGGTATCTGAATAGGTATGGTTAAGCAGGCCTTCCAGCACCATCCGGGTCTTACCACAAAGGGGTAAGGTTTTGGAAAAAGAAGAGCGGTGGTTAAAGGCCATGACCTCATCACCAAGGTTTCCTTCCTGCCGACGGGGTTTTACAAACTGGGTTAGTTGGGCCGGGGTAAACCGGAAACTCAGTACATCCACGCTATCCACTTTCTCCATGCAGTTTCTGGAGGCACTGTACTGGCACATGTCACACTCGGTATCCTTTTTCCGGCAATAAACATTTCCCGAAACACAAAACCGGAGTTCGAGGTAATTATTCTGGCCGGCATTCTTTTCGTAATGATAAACGAGCATGCCGGTGTCTTCCACGCTCCATTGGGACTGACGGTGATACCGCTTGATGGTGTATTGAACCGAACCGGGGATCTGTTGTTCCTTTTCCTGCAACAGAACCATCTGATCCTGCATGAGATTATTCCGGTACGCGAGGGCTAATATATCCTGTGGTTGGTGCATGAGAAGATACAAAGGTATGAAATGTTGGTCGTTTGAGATCCGAAGTCGAGAGTCCGGAGTTAAAGGGCAACCACGGAGGCCAGACTCTTGACTTCTCAACCCCCAATTACCTAATTGCCAATTATTTGCAAAAAAACTTCGGTATTATTCATTAAAAATTAACTTTGTCCGTCCTTTGAAAATCAAGCGCTAACAAATGATTCATCCTCATACTTATATTCACCCCAACGCCCGTTTGGCCACCAATGTAAAAGTTGACCCTTTCACCGTCATCCACCAGGATGTAGAGATTGGGGACGGAACATGGATTGGCTCCAACGTCACCATCATGGAAGGGGCCCGTATTGGCAAGAACTGCCGCATTTTTCCCGGGGCGGTTATTGCCGCGATTCCTCAGGACTTAAAATACCAGGGGGAGTACTCCCAGGTTGTTATTGGGGACAATACCACTATCCGGGAATTTGTAACAGTCAACCGTGGTACCGAGCACCGGGAAAAAACCATGATCGGAAATAACTGCCTGATCATGGCCTATTGTCACCTGGCGCATGATTGTTTTGTTGGCAATAATTGCATCATGAGCAACAATACACAGGTGGCGGGGCATGTTACGATCGGTGACTGGGCGATCATTGGCGGTATGTGCGCTGTGCACCAGTTTGTCAATATTGGACAACATTCCTTCCTGAGCGGTGGTTCGCTGGTAGGGAAAGACGTACCTCCGTATATCAAAGCCGCCCGCAACCCCCTTTCCTATGCCGGGGTAAATTCCATCGGGTTAAAACGCCGGGGCTTTACCATGGAAAGGATCAACCATATTCTTGATATTTACCGCATCATATATAATAAAGGGATGAACACCACCCAGGCCGTTGAATTTCTCGAAGAGGAATTTGATGTAAGCGATGAAAGAGACGAGATCGTTCAGTTCATCCGCACCTCCCAGCGCGGTATCATCAAGCGGTTCTCCAAAACCAATGGCGATGAAGGTATCGTTGATTGATGCGGGCAAACGCTATAACCACGACTGGATATTCCGACATCTCAGCCACCATTTTGAACAAGGAAAGAGTTATGCCATTACCGGACCCAATGGATCTGGTAAAAGCACCCTGCTACAAGTAATCAGCGGAGCGGTAGGCGTGAATGAGGGCAGAATTAGTTGGTCAGAAGACGGAAGTCGGGAGTCGGAGGTCGGAGTCCCGACCTCTAACCTCATCTCCCTCGCGGCCCCCTATCTCGAAGTCATTGAGGAAATGACCGCTGTGGAGTTTCTCCATTTTCACCAGGTTTTCAAACCATTGATTAAAGGCATTACCATCCAGGAGATACTGAAAAGGGTGGGTCTGGAAAGAGCGGCGGATAAACAGATCCGGTATTACTCCAGCGGAATGAAACAACGTATTAAACTGGCCCAGGCTTTCTACTCGGATGTACCTGTTTTATTATTGGATGAACCCTGTACCAACCTTGATGCCGGGGGTATCAGTCTTTATCATCAACTCATTGCGGAACTGACCAGCGACAGGCTAGTCGTGGTGAGTAGTAATGATGAGGTGGAATTTGGGTTTTGCGGGGAAAGGCTAAATATCCTTAACTACAAATTATAATACACCACAGAGACACAGAGGCGCAGAGATTTCTGATTGCTAATGAATTCTATTGTGTTCTTAAATATGACTAAACCCAATAGAATCCACGAAGTATTAAACAACTAGAATTTTTTATCATTTGTAAATTTATCTCCGTGTCTCTGTGGTTAAGCCTACCGCTGACTGGCGATCAATAAATTCAGATCTGTAAACTTCAACCCAAACCGTTCACTCAAATGGAAATTGGTGAGGTGGCCTTTAAACAAGTAGATGCCACTGCGCAGGTGTACCTGGTGCCAGATCAATTTTTCAAATCCCCCTTCTTCACCGGCTTCCATCAATAGCGGCATCAGCACATTGCTGATGGCCTGGGAGGCCGTGCGGGAGAAACCAGAAGGTATATTGGGCACACAATAGTGAATGACTCCATACTTAAGAAATACGGGATGACCATGACTGGTGATCTCGGAAGTTTCAAAACAACCACCCCGGTCGATGCTAACATCGATGATCACGGACCCCGGGCGCATATTACTCACCATTTCTTCGGTAACCACCATGGGTGTCCGGCCTGTTTCACTGGCCAGGGCGCCTACCGCCACTTCGCAGGTTTTAAGTTGCTTGGCCAACATGCGGGGTTCTATAACAGAGGTCCACAACCGGTGGCCCACATTATTCTGTAACCGCTTGAGACGGTACACACTATTATCAAACACTTTTACGGAAGCACCCAGGGCAAGGGCTGCCCGGGCCGCATATTCCCCTACGATACCCGCTCCAATGATGATGACCTTGGTGGGTGCAATACCCGAGATACCTCCCAGCAATACCCCTTTGCCATGATTGGCTGAACTCAGGTACTGACCGGCAATCAGCATCACCGCGCTTCCGGCAATCTCGCTCATGCTCCGCACAATGGGATAGGTACCGCTATCGTCTTTCAGGTTTTCAAAAGAAATTCCGGTGATCTTCTTCTCCATCATTTTTTCCAGCAACTCAGGTTTGAGCACCGAAAGATGAATGGGGGAAATGATCACCTGGTTGAGTTGCAACAAGGGAAGATCCTCTTCAATAACAGGGGCGCTTTTTACCAAAATCGGCGCTTTGAACACTTCAGCCCTCTCATACACGATCTTGGCGCCCGCCTCACTATAATCCTTATCCCGGTAATGGGAAGCTTCCCCCGCATTATGCTCGATCATCACTTCATGACCATTACTCACCAATACGCTAACTGCGTCGGGGGTAAGGGCAATACGGTTTTCCTGGAAAGCGATCTCGCGGGGGATACCAATATGCATCGAGGCCCCTTTAGGCTTGATGTCCAGGGTTTCCTCCAGGGTCTCATAACTAAAGGAGGTGCTGATCAGAGGTTTATGCTGGCTCATGTTGGTATTGGTCCGGTGAATTGGCGGATCATAAAAATAATCAATTCCCGCTGATAAGTAGTTTTCTGGTTTGGCTGTTTACCACATTCAGGTAAATATGTATGGTCCCGGGGGGAAATATACCCGGCGCCCGCTCAGGCCACTCCACCAGACAGGTATTTCCACTATACAAACAATCCTCCACCCCGGCCTGCATGGCTTCTTCCTCATCCTTCAACCGGTAAAGGTCAATATGGTAAACCGGCCGCCCCTCCCAATTGTATTCATTAATGATGGAAAAGGTGGGGCTGCTGACCTCCTGGCCACCACCCAGGGCCTCGCCCAGGGCATGTACAAAGGTGGTTTTGCCCGCCCCCATATCCCCATGCAAGGCTACCACCTTGCCGGAAATAAGCGGCAGGATCCCGGTTGCCACAGAAACGATCTCGTCTAATTGAAAGGTCCTTTCCATCCTGCAAAAATATATTTTTGTATTTGCAACCTTGTGTACAAGATAGAACTGCAGAGAATTGGTAGGGGGCAAAAACATGGGTAAATTTGCAACAAGAATTGCAACATTTCATTAAAATCAGCTTATCATGGTAAAGGAATGGAAAGTGGACGGAATGGATTGTAACACCTGCGCAATCAATATCCATAAATACCTGGAAAAACAGGGCATGAAAAACGTGAAGGTCAATTTTGCCACCGGTGATGTGATCTTCGAGGCCAATGAAGCATTCTCTGAAGAAAAAATAACCCATGGCATTGAGGGATTGGGATATAAGGTAGCCCATTCGGCGGATGCCGTTAAGGAGGAAAGCCGAAAACCTTTCTTATCGACCCATTTGCAGCGGTTCTGGTTTTGCCTGCCTTTCACCGCTGTATTAATGCTCCACATGATCCCGGGTTTGCATATCCATTGGCTCATGAATCCCTGGTTGCAACTGGGTTTGAGCCTCCCTGTGTATATCGTTGGCATGCTTTATTTTGGACGAAGCGCCTATAAAAGCCTGCGTAATGGCATGCCCAATATGAATGTACTTATTGCGATGGGATCCTCCGCCGCCTTTATTTACAGCCTTTATGGTACCCTGAGCGGACAAGCGGAACAATACATGTTCTATGAAACAACCGCCACCATCATCACCCTGGTTTTCCTGGGTAATTACCTGGAAGATGCCTCGATTGCTTCCACCCAGCGGGCGCTGAACAAGCTGGCCAAATCACAGAAAGTGATGGCCAATATGATCGCTTTTGATGATCAGCACCAGGAACAGATTTTTCCGGTGGAAAACACCCAGCTCCGGGTTGGCGACCTGATATTGATTAAAAGCGGGGAGCAGGTTCCCATTGACTGTAAAATATTAAGCGGCGAAGCCCATGTGAGTGAAGCCATCATAACCGGTGAGAGTACACCGGTACATAAGAATAAAAAAGACACCCTGATCGGCGGTAGTTTCCTTACTGACGGTACCGTTAAAGCCCAGGTAACCGCGGTGGGACAGGATACCGTGCTTTCCGGCATCATCAACATGGTAAGAAAAGCACAGGGTGAAAAACCACCGGTGCAAAAACTGGCCGATAAGATCAGTGGGATTTTTATACCTACTGTACTGGCTATTGCCCTGGGTACCCTGGTGGTAAACTGGGTAATGCTAAAAGAATTCACCCCGGCCCTGATGCGTAGCATTGCCGTGCTGGTGATCGCCTGTCCCTGCGCGATGGGACTGGCCACGCCTGCGGCCATCGCCGTAGGACTGGGTCGCGCCGCTAAGAATGGTATCCTGTTCCGAAACGCGACCAGTCTGGAAAATTTTAAGGATATCAAACAGGTTGTTTTTGATAAAACAGGGACCCTCACCACTGGTAAATTCAACATTTCCGGTTTCCATACCTCGATTCCTGAAGAGGAATTCCGCCGGATAGTTTTCTCCCTGGAAAAATATTCCAACCACCCAATCGCCAAAGCCATTGCTGAACATTGGAAAGTAAACGGACCGATGACCTGGACAAAGATCGAAGAGATCAAAGGCCTGGGGATGAAAGCCAGCGATAAGGAAGGAAACCTGTACCAGGCTGGATCTTATAAAATTCTGCCGGCCGGATATAAGGATGGACAGCATAATGTGTTTATCCTGCGTAACGAGGAAGTTTTGGGATGGATTGATGTGGAAGATGAGATCAGACCGGAAGCAAAATCAGTGGTCGCTTTCTTTGAAAAGAAAAATATCACAACCATCCTGTTGAGTGGTGACAAGAAAGAAAAATGTGAAGCCCTGGCCAGTCAGTTGGGAATACGCACGGTAATAGCCGAACAAACACCCGGGCAAAAGCTCGACAAGGTTGCGGAATTGAATGCCCAACTTCCAACAGCCATGGTGGGTGACGGAATCAATGACGCTCCCGCCCTGGCCAAAGCCACGATTGGGGTATCCCTCAGTGAAGCCTCTCAGATAGCTGTGGAAAGCGCCCACGTCGTGCTGATGAACAAAGGCCTTCATAACCTGCCAATGGCCCTCGGACTTGGCAAGCATACTTATATTACCATCAAGGAAAACCTCTTTTGGGCCTTTGCCTATAATATTGTGGCCATTCCCGTTGCCGCCCTTGGTTTTCTTACCCCGACTTTTGGCGCCCTCGTAATGGGTTTAAGTGATGTAGTTTTGGCTCTAAATTCAGGCAGGCTGTTTATCAAGAAAGTCGCTTAATGAACCAGGCACATTTGCCCATACGGACTGTCCTCAAACAACACTGGGGCTATGATGCTTTTCGTCCATTACAGGAAGACATTATCCATTCTGTATTGGCAGGAAACGACACGCTGGCCCTGATGCCAACGGGAGGTGGAAAATCACTTTGTTACCAGGTCCCGGGTATGGCCAAACCTGGGTTATGCCTTGTTATTTCCCCCCTGATCGCGCTGATGAAAGACCAGGTGGAAAACCTTCGCCGTAAAGGCATCACCGCCTATGCCATCTTTTCTGGCATGAGCCGAAAGGATACCGAACAAACCCTAAAGATCGCCGGCAACAGTAATTGCAAATTTCTGTATGTCTCCCCCGAACGTCTGGAAACCCGTCTTTTCAAAGAATACCTTCCTTCCCTACCCATCACACTGATAGCGGTGGATGAGGCCCATTGTATCTCCCAATGGGGATATGATTTTCGTCCGCCTTATCTCCGGATCACGCAATTGCGGGAGGAACTGCCTGATATACCGGTGCTGGCCCTTACCGCCTCGGCCACCACGGAAGTACAGGAAGATATTTGCCAGTACCTGGGTTTCAAAAAAAAGGTCATTTTCCGTCAGTCCTTTGAAAGGGCCAACCTCTCCTATAGCGTTTTCAAGGTGGAAGCCCGAATGCCAAAACTGAAAGAGATCCTGGAAAAAGTTCCGGGCACTGGCATTGTTTACTGCAGCAGCCGAAAAGCCACCCAGGACCTTAGCGCTCAATTAAAACAAATGGGCTTTTCGGCAGACTATTATCATGCGGGTCTTTCAGGCGAGGAGCGGGCCCGAAAGCAGGAAGCCTGGATCAACAACGAAATCAGGATCATGGCCTGCACCAATGCCTTTGGCATGGGCATCGACAAACCGGATGTACGCGTGGTTGTTCATACCGATATCCCCGATTGCCTTGAAAACTATTATCAGGAGGCTGGCCGGGGCGGACGTGATGGTAAAAAAGCCTATGCTGTTTTATTGTACGATGAAACCTCACTGGCGCACCTCGATGAACAAGCTGGTAACCGCTACCCTTCCCTGGAGGAGATAAAAAAAGTGTATGAATCCATCGGGAATTATTATCAAATGCCTTCTGGTGCCGGGGAAGGACAAACCTTTGATTTTGACCTAAACGACCTGATAAAAAAATTCAACCTCCCGGGTCGCAAAGTCATTCCTGCCCTGGGGGTATTGGAACAGGATGAATGGCTTTCCTTTACCGAACAGGTATTTAAACCGTCCACCGTTCAGTTCATTTGTACCAAAGAGTCGTTGTATCAATTTGAAAACGACCATCCACTCCTGGAGCCCCTGGTAAAAACCTTGCTTCGTAGTTTTGAAGGCATTTATAATTACCCGGTGAATGTATCTGAATACCTGCTGGTGAAATTGCTCAAACAGGATGTAACAGAGATCATCACAGACCTGAAAACCCTTCACCGGTATGGGATCATTTCCTATACACCCCAAAAAGACAAACCCCAGGTGCGGTTCATCCGCAACCGGGTGGCTACCAACCTGCTTCAAATTGATACCGCGCGATATGCCAAACAGGAAAAAAGGTTTCGGGAACGGATCGCGGAAATGAAACGGTTTGTTACCACCACCGATTGCCGTAGCCGATTTATCGGCGAATATTTTGGCGATATGAATATGAAGGATTGCGGGATCTGTGATACCTGTCTCCGGAAAAAAGAAAAACCCATCACCGCCGGGGATATAGAACTGTTTTATAACAACCTGAAAAAACTGATTGGTAATGGCCGGATGAATGGCAAACAATTACAACAAAAATTCAATTCCATTAAAAAGGAACGATACCTGGAAATGATCCATTTCCTTCATTCGGAAGGTAAACTGCAAATTGATGAAGAAGGCAATGTAATAGTAACAGCTAAGAGTTAATAG
The DNA here is from genome assembly GCA_041916555.1 of Chitinophagaceae bacterium. GTDB lineage: Bacteria > Bacteroidota > Bacteroidia > Chitinophagales > Chitinophagaceae > SpSt-398. The sequence goes on along the minus strand of JAYRZH010000003.1, from coordinate 20,147 downwards.
CAGTTAGAATAGTTTTCTTCGCCTGCCCCCGATACCCAGCGCACCCAGCAGTGACCTTACAATCGTGTTACCGGCAGTACGGGCCACACTTTTAACCACGGGGTCATCAAAAAACCCTTTTTCCTGCCGGCTTCGTCCTGGTTTCTTTGCTTCTTTTTCCTGCTTCTCTTCTTCCTCCAGTTCTTTGGTCCTTTCCTCTGCGGCCTTTAGTTTCTCGGTGAGAATTTCATACGCGCTATGGCTGTCAACGGCAGTATTGTATTTCGCAGCCAGTTTGGATTTGGTCACAATGGCATCGATCTCCATTTCCGAGAGGATGTCCATCCGGCTCCGGGGCGGACATAACAAGGTATGGACAAGTGGGGTTGGTATCCCTTTTTCGTTCAGGGCCGTGATCAGCGCCTCGCCGATACCCAGTTGGGTCAATACTTCTTCTGTTTTATAAAAATCAGACAGGGGATAGTTTTCGGCGGTTTGTTTGATGGCTTTGCGGTCGGCAGCCGTAAAGGCGCGTAAGGCATGTTGCACTTTCAATCCCAACTGGGCCAGTACCGATGGGGGTACATCCATGGGGTTTTGGGTACAGAAGAAAATGCCGATCCCTTTGGAGCGGATCAGTTTGATCACGGTCTCTATTTGCTGGAGCAGCACTTCACTGGCCTCCTGAAAGATCAGGTGGGCCTCGTCAACAAACAGGACCAGTTTGGGTTTTTCAAGATCACCCTCTTCCGGACTGGATGCATAAAGCTCGGCCAGCAATTGGAGCATAAAGGTGGAAAATAGTTTGGGTCTGTCCTGCAGGTCGGTCACCCGGATAATAGAGACCATTCCGCGACCATCCTCACTGATCCGCATCAGGTCCTCGACCTCAAAACTTCTTTCCCCAAAGAATATATCCGCCCCTTGCTGCTGAAGTTCGATCACTTTGCGGAGTATGGTGCCCGTGGAAGTGGTAGAGATCTTTCCATAGGTCTTCTCCAGTTCAGATTTTCCTTCATCGCTGACAAACTGAAGGACTTTAATAAAATCCTTCAGGTCGAGCAGAGGTAATTGGTGATCGTCGCAGTACTTGAAGATCATGGCCACCAGTCCGCCCTGGGTATCATTTAACCCCAGTATTTTGGAAAGCAGTACAGGGCCAAATTCGCTTACGGTAGCCCTTAACCTAACCCCTTTTTCATGACTGAGGGTAAACAGGTCAACCGGGAAACCGGTGGGTTTATATTCAATGCCGATCTTTTGGCAACGTTCCGTGATCTTCTCATTTACGACACCCGGGGCGGCTATCCCGCTCAGGTCGCCTTTGATATCCATGAGTACCACCGGGATGCTGGCGTCGCTCAGGGCCTCGGTGATCACCTGGAGGGTCTTGGTTTTTCCGGTACCGGTGGCACCCGCGATCAGCCCGTGCCGGTTCAGGGTTTTAAGGGCCAGTTTAACCGTAGCGCCTGAAACCGCCTCCCCGGCTACAATTCCTGTACCCAGGATAACCGATTCACCTTTGAATGTGTAGCCTGCCTGTATGGCTTCCTGAAATTTCGTATGGTCGGACATAAGTCTGGTTTGCGGAGAAAGATAGTGAATTCGGGGGAATGGCGAATAGGTGAATAAGTGAATATTACCGTCCACCTATTCAACTATTGACCATTCACTTATTCACCATTCACCTATTCACCATTCACCTATTCACCTATTCACCATTCACCATTCACCCCCCCTCCCCCCAAGTTCTTAACAAAAAATTAGACGGGTTAGGGGGATAATGGCAAATGATTTACTTTTATTTGTACAACTGATAAAAACCAAGCAAATGGAAGGAAAAAAACCACGCATTCTCTTGTGCGAAGACGATCCAAACCTCGGCAGTGTTCTGAAGAATTACCTGGAATTGAATGATTATGATGTAACCCTGGAAAGGGATGGCCGCTTGGGTCTGGCTGCTTTTCAACGGGAGAAGTTTGACCTCTGCCTGCTCGATGTCATGATGCCTAATATGGATGGGTTTACCCTGGCGGAAGAAATCCGGGATGTTGATCCCGATATTCCCCTGTTCTTCCTGAGCGCGAAAACCATGAAAGAGGATATCATCCAGGGATATAAGCTGGGTGCCGACGATTATATCACAAAACCGTTTGATAGCGAAGTCCTCCTGCTCAAGATCAAAGCCATCCTCAAACGCAATGAGGAAGTGAACAAGGAAAATGAGAACAAGGAGTATGACCTGGCTTCCTACCATTTCAATCCCAAGCTCCGCGAGCTTTCCCATGATGGCATTACCCAAACCCTTTCCCCCAAGGAAAACGAGTTGTTGAAAATGCTGGCTGATCATGTAAATGACCTGTTACCCCGTGAGCAGGCCCTGAAAAAGATATGGGGCTCCGACACCTATTTCAATGGCCGGAGTATGGATGTGTACATAGCCAAACTTCGTAAATACCTGAAGAATGATCCCAAGATCGAGATCGTGAACATTCACGGAAACGGGTTCAGGCTGGTGGTGCATATCGACTAATCGAATAACTCTGATCCCCTGCTTTTTTTCTTGCCCAGATGTTCATAGGCTTTGGCCGTGGCTTCGCGTCCGCGTGGCGTACGCTGGAGAAACCCTTCCTGTATCAAAAAGGGTTCATACACTTCTTCCAGGGTACCGGCTTCTTCCCCTACCGCGGTGGCAATGGTGGTGATCCCTACTGGCCCCCCTTTGAATTTATCGATGATGGTGCGAAGGATGCGGTTGTCCATATCATCCAGGCCATGCTCATCCACGTTCAATGCCCGAAGGGCATGCTGGGTGATGGCAAGGTCGATCTTTCCCTGGTTGAGTACCTGGGCAAAATCGCGGACACGGCGTAGCAGGCCATTGGCAATACGGGGAGTACCCCGGCTGCGGCGGGAGATCTCCCCACAGGCATCCGATGTGATGCTGGCATTCAGGATGCCGGCGGAACGTTTGACGATCCGCTGCAGGGTATCCGCATTATAATACTCCAGCCTTGATTTGATGGCAAACCTTGACAATAGCGGGGCAGTCAGCAATCCACTCCGGGTGGTTGCGCCAATTAGGGTAAACGGGTGAAGATTGATCTGTATGCTCCGGGCATTGGGTCCCGATTCGATCATGATGTCGATGCGGTAATCCTCCATGGCCGAATAGAGGTATTCTTCCACCACGGTACTTAGCCGGTGTATCTCGTCAATGAATAATACATCCTGTGGCTCCAGGCTAGTGAGCAATCCCGCGAGGTCACCGGGTTTCTCGATCACAGGCCCAGATGTTTCCTTAATATTCACCCCCAATTCATTGGCGACGATCCTGGAGAGGGTGGTCTTTCCCAAACCGGGCGGACCATGAAACAGGATATGGTCCAATGCCTCACCCCGTTGTTTGGCAGCCTGTATAAAAATGCGAAGGTTATCAATGGCTTGTTCCTGCCCCGAAAAATCAGCGATCGCCGCCGGCCGGATATTATTTTCAAACTCCTTATCGGCCGCCGAGAGAAACTCCTTGTTATGTTGAAGATTGGGGTTGGACATTTATCCTGTAAAGCTAAAGCTTTTAGCTGCATGAAAAATACCTGCAGTCACATTGTTTCTACATCAGTATCCTCGTCCATACCGGAAAATGATCCGAAGAAAACCGTCCGTTCCAGGTTTGAGAAAGCGTCGCATGCTTCAACACCTTTATTCCTTTCCTGACAAAAATAAAATCGATGGGCTGGTTGTCCACTTCCCTGGGGCCAAATCCATTAAATGTACCCTGGGGACCATAATGCGGAGTAACCGACAGTGTTTTGGTATCATATAACCTGTACTGGCTTGATGGGTCGGTGATGGTTTGAATCGGAAGGTCATCGGGTTTTGAATTAAAATCTCCGGTGAGAATAACCGGCAGGTTTCCGGTGTATGACCTTATTCTTTCCAGGATCAGTTTGGCGCTTTCAGCCCTGGCCTGTTTTCCGATATGGTCAAAATGGGTATTGAAAACATAGAAGACCTTCCGTGTCTTCCGGTCTTTAAATTGCCCCCAGGTAACAATACGGGTTATGGCGGCATCCCAGCTTTTGCTTCCGGGGACTTCGGGGGTAAGTGACAACCAGAAAGTGCCGCTGGTTAGAACCTGCAGTCTTGCCGTATCATAAAAAATAGCAGAGTACTCCCCTTTGGTTTTTCCATCATCCCTGCCCACACCAACATATTTGAATCCTGGTAAGCGGGTAGCCAGATCGGTCATCTGCTCATGCAGGGCTTCCTGTACACCCAGAATATGGGTATCATGAAAAAGAACCTGGGAAGCCACCTGGTCTTTCCGGTAGGGCCAGGCATTCAGGCTGTCGGAAGCTACATTCAGGCGAATATTAAAGGTCATAATATTCAATTCGCCTTGGGCCTGGGTTACACCCAATCCCATCAAAATGAGGAGCTTGGAAAAAAGGTATTTTTTCATGGGATAAAGGTAGCCCCGGGTATGGGATGGATGGCACCATTTTTGGCAAATCATTAAAAAATAATCCGTCCCCGGAGACGTTTGACAATGTCCCCGTTCGTAAATCAACAGAATGAAAAGACCATCCCTCACCCTCCTGGCTTTGCTGTTCTCCCTACCATCCCTGTTCTCCCAAATGGTAACGGGTGTATGGAAGGGAAAGATCAACCGGCAAACTGTGGAAGTTAAAATTATACAGCAAGGCGACAGTTTAACCGGGACCTCGTATTACTATACTTCTCCCACGCAATACAGGCGATACACCATCAAAGGTTATTTTGATGCCAATACCAATGAAACGATCTGGTGGGATGACCAACTGGTGGAGGAAAGAACCGGTCGTGGACTTTTGGCCAGGGCGGGTCATACTCCCAACCTGGCAAGGGCCGATTTTAACTGCCCTGGAGATGGGCGCATGATGCTGGATGGAAAAGTGGTTGATAAAGAGGATCCGGAAAAGCAACGGGGCGAGGTACACCTAAATAAAGCCGATGGGCCGGTTTTCACTGATGAATGGGATTATGTGATCGAAAACTATACCGTTGGGGCCAACGATCCCTGGATCATTGACAGTATTTCGGCCATCGCCCTGGCCACCCCGGTGAATGTACCTGTAAACCCGGCCCCGAGGCAGGCGCCTCAGGTAATTAGGGAAACCGCCCCAACTCCTATTCCCACTCCCAAACCCGAACCAGTGGTAATCAAACCGGCTGCACCGGTACAAACCATTCAGGAAAAATACACGGCTCGCAAAAAAGAATATACCCTCGAAATACCCGTGGTTGGAGACAGCATTGAACTCAGGTTCTACGACAATGCGCAGATCGATGGGGACTCCATCTCTCTTTTTCTAAATGATCGCCTGGTATTTGAACATGTTCGTCTCACGGCTGTTGCCCATACCATCAAACTTGCGGTGTCGGATCTGGCAGGAACCAATGAGCTTGTGATGGTAGCGGAGAACCTGGGCGAAATCCCTCCCAATACCTCCTACATGGTTGCTTTTGTAAACCATCACCGGTATGAAGCCATGTTGACAAGCACCGAACAAACCAGCGCCGCCATTAAACTGGTAAAACCGGTTCCTGGTATCGCCGGACAATAATCATGGAAAATGACTGGTCAGGAAAGTTCGCGGGCATAATCGCTGGGCGATTTCCCGGTATGTTTCCGAAAAGCCCGGTTAAATGTGGCCTTGGAATTGAACCCACATTCATAGGCAATGGACAATAAGGTTTGACGATGGTGTTCCTTTTCGTCCAGTCTTTGCTTTACGGCGGCCACCCGGTATTGGTTTATAAAATCATTAAAGGATAAACCCAGGCCCTGATTGATGACCCTCGAAAGAAAGGATGGGTTGGTTCCCAATTGCCTGGCAAATTGGGTGAGGGTCAGTTCGGGGTCTTCATACACCTTTCCGTTCTCTATCGCCTCCTTTACCCTTTCGACCCAAACCCGGGTCGGCTCATTGTTGGAAGAAGATAAGCCCGGGCCGGGTTCAAGGATTTCAATCTCTTCCACCTCTTCCACCGGGGTATGAGGGCCAGCGAGCAAAAAGACCTTTTTCTCCTCCAGCAAATTGTACCGAAACGCTATCCTGGATTCAACGGAATTGGAATACCCGGTAATGGCAATATAATAGGCGATCAGCGCAAAAGCCAGAAAATACCACCAGGTATCGGCATAACCATAACCCCATACCAGGTCAAGAATATAAAGGACGGCCCTCGACAAAAGGATCAGTAGGACAGCCAGCAAAAAACGGTTGACCCAGCGAAAAAGCAGGGTATCGGCAAAACTGACCACCTGCACAATCATTCGCCGGTAAAACCGGTAATACCGGATAGAAAGGCCAAAATAGAGGAATATGGAAAAATACCCGGCAAGCTGATACCAGGTGTCAAAATCAGGGTCCCTGCCATCGGCCAGGAAGTAATACCGTTGAAGCACGACTTTATCGGTTAAAAAGACCACCAGGGAAAACAACCCGTATAAAAAAGCCGGAAGAAAATGGATGAAATCCTTTCGTTGAAATGAAAAACCCGGGTTAAGCAGGCTTTGAACATAAAAATAGACCACCGGGCCAATCAAAAACAACTGCTGACAAGGGAGGTAGAAAAGAATATCCCGATAGGGTTGGTTATCATACCAGCCGGCAAAACCCACCATCCAGGGGAAAATGATCAATTGTGCCAGCAATAAAAACAGGGCCAACCAACCCTCAGGCCGGGAACCCCGTATCACCCCTTTGCGCCATACAATGGCGGCATAAACCAACCCGTGGATGAAAAATACCAGGAGTAAAGAGGAATAGAAATTGAAATCAAAGCGCATGAAAATATTATATGACGAAAAATAAGTAATGGCTTTTAAATAACGATAGTTAGTTTAATCTTTTAAAAATGGGAATAAATAGTTTTTTTATACCGCCCTATTCTATATAAATTCATTTAAATTATAACTAACCCAACATCTATATGCTGAATCCCGCATCGAACCCACAACCTTTCCATTCCGTTTTTACCAATGATTTTTGTGAAGTGATAGAGTCCACTGTCTCCGGCAGCAAATCACTTCATGCCTTAAAGGAATTTAAACCCGGTGACCTTATAAGTCCTTTTGGTGCATCGTATGTATCCAAGAACCCTTCTTATCTCACGGTGCAAATTGGGATCAGTAAGCACATTACTCTTTTGCCCCAATACCTTCAATACATCAACCACAGTTGTAACCCCAATGTATTTTTCAATACCACCACGATGGAATTGACGGCCCTGCAGCCAATACAACCGGGTGATGAGTTTACCTTCTTTTATCCGTCAACTGAATGGGATATGGCCCAGCCTTTTCAATGTCTTTGCAACCAGCCGGGCTGTCTGGGTATGATCAATGGGGCCGCTTCGCTTTCAAAGGAGATATTGAAGCGATATAAGGTCACCGATTTTATTGAGGAAATGCTGGCGGGCAGGACTGAATAATTTATCAGACCACCACATTTACCATCTTGCCTTTCACGAAGATCACTTTCTTTGGCGCTTTCCCTTCCAGCCATTTTTGAACCACTTCATTGGCCAGCACCAGGGCTTCCACCTGTTGAGGGGTGGCATCCAGGGCAATGGTCATTTCCGTACGGGTCTTTCCATTAATGGCTATGGGATAGGCTTTGGATGATTCTTTTACATACTTCTCTTCAAATACCGGGAAGACCGCATCCAGTACTGTACCCGTATTGCCCATTTGGTGCCATAACTCTTCACAGATATGTGGCGCGTAGGGCGTTAATAGTATGACCAGGGGTTCCAGGATGGATTTTTTATGGCAATCCAGGTCAGACAATTCATTGGTCGCGATCATGAAAGCGCTGACGGCCGTATTAAAGCTGAATCGCTCGGTATCCTCCTCGATCTTGCGGATGGCTTTGTGTAATACTTTTAATTCCTCCTGGGTGGGGCTTTCATCTTTCACGATCCAGCCTTTTTCTTCGGTGGCAAAAAGCCGCCAGAATTTCTTCAGGAAGCGGTGGACCCCTTCAATACCCTTAGTATCCCAGGGCTTGCTGATCTCTACCGGGCCCAGGAACATTTCATACATCCGGAAGGTATCGGCGCCATAGCGTTGTACCAGGTCATCGGGATTGACGGTGTTGAATTTCGACTTCGACATTTTCTCTACCTCAGAACCACAGAGGTATTTACCTTCTTCAAGAATAAAAGTGGCCTGGGAATATTCCCCATTCCGCCATTTCTTAAAGGCTTCGGTATCCAATTCATATCCATCCACCATATTCACATCTACATGCAGGGCATCTGTTTCATATTGATCTTTTAATCCGGCAGAAACAAATTGATTGGTACCTCTTACGCGGTAAACAAAACGGCTGCTACCCTGGATCATACCCTGGTTTACCAGTTTTTTATAAGGCTCATCATGCCCGATATGGCCAAGGTCAAACAGTACTTTGGTCCACATACGGCTGTACAGCAAATGCCCCACAGCGTGTTCGGTACCGCCGATGTACAGGTCAACCTGTCCCCAGTAATCCGAAACTTGCCTGGAACAAAATTCATGTTCATTGTGTGGGTCCATATACCGGAGAAAATACCAGGAGGAACCAGCATATCCCGGCATGGTGGATGATTCCCTCACCCCCTGCCCCCTCTCCCCGATGGGGAGAGGGGGAGTGTCCTCCATTCGGTTTATTTTAGCATTAATCTTATCTTTTACCTTGTACGGGTCGTTGAGTACCTCTTCATTTGTAAACCTGATTACCTCAAATCCAATTTCATTTAATACCCTGGTCCTTTCCTTGTCGTATTCTATTTGATCGGGATTATCATGGTACCCCCCATCTACCTCCACAATTAGTCTCTCCTGTAAGGAAACAAAATCAACGATATAGGCATCTATAGGATGTTGACGGCGAAACTTGACCCCCAAATTTGAATTTCTTAATAACTCCCAGAGCTTCTTCTCTGAATCCGTATGCCCTCTGCGAAGTTCCTTTGCCAATTCGAATTGAATTGGATCCTTAACTTGGTATTTAGGAACTCTTGCTGCCCCCTTCTCCACTTGTGGAGAAGGGTTGGGGATGAGGATCCACTCCTTTATATTAGCCAATGGCCCTTCTCCTTCAGGCCCAGGTCCATACTTATCAACGGTGGGCAGTATAAGTGGCAGTTCAGATTGTTTCATCGGATAGGCCGTTCCGTCTATCCACACAATGGGAAATGGTTCGCCCCAGTATCGTTGACGGCTAAAGGCCGCGTCACGCATCTTGTAATTGACCTTACGACGGCCAATCCCCTTTTTCTCTACCTCTTCAATCACTTTTTCCAGGGCCTCACGCATGGGCATCCCATTCAGGAAACCGGAGTTTTCAAGCAGGGCGTCCTTGGTAGGATTGGCTTCTTCCTCATTGAAGTGGTGGCCAATGATATTGGTAATGGGAATATTGAAATGACGCGCAAACAGGAAATCCCGTTGATCGCCACAGGGCACGGCCATAATGGCCCCGGTGCCATATCCAGCCAGGACATACTCGCTGATCCATACGGGTATTTTCTTGCCATCAAACGGGTTGATAGCATAGGCCCCGGTAAATACGCCGGTGATCTTCTTCTCCGCCATGCGTTCCCTTTCGCTACGGCTCTTTACATAGGTCAGGTATTCCTCCACCGGCTTTTTTTGGTCGGCTGTGGTTATTTTTTCCACGATATCCAACTCAGGGGCCACTACCATGAAGTCCACCCCAAAGATGGTATCCGGACGCGTGGTATAAACTGTAAGGGGTATCAATTCCCCAGAGGGGCTTTCAATATCAAAACTAATCTCCGCGCCACTGCTTTTCCCGATCCAGTTGCTTTGCATTTCTTTCATGGCCTCGCTAAACTCGATCCGTTCCAACCCTTCCAGCAACCGGTCGGCATATTCTGTGATACGCAGGTACCATTGCCTGAGTTTTTTCTTGACCACGGGATGCCCCCCTCTTTCACTCACGCCATTCACCACTTCATCATTGGCCAAAACAGTCCCAAGGGCCTCGCACCAGTTAACCTCCCCATATCCACAATAGGCCAGCCGGTAATTCATGAGGATGTCCATCCGGGTCTTTTCATCAAATCCTTTCCAATCGTCGGCGGTGAAGGAGCGGAGAGCCCTGGAGCCATGAACTCCGGCCGAACCCTGGCTTTCAAATTCCTCTTCCAGGTGCCGGATTGGTCTGGCTTTCTGTTGGGTTTGGTCAAAATAGCTGTGAAACAATTCCAAGAAGATCCATTGGGTCCATTTGTAGTAAGAAGCATCACAGGTGCGAACCTCCCGGTCCCAGTCAAAACAAAAACCGATATTATCCAGTTGCTTTCTGAAATTGGCAATATTGGCCTCGGTGCTTACCGCAGGGTGTACCCCATGATCGAGCGCATACTGCTCAGCGGGGAGGCCAAAAGCATCATACCCCATGGGATGAAGCACATTAAACCCTTTCAGTCTTTTGTACCGGGCGAAGATATCACTGGCAATATAACCCAGGGGGTGCCCCACATGCAACCCGGCGCCACTGGGATAAGGGAACATATCCAGTACATAATACTTGGGTTTGGGAGACTCGTTGGAGACCTTATATACCCCTGATTCCTTCCATGCCTGCTGCCATTTTTTCTCTAGGCTTCTGAAATTGTACTCCATGCTACGCTACCGGTTGATTGGGTGATTCTAAAAGAAAGTTTAAAAGGCTTTTTGGGAGGGGCAAATTTACGAATTGACCCTCAAATCCGCTATTTTTGCCTGAACAGAGAAAGAGTTTAAACCCAAACCCTGAACGCATGTCGCAAGCTGGCAAAGCATCCCTGAAACGTGGTAAACCTTCCTATTTCATGGCTATCATAGGCGTGGCGATCGTACTTTTCCTGATCGGCGTCTTTGGCTGGCTTTTCCTGAGCGGCAGCCGGTATATGAAACACCTGAAAGAAGAGATCCGGATCGCGGTTTTATTGCAGAACAATGCCCGCCAGCCCGATATCGATTCGATGGTGGCCCAACTGAAAGCCAAGTCCTTTACCCGCAATGTTGCCTATATTGACAAGGAAACGGCAAAGAAACAATGGATGAATGACGGGGGAGATGATTTCAACAAACTGATCGACGAGAACCCCCTCCCCGCCTCCATCGAGTTCAATGTAAAAAGTGAATATGTCAACAAGGATAGTTTGCTGAACCTGAAAAATGAGCTGTCTAAAAACCTGCTCCTGGTACAAAGCGTGGAATACCCGGCTGCCCTGGTGGAAAAAATGGGCCCGGTGATGCAATTCATCCTGATCGGATTGATCATCCTTTCCTCCCTCTTTGCGATTCTGTCCATCATCCTGATCGACAATACCATTCGCCTGGCCATGTACAGCAACCGTTTTCTGATCAAGACCATGCAAATGGTTGGGGCCACACGTGGATTTATCTCCAAACCCATGAATGTACAGGCCATTTTCAACGGTACCATCGCAGCCCTGATCGCCATTGCGGCCATTGTGGGACTGATCTGGCTTTTTGAATGGCTGGTTCCCGATCTGCGGGTTCTCAGGGATAATGGGAAACTGAGCCTTCTTTTTGTTATCCTCATCCTTACCGGTATCGGCATTTCGGTGCTGAGCACCTTCCGGAGTATTACCAAATACCTGCGGATGAAGCTGGATGATCTTTATTAAAAACAATTCAAACACAAACCTAAAACCAATATGAGCGCAAAAAAACAAGATACCGGAATGGCCCCTTTATTCAGCAAGCAGAATTACCTGCTGATGCTGGCCGGTGTAGTGGTGATGGCCATCGGTTTCTTTCTGATGAAAGGCGGGAAGAGCGACCCTGCCAAATTTGAGCCCGAAGAGGTTTACAGCACAACCAGGGTGACCATAGCGCCCATCATCATCCTGATCGGATTGGCCATTGAAGTGATCGCCATCTTCCGCAAACCCAAACAAGCGGAACAATAACCGGTATTACCCATGAGCATTCTGGAAGCCGTTATCATTGCCATCGTGGAGGGCCTGACCGAGTTTTTGCCGGTATCCTCCACAGGCCACATGATCATTGCCGAAAAAATATTGGGTGTACCCGATAATGACTTCACCAAACTGTTTACCGTTGCCATTCAATTGGGGGCCATCCTGGCCGTATTGGTACTTTACTGGAAAAAATTTGTTGACTTCAGGCGTTGGCAGTTTTATCTGAAGCTGATCATAGCCGTTATTCCCGCCCTGGTGTTGGGGTTCATTTTCAGTGACAAGATCGACGCCCTGCTGGAAAGCTCCACCACCGTAGCCATTACCCTGCTGCTGGGTGGGGTTATCCTATTGGTTATTGATGATTATTTCAAAAACCCGGTGATCCATGAAGAAGAAGGTATTACCTATAAAAAAGGGTTCCTGATCGGTATCTGGCAATGCCTGGCCATGATACCCGGGGTGAGCCGAAGCGCAGCCTCTATCATCGGTGGCATGCAGCAAGGTCTTACCCGTAAACTGGCCGCCGAATTTTCGTTCTTCCTGGCCGTTCCCACCATGGCCGCCGCCACCGGATACAAATTATTAAAGGGCTATTCTTCCTTTACAAACGAACACATCAAATTACTCGCCATCGGCAACCTGGTGGCCTTTATCGTCGCAATCCTGGCCATCAAATTCTTTATCGGTTTTCTTCAAAAACACGGGTTCCGGCTATTTGGATATTACCGGATCATCGTAGGGATTGCCCTGATCATTTTGATCATTGCCGGCGTGATCCCTAAATAATCCCTTTGTCATGCATTTTTCCCTAAATTGTGGCAAACCAACTAACGATGCAGACGGCTCCGAAAAAAGTAGTTAACGCCTGGGCCATGTACGATTGGGCCAACTCGGTGTACAACCTGGTAATCACCACCACCTTTTTCCCGGCATACTATGCAGCCATTACCGCCAAAGACAATTTCCCAAACGGGGTTCCATTCCTGGGCAGGAATTTTGTGAATACGGAATTAAAGGATTATGTTCTGTCCTTTGGGTTTTTACTGGTGGTATTGATGTCCCCGATCCTCTCCTCCATAGCCGACTATAAAGGGAACAAGAAGCAATTCATGCAGTTTTTCTGCTACCTGGGGGCCCTGAGCTGCTCCCTGCTTTATTTTTTTGATGGTGATCATGTTACCCTGGGGTTGATGTGCTTCATGATGGCTGGCATCGGTTTCTATGGCAGCCAGGTATTTTACAATTCCTATCTTCCCGATATTGCCGCCGAAAGGGACATGGACCGCATCTCCGCCAAAGGGTACACCATGGGTTATATTGGCAGTGTAATCATGCAAATGATCGGCTTTGCCCTGGTGCTGTTCATGTCTGATGGAGACAAAAAACTCCCGCTCAAGCTTACCTTTTTACTGGTTGGTCTCTGGTGGGTTGGCTTTGCGCAAATCACTTTCAGGCGTATGCCAGCCCCATCACTGCAGGAACGAAAGGCCCGGAAACATATACTCGTAAACGGGTTTCATGAACTCAAACTGGTTTGGAACCAGCTCCGTCACATGCCATCGCTGAAGCGTTTTCTTACCTCCTTCTTTTTTTACAGCATGGGCGTACAAACCGTCATGCTGGTGGCCATTGATTTTGGAATCAAAATCCTCAAACTTGAGGACACCAAACTGATCATTACCGCCGTCATCATTCAACTCGTAGCCATCGTGGGGGCCATGGGTATGGCCCGCCTTTCGGCAAGATGGGGCAACCTCAATGTACTGATCGCCGCAGTTTTGCTATGGATCGGGGTTTGCGTGGCCGGGTATTATATCCAGACAGAAGTGCATTTCTACATACTGGCCGCCCTCGTGGGACTGGTCATGGGTGGCACCCAATCATTAAGCCGCTCAACCTATTCCAAGCTGATGCCTGAAACAAAAGATACGGCCTCTTTCTTTAGCTTTTATGATATTACCGAGAAACTGGCCATTGTGATCGGGTTGTTTAGCTTTGGATTAATTGAGGGGTTGACAGAACATCATGGTGGTATGCGAAATTCGATTCTGGCCCTGATCGTGTTCTTTGCCCTCGGACTGATCTTCCTTCTCTTTACTTCGGCCCGGAGCAAGAAAAAATCATTCATTTGAGATGAACTAACTTGCAGTCATGAAAGTGTATGCAGTAGAAACCGGTCTTTTTAAACTTGATGGCGGCGCCATGTTTGGCGTGGTGCCAAAAAGCATGTGGAACAAGATCAATCCCGCCGATGAAAATAATATGTGCACCTGGGCGCTTCGTTGCCTGCTAATTGAGGATGGCAACCGGCTGATTCTGGTGGATAATGGAATCGGGGATAAACAGGATGAAAAATTCTTTCGTCATTATTACCTGCATGGGCAAGACACCCTGCAATCATCCCTCCAAAAACTTGGGTTTGGTTTCCCGGACATCACCGATGTATTTCTCACCCACCTCCATTTTGACCATTGTGGTGGATCGATCATCCGACAGGGAGATAAACTGATACCAGCTTTTCCCAATGCCACTTATTGGAGCAATGCGGCCCATTGGGAATGGGCGGTAAAACCCAATGACCGGGAAAAGGCATCCTTTCTGAAAGAGAATATCCTGCCCATTCAGGAAAGCGGGCAACTGAAATTTTTGGACAAGACCAGCACCGGGGATACTCCTTTTACCGAGTCCATCTCCGTAAAATTTGTATATGGGCATACCGATGCCATGATGTTGCCGGTTATACAATACAAGGGAAGAAAGATCGTGTACATGGCCGACCTGCTTCCTTCGCACGGGCATATCCCCATTCCCTATGTGATGGCTTATGACATGTTCCCCCTTACCACCCTTCAGGAAAAAAAGGCATTTCTGAAAGAGGCCGTTGACAATGACTATATCCTCTGTTTTGAGCATGATGCCCAGCAGGAATGTTGCACACTGGAATACACCGAGAAAGGCATCCGGCCAAAGGACTTCTTAAAGATCGCCGACCTGTAATTAACGGGAGAGAAGGGATGGATCAAATTAGAGATGAAACTCCTTATGCCACTTTCTTATTTACGTCTGATGAGAGAAGTTAGGGGATGACGAAGGTTCTTGTACCCCATCATGTCGATCTTCACTTTTCCCACCACAATCGGGCTTTCGATCCGTAAGGGGATATGGTTGGCATCATCACTTACCCATACGGTCATACTTTCCCCGCCTTTAAAAATGGTTCCTTCCAGCAACAGGGGTTTGAACTTGATGGCCCTGAATTTGCCATATTTTGTCTTTACCTCTTCTTTACCCAGGTAGCGGATATACATATTGTACACCTGGTTATCGAGGAACATCGGGAAGGTGATCTTATCATCCACCCTGAACTTGTTGAAATCAATACTCCGGGAGTAATAAACCGCGCTCAAAACATCCTGCACACAATCAGGTACTTTAAATACCCCGTCGGTGGTAATGGCCGTATTCGCGTTTCTGTTGAAACTGATGTTCTCATATTTCTTGAACCCTCCTTCATTTACATTCCTGATAAACTTCAGCGGTTGAAGGGTGGCCGTGTCCACATAGGTTTCATATTTATCACGCACTTTGTACACCCAATCATAGGAGCTGTTAGTCTTTCCGTCGCCAATGATATGGTAAACCGGGCGGTTGTTGAGGGTTTCCAGGGTGGAGGAAAAAACGGCGGTGCCGGCATTGACATAGATACCAGCCACGGCATAATACACGGTAAAGGTCACTTCCTCCCCGCCTTTAAAAGCATTGTTCTTCATGCCGCAGTTGCTGTCATTAGTCGGCTGCCGCTTTTCAAAGGAAAAAAGGGCCAAACAAAAAACCGCCAATAATATATACTTCATTCCATTCATTTGCCTTCCGGTTTAGATGGTCTCCTGCCAAAGAATTTAATGCCTAAAATTAATAAACTACCAGCCAATGCGGGTATTATTAAATTTATGAACCATACAGTAACGGCTGTAAACCCGATCCCAATGGCGTTTGCGCTGTATAAACCCAACACTTTCAGGTTCACTTCCCCCCTGATCCCCAGGTCGGCCAGGGCAAATCCGGGAATAATGGCCAAAACCAGGAAGACCAGGCTGGTGGAAAAAAGCGTTTCCGCAAAGTTTACCTCCACTCCAAAAAAATCAAAAAGCAGGTAGTACTGTAGGATAAATACCCCGTACCGTATGGTGGATAATGACAACAATCGCCAAAGGATAGTTGCATTTAATGACCCCAGTTCCACTACCAGAAAGGCGAATTTTTCCTTCCTTGACAGCTTTTCTATCCAACGCGCAAAGAGGGATACCCGAAAATAAAAAAGTGTTAAAATAACAAGGGCAGCCAGGGATCCAAACAGCAAAACCTGCAGACCAATGGATGACCAGTCACTGGAACCGGCCTGGCCTAATATCCGGTTCCACAAGTAAAGCAGACCTATGATTCCTGCCAGTAGGGTAATCAGCAATTGACTTAGGCTGCATAGAATCGTCAGGGAAATGGTCCGCAGCCGGTTCCCTTCCTCCATATACAATACCCGGCCCAGGTACTCTCCGGTACGATTAGGAGTGGTTACGGAAAAAGAAACCCCGGAAAGGATGGCTTTAAACCCTTGCCAGAATGAGATATGCTGCACCTGTCTGACTGCCAATTGCCATTTGCGTGTCTCCAGTGACCAGTTGACCACCATTAAACCCACTGCAGCGATCAATTGGTAAATGGCAGGACTATGGATGGATTCCCTGATCCTCGCCCAGGAAAGGTAGAGATTGGGTTGCTGACGGATTTGGTGGTAAATGGACCAGGATAACCATAGGAACAGGAGCGGCCCCAACACATACTTGAGAAAGATTTTGATATTTTTGCCCCACTTCATTATCAGTAAAAATACAAGCCCCTTGCAAAAGCCTGAAAAAATAATACTCGGTATCGATCCCGGTACAGTGGTGATGGGTTATGGTGTGATTGCCGTATCGGGTCACCAGGTGACTGTGCTGGAACTGGGGGCCTTAAAACCCGGTGCCCAAAAGGATATTTACAAACGCCTCCAATTGATCCACGAAACGGTCTGCGGCCTGATCCTGAAATACAAACCGGGGGAATTTGCGATTGAAGCGCCATTTTTTGGAAAGAATGTGCAAAGCATGCTCAAATTGGGGCGTGCACAGGGAGTTGCCATAGCCGCGGCCATGCAGTCCAACCTAACCGTTACGGAATACTCACCCAAGAAAGTAAAACAATCCGTAACCGGTAATGGTAACGCAAATAAGGAACAGGTATGGAAAATGATGCAGACAATTTTTTCCCTGGATAAAAAACCAAAGCACTACGATGCCACGGATGCACTGGCGGTAGCGCTTTGCCATCATTTACAAAAACACCGGGTATTGCCCGAAAAAAAGAAAACATTCATTCCCGCTAAGAAAAAAGGGAAGAAAGCCAGTTGGGCCGATTTTGTATCCAAAAACCCGCAAAAGGTTGTCCGATCCTAGGGTTCCCCCGGCAATCAAGACGAGAAATACTTAGAGATAGGAAATTATTTGCTGTTGCAAAACAGTAAACTGCTCCGGTGAAAGCTTCATTTTTTCCTGTACAAAATTGATATCATTGGCCTCACTGATGGGCACCAGGTGAAGGTGGGCATGGGGCACTTCCAACCCAATGACACAAAGCCCCACCCTTTTACAGACAATGGCCTTTTCCATGGCTCGGGCTATGGGTTTTGCAAAAACCAGTATTTCCTGGAGGTAATCATCTCCCAGGTCAAAGAATTTATCGGTCTCTACTTTAGGCACCACCAGCACATGCCCTTCGCGCAAAGGAAATATATCAAGAAAGGCATAGAACCTGTCATTCTCAGCGATCTTGTAAGAAGGGATTTCCCCGGCAATAATTTTGGAGAAGATGGTCATGGCTGATAGTTAGCTGTGAGCGAACTCAATTAAACCGAAATTTTTTCAATCTGAAACTTGATTGTTCCGGCAGGGGCCTGTACTTCCGCCACCTCACCCACTTTTTTGCCCAATAACCCCTTGCCTATGGGCGATGTCACCGATATCTTGCCCTGCTTCAGGTCGGCCTCATTCTCCGATACGATCTGGTATGTCACGCTCTTCTTTGTATTGAGGTTGGTCAGCTCCACCCGGGTAAGGATGGATACTTTGCTGGTATCAATCGTTGATTCATCAATGATCCGGGTATTAGCCAGCATGCCTTCAAACTGGGCTATCTTGGCCTCCAGGAGCCCTTGAGCTTCCTTGGCCGCATCATATTCGGCATTTTCCCGCAGGTCACCCTTTTCTTTGGCTTCGGCGATGGCTTTGGAGGCAGCAGGGCGGTCAACCGCCTTCATACGCTGCAACTCGTTTTTCATTTGCTCAAAGGTTTCCTTGGTTACATAATTCAACCCACTCATGGTTCTCGGTTTTGATATTAAACAGAAAAAAATAACAACGCCTCAGAAGGCCTGAAGCGTTGCTATGCTGCAAATATAGAATTTTCGGGAAAACTGGGGATTTTTTACCGCGGAGAACAGGAGAAATCAGAGAAACGCTGAGGAATTATAATTATTTGATTATTAATACAAAGCGTTTGTATTCAACAACTTTCGGTTTGAATTGGCGCTTATCCTACCATTTCATAGCGACTCTCCGCATTCTCCTCTTCTCTGCGGAAAATAACTCAAAGTCTTACAAACTCATAGACCCTGTCCCGGCCATAGGAATATTGGGTGCCCCGTATCCAGCGCCAGTTATTCAGGAAGTGAAATTCATCCAGGTCGAGGTTGAATACCTTGTTGGTTTGGAAATTGACCAGGTTGATCCGCAGGAATTTCTCCCGTCTGTTTTGCCAGTTTCCGTTACCGTCATAGTAGCCATTATTGTAAAAATCAGCTTCCCAGTAACCGGTCAGCGTATCCGTAGCGCTTACATAGGAAGCCGTTCCGCTTTCGTTAAAGGTGAAGATGCCGTCTTCAAATCCGGTTTCAAACTGGTCGCGACCAAAAAATTCACGCCGAAAGGATTGTTCAAGTCTCCATTGTCCAAAGAGACGGTCCTCAACCTGTCTGCGGCAGGATAAAAAAAACAGGGAGGATAAAAGCAGAACCAGGAGTAGATTTCTTTTCATAGCAAATGTTTGTTCTAAAATACTCCGGAAAAAGCACCCTGGTTATTAAGGAAATCCTAATTAACGAAATTGTGATTCAGATACCCAGTTTGTCGAGCAGGATGCTGGCCATTTTGTAATAAGCTTCATGGGAATAGCCTGCAATATGGGGGGTTATCAATACCCTGGGGTCCTGTAATAGCCATTCAAGACGGGCCCGCTCGTCGGGAGTATAGGTTTCCAGCTTTTCATTCTCCAGCACATCTAGCCCGGCTCCGGCGATCTTATCTTGTTTCAGGGCCTGGATCAGCGCGGTGGTATCTATAACCTTGCCACGGGAGGCATTAAATATCCAGGGTTTGTTTCGGAGGGATTGGAAGAAATCAGTCCCGGCCAGATGATGTGTTTCCGCGGTAAGCGGCACATGAAAACTGATGATGTCCGCATACCTGGCAATTTGATCAATACCTGCTTCCTTGATATAGCCTTTAGCAAAACCTGCTTTGTATTTATCATAGGCCAGAATCGTAACCTGAAAAGGGGCGAATAAGGCGGCCAGGCTGCTTCCGGTATTTCCATAGCCAATGATGCCAATGGTTTTGCCAGACAATTCGATGCCGCGGTTGGCGGACCGGTGCCACTGAAAGTCTTTTACCTGCTGCTGGGCCCGGCTTATATTGTTGAGCAGGTTTAGCATCATCCCTAAAACATGTTCGGCTACCGCCAGGCGGTTCCCTTCCGGGGAGCTGACACAGGTGATCCCTTTGCTTTCGGCAAAGCTTGTATCAATGATCTCCATGCCGCTGCCCAGCCTGCCGATCCATTTAAGCCGGGTGGCTTTTTCAAGGAGGGCTTTGTCGATTGGCATCCGGGTGGTGACAACCAATCCAATAGCCTCGGGTATCTGAGCCAAAAGCTCCTCATAGCTGATATTTGGTACATAAAGCGGGTCATACCCCCTTTCCTGCAAACGGGTCATCAGGTGTTCATGAGAAGGCGCTGTAATTATTACTTTATTCATCTTAGTCTTTCATTTGAAAGGTAAGCGTGGCAAATTCATCCACGCT
>JAYRZH010000002.1:0-88242 GCA_041916555.1 Chitinophagaceae bacterium | reverse complement strand
GAGGACACAGAGGACCGCAGAGATAATTTTAAAATATTGTATATCAAAAGCAAATAGCTCTCATAATATCTCTGCGTAACTCCGCGTCCTCTTGTTCTCTGCGGTAAACCTGTTCTCTGCGGTAATCCAAATTCCCTGCGGTAAAAAAACTTTCAATGAAAAAGTTAGTTCCTTTTCTTGTCTTGCTCCTTGCCTGTACAAACCCGTACCGGGTTACGAATAAAATGTATAAAAAGCAAGCCAAGGAGTATGCCAAAATACTCCGGGCTTATCCTCTTCAGGATTCCGCGCAGGGGTCGCCGTATTTTGCGGGCACCACTAATTTTTCTTTACGCAAACCACAGTTTGTCGTTATTCACCATACGGCACAAAACTCCTGTGATCAGACTTTAAAGACCTTTACCCTTACCCGTACCAAGGTAAGTGCGCACTATGTCATTTGCCGCGATGGTACGGTCTTTCACATGCTGAATGATTACTTTCGGGCACACCATGCCGGGGTAAGTAAATGGGGGAATGCCCTTGATCTTAATTCAGCCAGTATAGGGATTGAGTTGGATAATAATGGCAGTGAGGTTTTTTCGGAGGAGCAGATGAACAGTCTGTTGATTTTGTTGGGTCGGTTGAAAAGGGCCTATGATATTCCCCAGGCCAATTTTGTAGGGCATGCTGATGTAGCCCCTGGAAGAAAAGTGGACCCCAGCCGTTATTTTTCCTGGCAGCGGTTGGCGGAGAATGGGTTTGGGTATTGGTATGATACCACGGGGGTGGTGGTGCCACCAGATTTCAACGCGATGCAGGCCTTGCTGATCATTGGGTATAACATAAAGGATACCGCGACGGCGATACAGTCGTATAAGATACACTTTGTACCCGGGGATACCACCCGTATAATTGGAGATCCAGATAAGAAGATACTGTCAGACCTTATAAAGAAATACCAGTAAATATCGGTTTTGAGGCTAAGGAATTTCTCTTATCTGGGAAACACGAATGATCTATTTTTTTACGATACTGTGGCTATCGGTTTGGTATTTCAGGCTGTTTTTTTTAATCTTGCGTCCTGGCAAACAATTTGTTGTATATGTTGTTTGCATTTAACAACTTAACCTTGATCCATGAATGAATATTTAAATTTTGTTGAATCACTGGCGCAGGAAGGAGGCACAGACCAAATTTTCTTTAACTCTGGTCCCAATCATGCTGCCATTGTCTTTGCCACCATGTTCAAATATGCTAACCAGGAGGTCAGCATGTATTGTGGTGGTTTTTCCGGGGAAGTTTCAAATGATAAGCGATATCAGCGAGAATTGGAGGGTTTTTTAAGCCGCAATGGCCACCTTCGGATTTTGGTTGAAAACGATCACTCTGCTAACCCCCAAAGCCAGGTCTATTCCATACTCCGAAAATACGATTCACAGGTCAAGGTTTACCTGGCACAGGGAAGGATGACAGCCAAAAATGGAGACCCTCTTCATTTTGCTTTAGCGGATAACCGGATGTACCGCTTAGAAACGGGTACTGCTGATTATACTGCGGAGGTTAATTTCAATAATCCTGAGAAGGTAGAAATTCTGAGTAATTACTTTGAACAGATTCTGGCCACCTCCAGAAATAACCCGATTGCCCTGAATTAGGGAATTCCGCTAATCATACACCACCATCCATGGAACTTCAAAGTTTCAGTTCAATCTTTGAACTGTTCGCCACCTTTACTCTTGCCTATGTCTTGGTTGATGAATTCACGCCGGAGCCATTTGTAAGTGTCATAGCTGATAAAATTCTTCGCATGTACGACCCGGTACATCAGAAGTTTAAGGATATCAGAACGAATATTAACGGCGCCAGGAATGATTTAGCCACGCTTGTACAATCAAAAAAGGACCTGAAGGATCTTGCCAAGGCGGATTTTGAACCATTGGTTCGTGCTTCAGAGCAACTGCTTGATTCAACGGAATACCGGGCCAATCAATCTTTAAAGGAGATTGTTGCTGATATTAAGAACCGTCTTCGCACAAAACGATTTGCTTATTTGAATTTCTACCTGCTACTTTTCTGTTTGTTTATTTTGTTTATGAGTGGTTTTTATGCGCGTACTATAAGTGCAGTGCCTGATGAACAAAGTAAATACATTGCCACCCTGGACCTATGTCTGGCATTATTTTTAGCGGGAACCATTCTTTACCTTGTTATTGCCTGGTTGAGAGATAGCAGACGGAAGAATGGAGATTCGGAGAATATTAAGAAAGGTTACCTAACTTCACTGGTAGTGTGGCTGATATTGATTGCTTTGTCAGTAAGTGAATTTTTCACCGGTCTTTTCACAGAACTTTTTTATAACAGCTTTACGAGGCATGATTGCCTGGTAGCCATCTGTGTTTTTCTTCCCGTGTCTAACTTTCTGGTTTATATGTGCAAGGCTTATCTGAGGGCAAAAAAGGACCTTCCTTATTTTGAAAACAGGGCCAAGCAATTCTATGATGACTATAAGTTTGAAATAGCCAAAGTAAATAAGTTTTGTGCTGCCTATGGCTTTAATAAGGAAGATTTACTCCTAACCCAAAAATGAGGGACCCGGGAGTGGTCATTGTTATAAACGGGGCTAATTTCTCCATTCTTTCCGGGACGGTATTTTTCGTGTACTAAATCTGGCTTTTCGTCCAATTTGGATATTTCTTTCGCAACCCTGCCGCTATTTTAGGCATCTGATCTATACTCACCAATGCATTACTATATGAAGCGAATACTGTTGGCAGGCCTTGTGGTATTTTTTGGGTTCTTCGCCCAGGCTCAGGATCCGGTAAAGTGGACTTTTAGCGCCAAAAAAATTGATGATAAGACCTATGAGGTGCACCTTACCGCGGCCGTTCAATCACCCTGGAAGATCTATTCGCAAAGCACCCCGGAAGGGGGCCCGGTGCCCACTGGGTTTACTTTTACCAAAAACCCGTTGGTTACCCTGGAGGGTAAGGTAAAGGAGGTGGGTGAGATGCATAAAAAGCACGAAGAGGTTTTTGGGGTTGATGTTTATTATTATAAGGACAAGGTGGATTTTGTACAGGTGGTCAAACTTAAATCCAAGGCTAAGACCAATCTCAATGGCAAATTGGAATTCATGGCCTGTGATGAGGTGCAGTGTCTGCCACCCAAAGAAGTTGTTTTTAGTGTGGCGCTTAAATAAAAAGTTGCGTCCTGGCGGTTAAGCTTTACCGCCAGGGTGCAAAGGCGCTAGGTGACTTCGCGGAGCTCAGACCAGCGTGTGGTAAAACGGCTGCTCCGCAGTTCCTGTCGCATTTTCCAATCGCGGCTAAGGCCGGAGGAGGCGAATTTCAAAACATCATCCCGCTGGCTGAAATTGACATTATCGATCATGTCCATCAGCAGGCGACCGGTATTCTCTTTTTCTTCCACAAATAAATTGCCCTGGATGGATTCATCAGGGACCAGTCCGCTAAGCATAACACCGGCTTTTTTATAAACGCGGCCTTTTTCATACAAAGATTCCACCAGTTCCAGGGCCGGTTTGATCAGTTCGTGGGTAAATGAAGTGGCTCGGGGAAGGACAATATGATTGCCGACATTGGGCCCGTGGCGGAAATAGGTGTCATGACTTTCTTCTTTGGGCACCACAAATACGCTAACCACAGATGCGGCGCTAAACTGGCGGCGGAGTTTTTCCGCCGCACGGGAAGTATATGTTGCCACGGCTTCTTTAATGTCTTCCAGTTTGGTCACGGGATGCCCAAACATCCGGGTGGTGGCGATCATTTTCTTTTCGGTAAGTTCTTCTTTAAGATCGATAGAAGGCAGGCCTTTCAATTCCCGAATCATGCGCGCGCCCACCACTCCGCCCAGGTTGTTCCGCGCCCATTCTTCCTTCATATGAGAGAGTTGGAGACCGTCGTAAATCCCCCAGGTTTCTTTCAATTTTTTTGCATACTGACGACCAATACCCCAAAGTTCATCGACCGGTGTGGCGCGAAGGGCCCGCTGCACTTTTTCTTCATTGTCAAGCACAACAACACATTGGGTACGGGCTTTATTTTTTTTGGCCAGGCGGTTGGCCACTTTGGCCAAAACCTTGGTAGGCGCCACCCCAATGGATACAGAGATTCCGGTCCAGGTTTCCACAGTATGCCTGATATCCAGAGCCAGTTTTGGTAACTCTTCCAGAGCCAGGTGATCAAGACGCACAAAGGCTTCATCCACTGAATAAACTTCCACCTTATCATCTCCGGCGAGGTGACGCAGGGTGTCCATGACCCGCATGCTGAGATCGCCATAGAGATTGTAGTTGGATGAAAAAGTGGCGACCCCGTTTCTTTCGATCAGGGGCCGCGCTTTGAAATAGGGTACGGCCATTTCCACTCCAACCTGTTTGGCCTCGTCGGAGCGCGAGATCACACAACCATCATTGTTGCTTAGCACCACAACGGGTTTGTTTCGCAGGTCGGGGCGAAACAAACGCTCACAGGAGCAGTAGAACGAGTTGCAATCAACAATAGCGTACATATTCTTGAGTCCTTTTGCGCCTTCGCGCCATGAGGTTGAGCTTAACCGCCAGAGCGCCATGACGTAAAGGGGTTATCGATTAACTGGATGAATCGCATAGGTCACCACCCCCCATACGGCGAAGTCGCTAAACTCGGATAAATTGATGGTCTTAAACCTTGGGTTGTCGGCTACCAAAAATGCCGCCGAAAAATTCTGATGGATCCGGCGAACCAGCAACTCGCCATTCAAAATGGCAACGATGATCTTGCCATTGGTCACCTTGATTGACCGGTCAACGATCAGGGTATCACCATCATGGATACCTGCATCCTTCATCGCGTCCCCTTTCATCTTAAAGAAAAAAGTGGCTGGTTTATTATGAACCAGCTCTTCATTCAGGTCAATGCCCCTTTCAGCATAATCATCCGCCGCCGCTCCAAAACCGGTGGCATTGGCGGTTCTGATTTTAGCCTGTGTAAAATCCTTTGTGCCCCGGTAGGAGGCACCTACAAATTTTTCCCCATCCATAGTAGCGATTTTTGGTTTTCACAACCGACAGCAGTTATATAGCGGTCGGCTATAACCAAGTGTCTGTTGCGGGAAACTAAATTAGGAATAAAATTTGAAAAAACTAATAAATTTAGTAAATTTATGCTAAATATGTTGGACGATGGATAATTAATCATGTCTAAATAATGGGTTATGCAATTGAAAACGATCAGCTCAACAACGATTCCCGGTTACCGGGTTTATGAGTACCTTTTAGTACTGGCCTTACCTGAAGAGCTTAGGTACCGGGTGGTAAAACAGAAACAGGAATTTGCTGAGAAGTACCAGGTAGAATCAGGTGTCGGAGTTAAGCCTCACCTGGCCCTGGCTAATTTTCTTCAGTATGATATGATGGAGGAGAGGCTGGTCAGTCGTTTGCAAACCGTAGCCATGGGGCACCCACCCATCAAAGTGGAGTTGCGTGATTTTGGCGGATTCCCCTCGCATACAATTTATATAAATGTTGAATCCAAGCTCCCCATCCGTCAGTTGGTGAAGAGCATTCGTCACGATTCCCAGCGTCTGATGAAATTGAATGACGAGAACAAACCTCATTTTATGCTGGATCCATTCCTCACCATTGCCCGCCGGCTCAAACCCTGGCAATACGAGCAGGGTTGGCTGGAATACAGCCACAAAACCTTCTCCGGGCGCTTTATCGCAGACGCCATGTTATTATTAAAAAGGCCGGTCGGGGAAATGCGGTACCAGATCGTCAAGCGGCTTGACTTTATGAACCTGCCTGTGCTGACAAAGCAAGGAGAATTGTTTTAGGCATCCTGTCCACCTAAGAGAGAACTTAGATCCATTTGTTTTTTACGAAAGAAATTCATGATTGCAGGGAATAAAATTTGCGAATACGAGGAGCTATGAATCAAAGAAAAAAGACTGATCTAAGTTCCCCCTTGGAGGGACAGGGGGCCAATTACCACCACGGCCGTGGCGCCCAGTTCAATACCCGAAACCGTTTTCAAAAGAATGAAGTAACACGTGAGCATACCGAAGCAATCGATGATTGGGAGGAGCTGACTGGTAACACCCAATATATTTTCCAGGAAAGCAAATCTATTGTCAATAAGATAGAAAGCCCGGATGTGGGTATGGCCTACAGCATGAACCCCTATGCCGGTTGTGAACATGGATGTATCTACTGTTATGCCCGCAACTCACATGAGTATTGGGGTTATAGCGCGGGCATTGATTTTGAGCAAAAGATCATGGTGAAAAAGAATGCCCCTCAACTTTTGCGTAAGTTCCTGATGAAACCTAATTGGGATGCCACCCCCATCATGCTTAGTGGAAATACGGATTGCTATCAGCCCGCCGAACAAAAGTTCAGGCTTACCCGGGGGTTGCTGGAGGTTTGCAATGAATTCAATCAGCCTGTGGGCATTCTCACCAAAAATTCCTGGATATTGAGGGATAAAGACCTTCTTCAGGAAATGGGCAGGAAGAATATTGTTTCGGCGATGGTCTCCATTACCTCCTTTGATGAAGACCTTCGTCGCCTGATGGAACCCCGCACCACTACGGCCAGACAAAAACTAAAAGTGATCAACGAACTCAGCAAATCCGGGGTACGCATCGGCATCATGATGGGACCCATGATACCGGGGTTGAATGAACATGAGATGCAGAGGATCATGAAAGCGGCGAGGGATAATGGCGCCACTTTTACCGCTTACACGTTTATCCGGTTGAACGGGGCGATCAAACTCCTGTTTCATGACTGGATATATAAGAATTTTCCTGATAAAGCAGACAAAGTCTGGCACCTGATAGAGCAGAGTCATGGTGGAAAGGTAAACGACAGCGAGTATGGCAGACGCATGAGGGGTGAGGGGAACATAGCGGACCTGGTCCACCAGCAGTATAAGAAGTATGGGAAGTTGTATGGAATGAATGCGGAGGAGTGGAGTTTAGAAAGAAAACTATTCAGACGACCCGGGGAGCAGCTGAAGTTGTTTGGCCCCCCTGGGGGGGACAGGGGGCCTTAAACTTTGATATAAATCTTCTTCTTATCCAGCCAATAACAGATCAACCACATAAAAGTAATTACTGCAAGGGCATACAACAAGGACCCCACCCGTGGATCACCGGGGATATGCACCAGCGCACGTTCATACAACCAGTTCCAGGGGTTAACCCCATCGCCCATGCGTATCAGGCCAAAGGTTTTTGGCAGGAAAGCGCTTAGGGCAAAAACAAAGAGGGCATTTTTTCCAAATACATCAAAGAACCTGGAAAGAAAGCCCTTTACATTCCTGAATTCAATCAGGTAGATCATGGTGGCGATTGTAAGCGTGGCCAGTCCACAGGTATAAATAGTGTAAGAACTGGTCCAGATTTTTTTATTGATCGGGAAAACGGTATCCCACATAAAGCCGGTAACGATCATGGCTACTCCGGCTACAAAGAGCCCGGTAAGCATTTCGTAGTTCTTTCCTTTCTTCTGAATATAATCCCCGACAAGGTAACCAAAGATGACATTGACAATAGCGGGGATCGTACTCATGATGCCTTCGGGATCAAAGGGAACCCCTTCTCCCTTGTACATATGGGCTACACCCAATACAGCACGATCCACTTTGTTGCCAAACCAGCCCATCATGCTATATGGATCGGCCGGGTCACCCAGGGTGGCGCAGAGCACCCAGTATAGGAGCAGGAAGACAAGCCCGGTAAAAAAGGCCAGTCTTGGTTTTAGGTAATAGATCATCACTGCCGCGAAGAAGTAACAGAGGGCGATGCGGGCAAGCACCCCCAGGATGCGCACCCCTTGTTCATTCCCTTTGGCATCGACATAGGCCCAGGGTTTGAACACCCAGCTATCACCATCCCATTTTACAAAAGGCCACCAGGTAAGGAAGAGCCCGATGGCAAAAATGAGCAGGGTGCGTTTGGCCACTTTTTTCCAAAATGCCGCATCCCCACCGGCTTGCAAGCGGGGCATGACGAAAGAGAAGGCATTTCCTACGGCAAAAAGAAAAAAGGGGAAAACAAGATCGGTAGGCGTCAGGCCATGCCAGGCAGCGTGTTTAAGCGGCGGAAAAATATGTTCCCAGCTACCAGGATTGTTTACCAAAATCATAAGGCAAACAGTGGCACCCCTGAAAACATCAAGGGAGTAGAAACGTTGGTTCAAAGCAAGTAGGTTTTAAGGGAAGGTATGATTTTATTGGTTTATACGGATTAATCACAAATTGAGAAATTATTCGAACCTTTGGGGTATGTCGGACACCTATATTCATCCCACGGCAGTGGTGGAGGAGGGGGCCCAGGTAGGAAAGGGAACCCGCATTTGGCATTTTTGCCACCTGATGCCCGGGGCTGTGCTGGGTGAGGAATGTAATGTTGGGCAGAATGTTTTTATTGACAACAATACCCGGATTGGCAACCGGGTGAAAATACAGAACCAGGTTTCGGTGTACAACGGGGTGACGATTGAGGATGATGTGTTCCTGGGCCCGGCGATGGTATTTACCAATGTGATCAATCCCCGGAGTTTTATAGAACGCAAGGAAGAATTCAAGCCCACCCTGGTTAGAAAAGGAGCAACCATTGGGGCTAATGCCACTGTAATTTGCGGGGTAGAGATAGGGGAGTATGCCATGATAGGGGCCGGTGCCGTGGTAACCCGTTCCGTACTACCTTATGCCCTGTCCAAAGGCAACCCTGCACGTCAAACCGGCTGGGTAAGTAAGAGTGGCTACCGGCTGGAATTTGATGAGTTTAATAAGGCTGTTTGTCCGGGTGACGGAAGCCGCTACAAATTGGCGAATGGGCGCGTAGAACCCCTCTCCTGACCCCTCCCTTCCAAGTTTCAACTTATTCAGTATGTGTGCATTTTAATTGCTTGTCAGTCACAGGCAAGGGATTATATTTGCATCCAAATAGCAGAAAATCACTTTTTCTGTTTTAATTAATTGAATTTCATTTAGTTACAAATTTTTTCTGTGACTGAAGTGGCGAAGCCGTCCCGTAAACCGGGCTCCCCCTCCCGGTGGTATGCGGTTTATACCCGTTCGCGATGGGAGAAAAAGGTCAACCAACTGCTCCAGGAGCATGGGTTTGAGAGCTATTGTCCGCTGAACAAGGTGACCCGTCGCTGGAGTGACCGGGTGAAGGTGGTGGAGGAGCCTCTTTTCAAGTCGTATGTTTTTGTCAGGATCAATGACAAGGAGCGGACGGCGGTTCGGATGGTAAACGGGGTGATCAATTTTGTGTATTGGCAGGGTAAGCCTGCGATCATCCGCGACCGGGAAATTCAGACGATTCGAAAATTTCTTGACGAGTATGACAATGTAAGTGTGGCGCAAGCCGTTTCATTGTCTCCGCATCAGCGGGTGAAGATCATTTCGGGTCCGTTGATGGACCATGAAGGGGAGATCCTGCAGATTCGTAAGCGTACGGTACAGGTAGCGATCGATAGCCTGGGCTATATTTTGATCGCTTTTATTGACCGTAAAAAACTAACTTCGGTTCGCCAATGATTGACAAATCCTTTGATAGGCGACCACTAACCCAAATCCAAACCACATGCGGCCATTTGCCTGTTTAATCCTGGGCCTGACCTCGGTACTCTTTTTCTCATGCAAACCCCAGGAGACTGTTTCCTACCTTCAACATTATGCCGATACAACCCGGAAAGATTCCCTGGTCCTGGCGATCAAGAACCCGGTGATCCAAAAGAATGACCTGATATCGGTGGTTGTGTTCAGTGCCAGCACCATCCCTGAAGTGGATGCCCTTTATAATCTTCCTCCTTCCATTTCCGAACGCGGCTACCTGGTGGATGCCGATGGAAACATCAACCTTCCCCGTCTGGGTTTTGTAAAAGCGGAAGGGTTGACCAAGGAAGAACTGGCGGCTGCGGTCAGGCAAAAGCTGGAAGCCACCGGCGAGTTGACACTTCCCAGTGTCTCTGTTCGATTCCTGAGCTATTCCATTACCGTTTTAGGGGAAGTGGCCCAACCGGGTCGTTTTGCCATACCCAATGACAGGGTAACTGTATTGGAGGCTATTGGCTTGGCTGGTGACCTGACCATGTATGGTAAGAAAAAAGAAGTGATGGTGCTTCGCGAAAAAGAGGGCAAGTTGGAACAGGGAATATTGGACCTTTCCTCCAAGGATATTGTTGCCTCTCCTTATTATTTCCTGAATCAAAATGATGTGGTGATTGTCAATGCGGAGAAAAACAAAGACCAATTGAAACAGCAGATCACCAATCAGCGGATCAGCCTTGGATTAAGCATCATCACCACCATGGCCCTCCTGTACAATATCTTTAAAAATAACTAATTCACCATAACCCAAATCTGGAATGGAAGATAATCAGGTAGTCAATAAGGAACTGGGTGGCATGACCATACGGGATATCTTTTTCAAGTATATCCGTTTTCTCCCCGCTTTCCTTATTTCGATCGCTGTGGCCCTGCTTGGGGCCTTCCTGTACCTGCGGTACACCACGCCTATTTACCGGGCTTCCGGTACCATTACATTCATTGAAGAAAAAGGCAGAGGGGATAAGCTGGACGAAATTTTCAACAGCAATAAGACACAGGATGTTTTGGCCGAGATTGAAGTGTTGAAATCAAAACCCCTGATGGAAAGGGTGGTAAACTCCCTGGGTTTGCAAACCACCTACAATGCGGTGGGTAAGATCAAAACCCTGAATATCTATAAAAGTTGCCCCTTCCGGATGGATGTGATGGATATCCGGGATTCGGTGCGTTCCTTTTCCCTTAATATCAAGTTTATCGATGACCAGCATTTCCTGATCAATAATGAATCCACTCAGTATTCTTTTGGTCAGCAATTTCAGAATGCCTACGGAAGGTTTTCGCTGAAAAGTGCCGGAGCGGAGTTTGGCGGGTTGAAGGGAAAGGAGTTCAATGTTTCCTGGAACCCGGCCCCTATAGTGGCTTCCTGGTATGCCCCTATGATCCGCGTTTCGCCCAAGATCGTTGGATCAAATATCTACAACATCGCCATTGATATTTCCAATCAGCAGTTGGGAGTGGATATTATTAACCAACTGATGCGTGAATACCAGGTATTCAACCTGGAAGAAAAAAACCGCGCTACCAGCGGGGTATTGACGTTTGTCAATGACCGCCTGGATTTTTTGCAGAAAGACATCGACTCCATTAAAGTACGCCTTCGCAACTACCGCAAGGAGAATGGCATAACCAATATTGAGCTGCAGTCGGAGAACTATTTCAACACCATGACCGACGCGGAGAAGATCGCGTATGAGACCAGCATGCAACTGGAGATCGCCAAAATGATCGAACAGTACCTGTCTGACCGGCAAAATGCCTTTGACGCGATTCCCAGCGCCCTTGATCTTTCCGACGCAACCTTAAACGGGTTGGTGGAACAATACAATGCCCTTCAATTTGAACGGAAAAAATACCTGGATGCCCGTGTACCGGAAGGAAACCCGATGGTGAAACAAAAGACCAATGCCATCGAACAGGGCCGCCTGGCCTTGTTGGAAAACCTGAAGAATGTTAAACGTTCCTACCAGGCCATTATCAATGATAACCTGCGTCGCAGCAGCAACTCCGAATCAATGGCCAAGCAATTGCCGGAGAAGGAACAAAAGCAGCAGGAGATCGTTCGTGACCTGGAGATCAAGGAGAACCTGTATAAGTTCCTGCTGGAAGAAAAGGAAAAAACCTCCATGCAACAGGCTTCCAATCTGGCTAACTCAAAGATCCTGGAAGATGCGGTGGGTTCAGGTACCCCGATCAAACCCAACCGCAAGGGTATTCAGTTGCTATCCTTTATTATCGGTCTTGGTCTGCCGGCGATGTTTATTTTCTTCCTGGAGCTGATCAATGACAAGATATATACCCGCTATGATATTGAAAAGATCACCGATGCGGCTGTAATGGGTGAGGTTGGTCACTCATACAGCAGTTCCGTGCTGGTGGTGAGTAAGACCAACCGGTCGATGGTAGCGGAGCAATTCCGTATCATCCGGTCAAACCTTCAGTATGTGTTAAACAAGGTTGAAAAGCCGGTCATTCTTGTAACTTCTTCGTTTAGCGGGGAAGGTAAATCCTTTGTCACCACCAACCTGGCCGGGGTAATGGGACTTGCAGGCAGGAAAACGGTGATCCTTGAATTTGATATCCGCAAACCAAAGATCCTTTCCGGACTGAAACTGCATCAGAAAATCGGTATCAGTAACTACCTGGTTGGGAAGGCCACGCTGGAAGAATTGCCATTGGCCGTTCCGGGTTGTGAGAACCTGTATGTGGTGAGTTGCGGACCTGTTCCTCCCAACCCATCTGAATTATTGCTGGATGAGCGGGTTTCAACCCTGTTCACCTGGTTGCGAGAGAATTTTGATGTGGTGATCATTGATACCGCACCGGTAGGTATGGTAAGTGATGCCATGACCCTGGGAAAATTTGCCGATGCCACCCTGTATATTGTACGTCAGGGTTATACCTATAAGAAACAGATTGCCCTGATCGATGAATTCTATAAAGGGAGCAGGCTTCCGCGTATTTCCATTGTGATCAACGATGTGAAACTGAAACCCGGTTATGGATATTACGGCTATGGCCGTTATGGATACGGGTATGGCTACAGCGGAGGGTATTATGACCTGGAAAAGGACAATCGTTCTGTGGTTAAGAAGTTCCTGGAATTTAAGTGGTTTGCCCGGTTATTTAACCGGAAATGACCCAAGCTTTTATAATTGATTCAATTTTTTAACGTTGAAGATCCTGTTAACCGGTGGGGCGGGTTTTATTGGCTCCAACCTGGCTGAGAAGCTGGTAAATGATGACCGGGTAAGTGCCGTGGTGGTCATGGACAACCTGGAAACCGGAAGCCACCGGAATATCGCCCATCTTGTTTCTCATCCCAAGTTTAGTTTTTTGCAGGCGGATATACGGGATGAAAAAGCCTGTATGGAAGCCATGCAGACTATTGATCTGGTATCCCATCAGGCGGCCCTGGGTTCGGTGCCCCGTTCCATAGCGGATCCGCTAACCACCAATGATGTCAATATCACCGGTACCCTGAATATTTTCAACGCGGCCCGGGCGAATAATGTCAAGCGCGTTGTGTATGCGGCTTCCTCCTCAACCTATGGCGACCATCCCGGTTTGCCCAAGGTGGAAGACAAGATCGGGAAACCCCTTTCACCTTATGGGGTCACCAAACTGGTGAATGAACTCTATGCCAATGTTTTTTCCAATTTGTATGGCATGGAATTGATCGGGCTCCGTTATTTCAATGTATATGGGCCAAAACAAAACCCGGCCGGACCCTACGCGGCCGTTATTCCTTTGTTCATTCATTCCTTCCTCCAGGATCAATCTCCCCGGATCAATGGATCCGGTGAACATAGTCGTGATTTTACCTTTGTGGATGATGTGGTTCAAGCCAACTTGTTGGCCTTGTTTACCCCCTCTACAGAGGCGGTTAACCAGGTTTACAATATTGCCCGGGGTGACAGGACCAGTTTAAATGAACTGGTTGATTTGTTGGGGGAAATTACCGGAAAAGGAATCCGGGCAGAATATGGGCCCGAGCGCAAAGGCGATGTCATGCACAGCCAGGCGGATATCAGTAAGGCCAGGAACTTGTTGGGTTACAACCCGGGCACTTCGATCAGGGAAGGTTTAAAAAGAGCATTTGCCTGGTATGGATCAAACCTTCAAATTTTTCAAAAATGAGTGACCAGCGAAATATCGTCATTACCGGTGGGGCGGGTTTTATTGGCAGCCATCTGGTCAGGCTTTTTGTCAATAAATACCCCAACTACCGAATCATCAACCTCGACGCGCTTACCTATGCCGGTAACCTGGAGAACCTGAAGGATGTGGAAGGGGCGGCTAATTACGTATTTGAAAAGGCAAACATCCTCGATACTGAAGCGCTGGACCGCATCATGAAGCAATACGATGTAGATTCCATCATACACCTTGCCGCTGAATCGCATGTGGATCGGTCCATTCTTTCGCCACTGGATTTCGTTTACACCAATGTGATTGGCACGGTGAACCTGTTGAATGCTGCCAAAAAGCACTGGACCAGTTTTGAAGGCAAGAGATTCTATCATGTTTCTACGGATGAAGTATATGGATCATTGGGGGATACGGGCTTTTTTACCGAAACATCACCCTATGACCCCAATTCACCTTATTCCGCTTCCAAAGCATCATCGGACCATTTTGTGCGGGCCTATGGAGAAACCTATCACCTGCCGGTGATCGTTTCCAACTGTTCAAATAATTATGGCCCCAATCATTTCCCGGAAAAACTGATTCCCCTTTTTATCAATAATATCATTCACAAAAAACCATTGCCGGTTTATGGCGATGGTAAATATACCCGTGACTGGCTTTTTGTAAAAGACCATGCGGCGGCTATAGATATTGTTTTTCATCATGGCCCGGATGGGGAGACCTATAATATCGGCGGTTTCAATGAATGGCAGAATATTGAATTGGTGAAATTACTTTGCAAACTGATGGATGAGAAACTTGGTAACCCGGCCGGCACCAGTGAAGGTCTGATATCTTATGTAAAGGATAGGCCCGGGCATGATCGCCGGTATGCGATCGACGCCACCAAGATCAATAAGGAATTGGGATGGAAACCCAGTGTGACCTTTGAAGAGGGGCTTTCCCAAACCATTGACTGGTATCTGGAAAATGAGGAGTGGCTCAAGCATGTCACGAGTGGGGAATATCAGGCGTATTATGGAAGGCAATACAACAGCTAATAACTTTTAGTTTTAGCAACTCGTTTTAGACAAAAAACAAGAGTATGAAAGGCATCATTCTGGCTGGCGGTTCAGGCACCCGACTGTATCCGATCACGAAAGCGATCTCAAAGCAGTTGATGCCGATCTATGACAAGCCGATGATTTATTACCCGCTTTCAGTGCTGATGATGGCGGGGATTCATGAGATATTGATCATTACTACACCGGAGGATAATCCGCAGTTTGTCCGACTGTTGGGCGATGGCAGCCAGGTGGGTTGCCGTTTTGAGTTTGCGATCCAGGAAAAACCCAATGGATTGGCTCAGGCTTTTGTGATTGGGGAAAAATTCATTGGCAAGGATAAAGTGGCCCTGATCCTGGGCGATAACATTTTTTATGGGTCAAGTCTGGATACGCTGATGGGTCAGATGAGTGACCCGGAGGGAGGTTGTGTATTTGCCTATGAAGTGTCGGACCCGGAGCGATATGGCGTGGTGGAGTTTGATGCCAACATGGTGGCCCGGTCGATTGAAGAAAAACCGGCCAGGCCAAAATCAAATTACGCGGTTCCAGGTCTCTATTTTTATGACAATACCGTGGTTGAAATTGCAAAAAACCTGAAGCCCTCTGCACGCGGGGAGTATGAGATCACGGATGTGAATAAAACCTATCTGGAAACGGGACAGTTGAAAGTGGCGATCATGGATAGGGGAACTGCCTGGCTGGATACTGGAACATTTGATTCCCTCAGCGATGCCACCGAGTTTGTTCGGGTAATTGAAAAAAGACAGGGCACCAAGATTGGGTGTATCGAAGAAGTAGCCTATCGAAAGAAATTTATAAACCGTGATCAGTTATTGGGTATTGCCGAGCCATTAAGAAAGAGTGGCTATGGTAATTACCTGTTGCAAATTGCGGATCGCTATTGATAACCAGAAAAATAAACCACAAACTAATACAGATGAAAATCCTTGTAACGGGCGGAGCGGGTTTTATTGGAAGCTCCCTGGCGGAATACCTGATATCAAATACCGACGCTTATGTGGTGATTGTTGACAACTACCTGACCGGGAAGAATTACAATGTACCCCAGTCGGATCGTTGCCGCTTCATCAAGGCCAATGCGAATGATTTCAACGATATCTCTTCCGTTTTTCATGCCTTTGGTTTTGATTATGTGTTTCACTATGCCGCGGTAGTGGGTGTAAAAAGAACCCTGGAAAACCCGGTCATGGTGCTGGATGACCTGATGGGTATCCGGAATATCTTGACATTGAGTAAGAACACCGGGGTGAAGCGCGTATTTTATGCTTCTTCTTCCGAGGTTTATGGTGAGCCTGTTCACCTGCCCCAGCATGAACATACAACCCCGCTTAATTCCCGCCTGCCTTATGCGGTTGTAAAGAATGCGGGTGAGGCATTTTGCCGTTCCTATTACCAGGAATATGGGTTGGAATACACCCTCTTCCGTTTCTTTAATACCTATGGTCCTAAGCAGAGCAATGATTTTGTGGTATCAAGATTCATTGACGCCGCTTTGCAAAACAAACCCATTACCATTTATGGCGACGGGTTGCAGACGCGTACCTTCTGTTATGTGGAAGACAACTTGCTTGCCACCACCCATTGCCTGTTGGAAAATAAATTCATCAATGATGTGGTGAATATTGGAAATGACCAGGAAATATCGGTATTGGACCTGGCCCGTACCATCCGCAAGCTGACAGGTTCTTCCTCCGAGATCATTCATCTTGATCCGCTCCCGGAGGGGGACATGACACGCCGGCAACCGGACATTGAAAAAATGCAATGCCTGCTCAACCGGCCATTTACCAGTCTGGAAGAAGGACTGGCCATTGTGATCGAAACCCGTAAAGCCCGGCTGGCAACTCTAATTGAACAATAAAGTATATGGCAAAAGTCGCATTGATTACCGGGATTACCGGTCAGGATGGCGCCTATCTCTCCGAGCTCCTGCTGAAAAAAGGATATATCGTTCATGGTATCAAGAGAAGGGCCTCGCTGTTCAACACCGATCGTATTGATCACCTGTACCAGGACCCGCATGTGTCAAACCGTAATTTTATCCTGCATTACGGTGATCTGACCGACAGTACCAATCTGATCCGGATCATCCAGGAAGTACAGCCCGATGAAATCTACAATCTTGGGGCCATGAGCCATGTAAAAGTGAGTTTTGACACCCCGGAATATACCGCCAATACCGATGGTATTGGAACGCTTCGTATCCTGGAAGCGGTGCGGCTGCTCAATCTAACCAGGAAGACCAGGATTTACCAGGCTTCTACGTCCGAGTTGTATGGCAAAGTACAGGAAGTACCCCAAACGGAAAAGACCCCTTTCTATCCACGTTCCCCGTATGGTGTGGCCAAAATGTATGGGTTCTGGATCACGGTAAACTACCGGGAGGCTTATGATATGTATGCCTGCAACGGGATTCTCTTCAACCATGAAAGTCCGCTTCGCGGAGAAACTTTTGTAACCCGGAAAATCACCCGCAGCGCAGCCCAGCTTGCACTGGGGATGACCCAAAAATTATATGTCGGCAACCTGGAAGCCAGTCGCGACTGGGGCCATGCCAAAGACTATGTAGAAGCCATGTGGTTGATGCTACAGCAGGATAAACCGGAGGATTTTGTGATTGCCACGGGTATTACCACCAAGGTCCGTGATTTTATCCGGATGACCTTTGCCGAATTGGGTGTAGAACTGGAATTTAAAGGATCCGGGGCCAAAGAAGTGGGGATCGTGAAATCGAGTACCATATCTGAGTTTTCCTTTAAACCCGGGCAGGAAATCATCGCCATTGACCCGGCCTATTTCAGGCCAACCGAAGTGGACCTGCTGATTGGTGATGCTACCAAAGCCCGGACCAAACTGGGTTGGGCACCCAAGTATTCCCTGCAGGATATGGTTAAGGAAATGGTGGCCAGTGACCTGGAGTTCTTCCGCAAACATAAATTGCTGATGGATGCAGGGTTTCATGTGTTGCCACAGTTTGAGTAATAGTGAATGGTCAATGGTGAATAGTGAATATCATTCACCCTATTATCTTAACAAATGAACTCAGAAAGTAAAATATACATCGCTGGTCATCGGGGCATGGTTGGTTCGGCGATTCACAGGCAGCTTCAGAAAGAGGGTTTTTCAAATTTTGTGACCCGTTCTTCGGCAGAACTTGACCTCCGCGATCAACAAGCGGTAGCGAAGTTTTTTGCCGAAGAAAAACCCGAATATGTATTCCTGGCCGCTGCCAAGGTTGGGGGTATTGTGGCTAACAATACCTACCGGGCGGAATTTTTATATGATAACCTGATGATCCAGTCAAACGTGATCCATCAGGCGTATAAGAATGAGGTTAAGAAACTGATGTTTCTGGGTTCTTCCTGTATCTATCCCAAACTGGCTCCGCAACCTTTAAAGGAGGAATACCTGCTTACCGGATTGCTGGAGCCTACAAACGAACCCTATGCCATTGCCAAGATAGCGGGGATAAAAATGTGTGAAGCCTACCGGTCTCAATATGGATGCAATTTTATTTCGGTGATGCCCACCAACCTGTATGGCCCCAACGATAATTACGATCTGACCAATTCCCACGTATTACCGGCCATGCTTAGGAAGTTTCATGAAGCAAAAACAAATGGCAGCCCATTTGTGGAATTATGGGGTACAGGCTCGCCCAAGCGCGAGTTCCTTCATGCCAATGATATGGCGGCTGCCTGTGTGTACCTGATGAAGCACTATGACGGAGCGGGTTTTTTGAATATCGGCACCGGCGAAGATCTTTCCATTAAGGAACTGGCGGAAATGATCAAAGAAATAGTGGGTTATTCCGGTGAAATCAGATGGGATACGACCAAACCAGATGGAACACCCCGCAAGCTAATGGACGTTTCCAAACTTCATTCATTGGGTTGGAAGGCGTCGATCGGACTAAAGGAAGGTATCTCAACTGTTTATAAGGAAAAGTTTTTGGATTGATTTAAGGCTTCTCGCCGTGCTCGCTAAGAAACGCTGCCAGCGCCGCGGGAAACAAATAATACCTGAATCATCATGTCTTTTGAAATCCATATCGAACCGGGTCGCTCAGAGAAAAATTACTGGAAAGACCTCTGGCGTTACCGGGAATTATTTTATATCCTGAGCTGGCGAGACCTCAAGGTCCGCTACAAGCAAACCGTCATGGGTGTGGCCTGGAGTGTGATCCGTCCGCTACTCACTGTCGCCATCTTTACCGTGGTGTTTAGTGTGATCGGCAAGTTTGAAGCGCCTTTTGGCATCAATTATTCCCTGGTGGTTTTTGCCGGGTTATTGCCCTGGCAGTTTTTTGCCTCAGGTCTCACAGAAGCCAGTAACAGCCTGATCGGGAATGAAAGGCTGATCTCCAAAGTTTATTTTCCCCGGATGATCATTCCGGCGGCCTCGGTCATTACCAGTCTGGTGGATTTCCTTATCTCCTTTCTGTTAATGCTCCTGCTCATGGCTTTTTACCGTACCATGCCGGCCTGGCAAATGGTATTCCTTCCCTTTTTCATACTGGTAGCATTTATGGCGAGTATTGGTGCAGGGCTTTGGCTTACCGCGCTGAATGTAAAATACCGGGATTTCAAGCATGTGGTTCCCTTTATTGTACAGCTTGGTTTTTATGCATCTCCCGTTCCGTATATGACAAACCTGGTGCCGGAGAAGTACCGGCTTATTTATCACCTAAACCCCATGGTTGGGGTGATAGATGGTTTTAGGTGGTGTTTGTTTGGAGATAAAATGACCCCCGATTGGAAAGGGGTGATGATTTCCCTGGGGGTGACGATTTTCCTGGTGGCCCTGGGCATCCGGACCTTTCGTCGTATGGAGAAAAGTTTCGCTGATCTTATCTGAACCGTTCAATTATTTACTGAACCTTTATGGCTGATACCGTAATAAAAGTTGAGAACCTGGGCAAAAAGTACATCATTGGTCACCAGGGGAAAGGAGGGTATAAAACCTTTCGGGAACAGGTAGTGGATGGGGTTAAAGGGGCTTTAGGAAAAACAGCAAAGGTATTTTCCGGAAAGGAAATGGTGGATGGCGATGAAGTGGAAGAGTTCTGGGCCTTGCAGGGATTGAATTTTGAGATTGCCCAGGGAGAGCGGGTTGGGATCATTGGCCGAAACGGTGCCGGAAAGAGTACGCTGCTGAAAGTACTTAGCCGGATCACGGAGCCTAGCACCGGTCGCATTTCCATCAAGGGGCGTGTGGCCAGTCTTCTTGAAGTAGGCACAGGTTTTCATCCTGAGTTGACAGGCCGGGAGAATATTTTTCTCAATGGCGCCATCATGGGAATGAGTCGTGCCGAAATCAAAAGAAAATTTGATGAGATAGTGGACTTCTCCGGTGTGGAGAAATTCCTTGATACGCCGGTAAAGAGGTACAGCTCGGGGATGTATGTGCGTCTTGCCTTTTCGGTTGCCGCTCATCTGGAACCGGAGATCCTGGTGGTAGATGAAGTGCTGGCCGTAGGGGATGCGGAGTTTCAGAAGAAATGTTTGGGTAAAATGAAAGACGTGAGTTCCAATGAAGGACGCACCGTATTATTTGTCAGCCATAACCTGATGGCCCTTTCGAGTCTTTGCTCAAAGGGGATATATTTAAAGAATGGGCAGATGCAATTGCAGGGTGGGATTGAGGAAGTGTTGTCCATGTACACCCACGAGGGGGCACATAGCAGCCAGCATGAATGGAAGGGAGAAGCGGGTGATGAACATGTAAAAGTTTCACAAGCCAGGGTTATCAGCAATGACGCTGAATTTGGGTTCTTTTCGCATAAGGACCTGGTGGTGGAGATTGAAGGGGAATTGCTAAAACCGGTGTATGGATTGATCCTGGGTTTCACACTCTGGTCGCAATTTGATTACCAACTGGCCTATACTTTGTTTGATGATGCGGACCCCGATCCGGAGATACGCACCTATCAGCCGGGGCCTTTTAAAAAGCGATTTGTCATTCCGGCCAATACTCTCGCATCGGGAAGTTACCGGGTGCAGTTTGATATTGGTATCCACAATCAGAAACGCATTATCAATAATGAATGTGACCTGGAATTTTCGGTTGAGAATATCGCGGGCATAGGAAGAAAATACCTGACGGAAATGAAGGGTTCCAAAAGCCTGTTTCGGCCGGGCTGGTCCACTGAAAACTTCAAAGCATGATCATCCTGGCCCATAGAGGATATTGGAAGGAGCCGGCGGAGAAAAATTCCGTGACGGCCTTTGATCGGTCCTTTTCCCTTGGTTTTGGCGTGGAAACGGATATACGCGACTTTGGTAGGAAGCTTTACATTGCGCATGATATGGCTTCCGGAACAGAGCAAACGGTGGAGTCATTCCTTGACCAGTACCAATCATACCACAACCCCATGATGCTGGCCCTGAATGTTAA
The DNA here is from genome assembly GCA_041916555.1 of Chitinophagaceae bacterium. Lineage (GTDB taxonomy): Bacteria > Bacteroidota > Bacteroidia > Chitinophagales > Chitinophagaceae > SpSt-398. Next base: position 67,022 of record JAYRZH010000002.1, on the reverse strand, counting down.
GGCCGATGGCCTGCAAACCATGATCGGTGAAGAGCTTCGCAAACGGGGCATTGAATCCTATTTCTTCTTTGATATGTCGGTGCCCGACGCGCTTGGGTACTGGAAACAAGGGCTGCATTTTTATTCCCGCGAAAGTGAGTATGAAAAAGACCCTTACCTGTATGAAGCGGCCAAGGGTGTTTGGCTGGATGAGTTCAATGGCCACTGGATCGATGAACAGGTAATTGCCAGGCACATGGGGCGGGGTAAAAAAGTATGTATCGTTTCACCCGAGCTTCATAAACGACCCTATCAGGCGGAATGGGAGCATTATCGTCATATTATCAATAAATTTGGCTGGGAAGACCTGATGCTTTGCACCGATCTGCCCGAAGAAGCCCAAAACTTTTTCAAGCTATGAGTAAAAAAATAAAAGCGGTCATCTTTGACATGGATGGCGTACTCATTGATGCCCGCGATTGGCACTATGAGGCCCTGAACAAAGCCCTGGGCTTGTTTGGTATGGCCATCAGCCGCTTTGACCATTTGGTTACCTACGACGGGCTCCCGACCAAAGAGAAATTGAAGATGCTGACCATGGAGAAAGGATTCCCGGAGGGCTTGCACGGGTTTATCAATGACCTTAAGCAACAATACACCATTGAGGAAGTGATCCTGAAATGCCGGCCTGTATTTCACCACCAGTATGCATTATCCAGGTTGAAGAGTGAAGGGTACCGGTTGGTGGTTTGCTCCAATTCCATAAAGGATACCATCACCCACATGCTCACCAAGGCCGGGATCATAGATTATTTTGATTTCTATTTATCCAACCAGGACGTCAAAAAAGGTAAGCCCGACCCGGAGATGTATAACACCGCTATTTCAAGACTTGGGTTCAAGCCTGAAGAGTGCCTGGTGGTGGAAGACAATGAGAATGGCATCAGGGCCGCATTGGCATCGGGTGCCCATTTGCTGAAAGTGACCGGGGTAAATGATGTGCATTATCAATCGGTGAGAGGCCGTATTCAAGAAATCGACAACTAATCCCATGCTACAGATATTGATACCCATAGCCGGTGGCAACGCTTTTTTCTCCGATCATGCGGAATACCAGTTTCCCAAACCGTTGGTGGAGATCGATGGCAAACCCATGATCCAGTGGGTGTATGAAAACCTGAGCGAGATCGGGAGCCAGGAAATGAAATTCATCTTTATTCTCCGGGAAGAGGATTGTACCCGCTTCCATCTTGATCAAACTATTCATATCCTTACCGATGGCAAAGCCGCGGTGATCCGGTTAAAGGAAGAAACCAAAGGGGCTGTATGTAGCTGCCTGATGGCCATTGACCAACTGGATCCAACTCAGCCCCTCCTTATAGCCAATGGCGATCAGATCATTGAAAAAGACCTGGCCAAGGCGGTGACGTATTTCCGGGAGCATGACCTGGATGGCGGACTGGTAACATTTGAATCAGTTCACCCCAAATGGTCTTATGCCCGTATGGAAGGGGATGTGGTGGTGGAAACTGCCGAGAAAAGACCCATCAGCAAAAGAGCCATTGCCGGCATATACTATTTTAAGAAAGCCGGAGATTTTATCAAAGGCGGATTTGAAGTGATAAAAAAGAATACCAATACAAATGGTATATTCTTTGTGTCCTCCACCATAAACGAACTTATCCTGCACAACCAGAAGGTTGGGGCCTATTCCATCCCCAACGATCATTACCACTCTTTTTATTCCCCACAGAAGATCAAGGAATTTGAACACACCCTGAGCAAATAATCATGGAGAAATTCAAGCTGGATGATATGAAAGGGGGCTGGTTTATTGGTCAATTTGAACCAACCCTGATGTCCACCCCGGATGTGGAAGTGGCTGTGAAGAAATACAAGAAAGGTGACTATGAAAAAAGCCACTACCACAAGATCGCGACAGAATACACCGTAATCGTAACCGGCGAAGTGGAAATGAATGGGGTTAAATACTCCGCTGGAGATATCATCCGGATCGACCCCGGTGAAGCAACAGATTTCCGGGTGCTGAGTGAAGAGGTGGTGACAACGGTTGTGAAGCTGCCTTCTGTTGCGGGAGATAAATATTTGAAATAAATCACCGCAGAGAACATGAGGAATAAGAGTTACGCAGAGTTAATGATAGAGCTAATAGCATTTAGTAAATTATCAATTATATAAATTTCTCTGCGTAACTCTTATTTCTCTCGTTCTCTGCGGTAAAAAAATATCAACCCTAAATGAACATCATTATTCCCATGGCCGGTGAAGGTTCCCGCTTTCGCAAAGCCGGTTTTGAAAAACCCAAACCCTTTATAGATGTGGCGGGAAAACCCATGATCAAATGGGTGATTGAAAACCTTCAGGTTCCCAATGCTTATTTTACCCTTATCGCCAGACAGGAACACCTGGATGCGGAAAAGGAGTTGGTGAGGCAACTGGAACAGGAATTCCCCTTGCGTTTTATTTCCGTGAACCAGCTTACAGAAGGCACTGCCTGTACTGTGCTTTTTGCCCGGTCATTTATTAATAATGATACACCTTTGCTGATCGCGAACTCAGACCAGTGGGTAGAGTTTTCATTAGCCGATATGCTGGCGGATGCCAGCAAGAGAAACCTGGATGGATCGATCCTTACATTCACTGACAAAGAGAAGAACCCTAAATGGTCTTTTGCCAAAACAGATGCACAGGGCTTTGTAACCGAAGTAAGAGAAAAAGTGGTTATCTCCGACAAGGCCACAGTGGGTATATATTACTTTTCCAAAGGATCCTCTTTTGTTGACGCCGCTGTGGATATGATCGTTCATAATGACCGCGTCAACAATGAGTTTTATACCTGTCCGGTTTACAACTGGATGATAAAGGAGAAAAAGAAGATAGGGATCTTTGATGTGGATTTTGAGGATATGCATGGGTTGGGAACCCCGGAGGATCTTAGCTTGTTTTTGGAGTATTTGAAGAAATAGTTATCGAAAGTTTTACCGCACGGGCACTAAGACACTAAGGAGCGCAAGAAGAAAAACCTGACGCCCCTTTGCGCCATAGCGGTAAAACAATAAAACTCCCCTCTTTCTTGAAAATAGCTTTACTTCTTACAGGTCATTTACGAAGTTTTAGAAATACGCATCCTTCCTTTGAAGCCCTGCGAAATGTTTTATCGGGGCATGGTGAAGTAGATGTTTTTGCACACACCTGGGATATAGAGGAATCGGTGACGGCTTCCTGGTGGAAGGACCATGCCGGTGATGCGCCACCTCCGCCAAATGTGGATGAGGGAGAGGTAAAAAGGTTATATAAACCGGTTGCCTGTCTCATTGAACCTTCGCGTAAGTTTGAGGAGATCCCCGTTTCCATCAAATCGATCATTCCTGTTTCGGGATTGCTTTCCATGCTTTATTCTCAATACCAGGCATGGAAACTGATGGATGCCCATGCCAGGGAGAAAGGCCTGGGTTATGATTTGGTGGTGAAAATGCGTTATGATCTGGGTTATGAAATTGCTCCTGCTTTTTCAAACATGATCGAGCAGGGAGTTAAAGAGGCTACATTATTTCTGCCCAACTCTAATCCGTATGAACTTACGGGGGCCTGCGCCGATATTTTTGCCATAGGGGCTGCGGGACCAATGGAAGAATACCTCCGGTACTATGAGCATTTTGAATCCACCCTCCGTTTGTACCAGGAGAAGGGGTTCAGGGAGTTGGTTCCTGAACGCTGTTTGAAAACCTTTCTGGAAGAAAAAAGGGTAGCCCATTCAGAACTGGAGGGTATTAGGATACATATCCTGCGGAACAATGGGGTTACATTCCGGATTTGTTCTGACAGGTATTTTCAGGGAAACGAACCACTTTGCTTTTTCTCGGAAACCATTGCCAAGAACGAAGCCGTGGTACCCTTGGGGTCAGACTTAATAAAAATAAACCGGGCGCATCTTATCCATCGGTACACTGGTTGGCTACTGCCGCGGCTAAATGAACTGGAGAAGGATAACCTGGTGAGGTTTTATGAGGGGAATTGGATTGGGATAAAGCTGGTTAAGGAACTGGCACAGGCTTCATCCCGGGAATTGGTACTACACCATTCCGTAATGCAGAGTTTTTTTGAGCAGGCCATTCGTGCTGCGAGATATAGTTGGCTGAAAAGGGCCAGGCTGGCTATGACCCTGTACCGGTATGGGGTGCATGGAAAATTCTACTTGAAAGTATTTGCAAAGACCTTGACAAAATCTAACCGATAATATTTATGTTCCAGGAGAAACTGATTTATGATGTAGGTATGCACAACGGGGATGATACGGCGTATTACCTTTCTAAAGGATATCGGGTAATTGCCATTGAGGCCGATCCCGTACAAGCAGAAGCCGGTGCCAAAAGGTTTTCTTCCGAAGTAGCAAGCGGGCAGCTTCAAATACTCAACATAGGCGTATCAAAGGAAGAAGGGCAATTTGAGTTTTACATAAACGAGGCCAAGCCTGAGTGGAATTCATTTGATCTTTCTATAACGAGTCGCGACGGATTACCCTGGCATGCGATCCAGATCCAGGCAAGACTATTTTCCAATGTGATCAGGGAGAACGGGGTGCCGTATTATTTAAAGGTTGATATTGAAGGTCATGATTACCTCTGCATTGAAGGACTTGACCCGAAAGACCTGCCCCGGTTTATCTCTGTGGAAGCCAATGATCATACCTTGCTGGATGACCTGGCTGCGAAAGGTTTCACCAAATTCAAACTGATATTTCAATATAACCTGGCGCATCTTGACCTGCCGCCAAATTCCTTTTTCAACCGATGGTTATGGGGGTATCGTTTGCGCCAATGGAACAACCTCCCCTTAAAGGTGTTTAGAAAATTCGGGGGCAGGCATTTTATTCATTGGCTCGACCGGAAAGCCATTCCTCCCTACAGCCAGGGTTTTAAACAAGGGACCTCAGGAAATTTTGGAGAGGAACTGGGAGGTAAATGGCATGATTATAGCAAAGCCAAACAGATATATGGTTTTTACCACGACCTGTTCCATGCCCTTCCCAATAAGAAAGATTATGGTTTTTGGGTGGATATTCACGCTTCCTGGTAATAAATGCTTATGCCGCTGGACGGTTTATCCATAATTATTTGTTGTTACAATGCCCGGGAAAGAATCATTCCCGCTTTGGAGGCGCTGCAAAAACAGGTGGATCCCGGTTTTCCCTGGGAACTGGTTATTGTGGACAATGCCTCCACCGATGGCACGGGTGACATTGCCCGCCAAACCTGGTCTAAGAATCCGGTGGCGCCAATCACTGTGGTCAGGGAAGAAAAACCCGGATTGATCCATGCGCGACACAAAGGATTGGAAACAGCCCGGTATGAGATCCTGTCATTTATTGATGATGATAACTGGGTGGAGGATCATTGGGTGATCAAGGTTATGGAGGTGTTTAATCTAGATCCCGCCATTGCCGCTTGTGGAGGACAGGCGGTTGGTTATTTTGAAAAAAATGAGCCTTCCTGGTTTGAGCGTTATTCCCGGAGTTTTGCCGTAGGCAAACAAAGAGAAAGTTCCGGCTATGTAGAAAAGGAAAGGGGTTTTTTATGGGGAGCGGGCCTAAGTCTCCGCAAATCTCTCTGGATCCGTTTACGCAATACTGGATACAAAAACCTGACAGTGGGACGACAAGGTAAATCCATGATGGCAGGGGAGGATAGTGAACTTTGCTTTGCATTTCGTTTGATGGGATACCGGCTTTATTACCGGGATGACCTGTTGCTGCAGCATTATATGCCGGATGGCCGGATGCGGTTTCCCTATCTGCTGACCATGACCTACGGATTTGGATTGGCCCAGGCGCGGTTGAACTGTTACCGGGTTTTACTTGATTCCGGTTTTAAGTTCCACTCCTGGTGGTATGAATGGTTGGCGGCACAAAAAAAGAAGATATCGATCTCTGCCAGGTTGATAGCTCCTGAGGAAAACAGGAAAGAGGAATTGCAGGTGGAGAGGGCTTTTTTTTCAGGCTACGCCAGGCAACTGTGGAGGGATAAAAATAAACTTAAACGATTTCAACATATACTGAAGCAACAGATCGATTCAATAACTCCATAACATTAATTAAACCTTATATCTATGGCAGTCGTTGAAGTTTTAAACAAGATTTTGTCCAGGATCGGGTATGAGTTACGAAACACGCGATATAAGGATATGTATATCCTGCGGTACAAGATGGAGGAAACCCTGGATCATCTCAAATCGCTTGGCTTTTATCCAGACCTGGTTATAGATATTGGTGCTGCCTCGGGCACCCCACCCTTTCAGAAGACCTTTCCAAATTCCCATTTTTTATGGGTGGAACCTCTTGAAGAATTCAGGGATGCATTAGAAAGATTGAAGAAAAAATACAAGGGAGAGTATATTTTGGGGGTGATGGGCAGAGAAGAGGGAGAAATGACATTAGAGGTTAGTAAAGACAAAGTTGGAAGCAGTTTGGCAAAGAGTGAATCGGTTGCCAACCGGTCAGTTTCAACCAGAAAGGTCCCGGTATATACACTGGAGAATATAGCCAGGGTAAAGTTGCAAGGGTTTAAACAGGTATTACTAAAAGTGGATGTGCAGGGTTTTGAACTGCAGGTCCTGGACGGTGCCGGGACGTATTTGGATCAGGTGGATGTAGTGGTGCTCGAAGTTTCTTTGTTCCGTTTTCTGGCGAATATTCCCGATTTCTACGAGGTTGTGCATTATATGAAGCAAAGAGGGTTTGTGGTATATGATCTGGTGGAAGGGCTTAACCGTCCGTTGGACCTTGCGCTTGGGCAAAAAGACCTGGTATTTGTAAAAGAAAATGGGCGGTTCAGGAAAAGCCACAACTGGGCCTAATACACTCTGCTTGCAAAGCCCAATGAGAAAGTTTTATTGATCAAATAATCTGCGTGAAAGGAAGACTTGAAAATATTCAACACCTAAGGGGTATTGCGGCCATGCTGGTGGTCTTTGTTCATTTCCCTACAGAACTTCAACGATTTTGCGGCGCGATCGGCGTGGATATCTTTTTCTTCATCAGCGGGTTTATCATCTTTACCAGCATTGAAAAAACAGGTTACTATGATCGGCCACTTGAATTTTTGAAGAAAAGGCTGCTACGGGTCGTCCCCTTGTATTTTGCCGTTATTGGTCTGTATCTCTTGATGCACTTCCTGCTTGATGCCGTTCGGACATCTTCCATTTCTCCTCATTATTCCGCCACAGATATTCTAAAAAGCCTTCTCTTTGTTCCCATTGAAAAGGAAGGCATTTACCAGGATCCTGTCGTGTTCCTGGGGTGGAGCCTCAACTTTGAGATGCTCTTTTACCTGATTACCTCCCTTTGCATAGCCTTGTTCTCTCACCGGTATTTTTACCCTCTCTTGATCCTGTTGTTTGGATTGGGAATGACTGGGGTGGTATATGGGGGATTTGAGAATGTGATTATTGATCAACTGACCTCTCCCTTCCTGTTTTACTTCTGTACCGGATTGCTGGTGGGTCGCTACCAGGATCAGATCGCTGACAGGTTGTCGCCGGTATCTGAGGTGCTGTTCCTTGTTTCCACCTATATTCTCTTTGTAGTTATGCTGGGTAAGGATTTTGGGTACGACTTTACCGGATTGCCCCGCGAGCGGGTTATGTATGATGGGCAGTCTTACCCGCGATTTCTTATCTGGGGGCTCCCTGCTTTTTTCTTTTTTGTTTCCTATTTTTCGTTTAGCAGAAAGTACCAGATCCGTAACCGATTCCTCAATGAACTGGGTAACCGGAGTTATTCCATCTACCTTTTACAGATCTTCTTTATCCAGGTATTGTATGAAGTCGGTTTTCTTTTTAATACACTCGGAAAAACTGTCCTTTCCTTTTTGTTGATGGGATTGTTGGTATGGTTTTCGGGGTTGAGTTTCAAGTATTTTGAAAAAAGGTTTCACCGTTAATTGTGCGCATGTTAAAGATATCTATCATAGTACCCTCTTATAACCAGGGACAGTATATTGAAGAAACCCTGCGTTCCATTATTGATCAGGGATACCCAAACCTCGAATTGATCGTCATCGATGGGGGTAGCACCGATCAATCGGTGGAGGTCATTCGAAAGTACGAGAAGCATATCACCTATTGGGTGAGTGAGAAAGACAAAGGTCAAAGTGATGCCATCAACAAAGGTTTTCAGCGGGCCACCGGTGATATCATCACCTGGCTTTGCAGCGATGATCTGTTTAACCCCGGTACCTTGTTCAAGGTGAACGAGTACTTTTCAGCGCTTTCCCAGGATGTCGGATTGATCCATGGTGGGGTAGTGATCTTTGACAACGAAACCGACCGGCATATTGATTTTGGATATCCCAATCCATCGATAGAACGATATATTACCGGGATGGCCTTTTCGCAGCCGGCAGCATTTTTCAGAAAGAAGTACCTGGACATGGTCAATGGCCGTGTTTCAGAAGCGCTGCATTACGGGATGGATTATGACCTGTTTGCCCGGCTTGCCTGCGTGTGCCAGTTTCATCCGGTAACAGATGTTTTTGCGCGGTACAGGCTTCATGAAGAAAGCAAATCGGTTTCCCAGCACGACCGCTTTATTTTAGATTGGTGCAAGGTATTTGTCAATCTATGCCAAAACATGGGTTGGGAGGATGTGGAGAAACGATTGCGCGCGGTTTCACCCTTGCAGGCTGCTTTTGATTACCACCTCGATTATGAGTTTTCCTTTAACCCGGGGATCTTTGAACGGGTGGACAAGGAAAGAAGCTTGTTTTATCACCTTTGCTACCAACTCAGCGCGTTATACTCTTCCGGAAAGATCAATGATTCAAAGAGACTCTATAAGTACCTATTGACAAACTTCCCTCCGGAATGGACTGCTTCCGAGAAGCGGATCTCGATGATTGCACCTAAACTTAAACTGCCTACCTTCGTATTGCTCACGCTGCGAAAGGTCAAATCCTGGTTATGACTGTTCTCTTTTGTCTTTCTCACATTAAGAAATCTCTCCAATGGCTCTGGTATGCAGAACAATTAAAAAAGGAAGGGGTAAACCAAGTATATGTGATCATCGATATTAAGGATGATGAAGACCTCTATCTCTGTGATGACCTGGCAAAATTGGATATCCCGGTTTATAAATTTCCCCACACGGGGAAATGGTCGCATATCAAGAATATGCTTTTGACGGCTGACCTGATCACCCAATATCAGGTTGACCTGATACATACCTCGCTTCCTTTTGGGAACCTGGTGGGACAGGTGGCTGGCCGCATGGCCGGACTAAACAAACTTGTTACCACCTGCGAGAACGTAAGCTGGGCACATGATTTTAATAATAAGAAGCAGGAACGCCTGGATAAGTTTACGTTTAACACCGCCCAGCGCGTGATTGCCACCTCGGATATTGCCCGTAAATACCTGGATGAAAACTGGAATTTTGATAAGACCAAACTCCGCACCATTTACCATGGGGTCAACCCGGCTGATTATGAAGTGAGCGCCGAAAGGATACAGGCGATAAAAGACCAGTTATCACACCTGGGTATGGAGAAGTCGTTTGTGGTGGGTGTATTGTCAAGGTTTGAATTTTGGAAAGGACACCAGTATATCATCGAAGCGGCCAATTTATTAAAAGACCAGCCCGATATCCGGTTTTACATATTTGGGGTCAAGGGATCTTACTATGATGAAGCCATGGAGCTGATCACCCAATATGGGTTGCAGGATAAAGTGGTGTATGGTGGTTTTGTGAATGATACTTCCGCGCTTTACCAGTTATTTGATATCCACCTGCATGTTCCTGTTGATGAACATGTGGAAACAGGCGGTATTACCATCATTGAAGGCATGATGGCTAAAAGGCCACAGGTTTTAACCTTATCTGGGTATGCCTACCAAACCGCAAGGCATATGGAGAACGCCTATGTGGTGCCGTTTAAAGATGCCCCCGCCATTGCAAAGGCGGTTACTTATATGAAAGAACACCCGGCAGAGGCTCAACGGATGGCCGAGCAGGCCAAGAAGGATGCCTTTGCCTTTAGTGTGCAGGAGAAAACCCGTATGCATATTGAACTTTACAAAGAACTACTCGATTAGCATCGCCGCACAGCCATGAGTTTTTTCTCCGTTATCATCCCAACCTATAACCGTGCTTCCCTGCTGCCCGAGACGATACGTTCCGTATTGGACCAAACCTTTATTGATTTTGAGATATTGATTGTTGACGATGGCAGTACGGATGATACGGAATCGGTTATCCATCGTTTTTTTGAAGGCCATGAAAAAGTGCGTTATTTCAAAAAGGCCAATGAGGAACGGGGAGCCGCCCGTAATTATGGCCTGGAGAAAGCCACTGGTGAGTTTGCCCTGTTTTTTGATTCGGATGACCTGATGATGCCCGATTATCTGGCAACCTTGTATGAAGTGATCCGAAAGACACCCGGCATACACTTTCTGGCCACCAAATATGATTTTCTCCTGCGTGATGGCCGCCACCGTCCGGCTCCGATACAATCACTTCAGGAAGGATGGTACACCCGCGATTTTTTCTTAGAAGGAAATATACTGGCCTGTAATTATTGTATTAGGATAAAAGACGGGCATTACAGACCCTTTCCACCCCAGCGTGACCTTTCCAGTATGGAAGACTGGTTGTTTATTCTTGTCAATACCGACAGGTACCGGATTTTTATCAAGGACAAAGTATGCCTGAGTATGCGGGAGCATGACGAACGCTCCATGGGTAACAACCAGCGGGTGATTGAGGCGAGACGCCGCGCGACGGAGTGGGCCGTGAATGAACTTTCCCTGAGTGAGGGACAGGAGCGGAAACTCAGGGCCTGGTCACATTATTTCTGTGGTATCCATGAATATCTTGACCACCACCGCGGGGCTTCGCTGCGTGAAACCTGGCAGGCGATCAAAGGGGCAGGGCTAAATAAGAAATTTATATTGTTGTTTTTAAAATCACTGATAGGCAGAAAATGGGTGCAAAGGCTCCGATAAAGATCAACAGATGTCTTATGGTTTTCACCCAGTGGAGCTATAAAGACGCCTTGATACAGACTTATACGCTCCCCTATGTTGACCTGATGCGAAAGGTCATCCCAATGGATAAAAAAATCATTGTGGTGACAGCGGAGCAATCCAAGATTGCCCTTAGCCGGGAGGAAAAGGACGCCATCAACCGGGAATGGGCATCCAGAAATATGGAATTGTACACCCTGGAATATAAACGGTATGGGGTTCGGAAGATGCTTTCTTTTTTCGGGCAGATGCTGGGCTTATACCGGGTGACCATTGCCCAACGGGTTGACCTGCTCCATGCCTTTTGTACACCGGCTGGTGGCTTTGCCTGGATGCTGAGTGTGTTAAGCTCACGGAAACTGGTGATCGATAGTTTTGAACCCCATGCCGAGGCCATGGTGGAAAATGGCACCTGGGCGAAAACTGGCTGGGCCTACCGATTGCTTTTCTGGTTGGAAAAAAGACAGGCGATCCGGGCCAGGTATATAATTTCAGCAACCGCGGGGATGAAGGATTATGCCCTCAAAACATACGGAGTGGATATAACCCCAAAAATGTTTGTAAAGGGGGCATGTGTCGATACAAACCAGTTTTATCCTATGCCAAAAGATCCCACCCTGCTACAGGAGTTGGGATTGACACCAGACCATATCGTTTGTGTGTATGCCGGAAAACTGGGGGGTATTTATTATGATGAGGAAGTGTTTTCATTTTTGCACTCCGCTCATTCGTATTGGGGAGAACGTTTCCGGTTCCTGATACTGACCAACGAAAAGCGGGAAGTGCTGGATGCCCGTCTCGACAAGGCCTTGGTGCCCCGGCATATCCTGATCAATCGCTTTGTTCCGCACCAGGAAGTTCCCCGATACCTGTCGGTGGGGGATTTTGGGATTAACCCGGTAAAACCGGTTCCATCCAAAAGGTATTGCACCCCGATCAAAGACGGCGAATATTGGGCCATGGGGCTGCCAACATTGATCGGTCCCGGTATTTCGGACGATTCGGAAATTATTGAAGCCACTCAAACCGGGGTGGTTTTGGATATAGCAAGTAAGCAGGATCATGAGGCGGCGCTAAAGAAAATGGACAACCTGTTATCGGGTGACCGGACGGTTTTGCGGCAACGGATAGTTTCCAATGCCGTCAAGTACCGTTCGTTCTCGATTCCTGCGGCCATTTATCCACAGATATATGCCTGATAAGAAACCGCATATACATTTTTGGGTTCCCTATCCCCTTGGGGAAGCGCCTTCACAACGTTTCAGGGTGGAATTGTTTCTTCCCTTGTTGGATAAGGAAGGGTATTCGTATGAAATGCTGACCTTTCTGGATGAATCAGCCTGGAAGGTCCTGTATAAAAAAGGCAATGCCCTGCAAAAAGGCCTGGGTACGGTTAAAGGGTTCCTACGCCGTACCGGTCACTTGTTTCGTTCCCTGCAGGCAGATTATGTATTTATTCACCGGGAGGCTGCCCCTCTTGGGCCACCGGTATTTGAATGGATGCTGGCCAAAATATTCAGAAAAAAAATCATTCACGAATATGATGATGCAATATGGATACCGGGGGGCGAGAAAATTTCTTTTCTAAAAAAATTTCTCAAAGCCACCTGGAAGATCCGGTTTATCATCAAATGGTCGTATAAGGTAGTGGGTGGGAATGAGTTCCTGTGTGATTATGCGCGTCCGTATAACAAAAATGTGATCCTGATCCCTACGGTAGTGGATACCGAGAACGGGCATCACGCGTTACGCAACCAGTTTGAGGGGGATAAAGTAGTGGTGGGTTGGACAGGTACGCACACTACCCTTCATAACCTGGAAGAGATAGAAGGGGTATTGAGGGAATTGGTCCTTGAAAACAACTGCGAACTGCTGATCATTTCCAATAAACCACCCGATTGGGATTTCCCCTTTACATTCATCCGGTGGAAAGCTGAAACGGAGTTGGAAGACCTGCTGAGGATGCATATCGGGGTAATGCCTCTAAAGAAGGGCCCCTGGTTTGAGGGTAAATGCGGGTTCAAACTCATTCAGTATTTGTCATGTGGAATTCCAGCCCTTGCCTCTCCCGTGGGGGTGAACCCCAGGATTTTGCTCCATGAAGAATGTGGCTATATCGCCGCTACCCCAGAGGAATGGAAGAGAGGATTGCAAAAACTAATTGGGGATGCTTCCTTGCGTGAACGTATGGGTAAGCGAGGCCGCCAGCACATGGAGGACCATTATAGCCTACGTTCCGCCAGCCTTCTTTTCCTGGAACTTTTTTCGTAGCACCAACTGTTCCTTGGGTGGGTTGAAAATGATGAACAGAAACGCCAGATAGAAGGGCATACAGGGTATCTTGTACCTGGATAAAGAACCAAAATTGGACGTGGAAAGTCCAACCGCAAAGGCAAATACGATAGTGAAGATCAGACAGAACTGAAGGGTTTCATCCCCCAGGATCCGCAAGACCACCCGGATGGGGTTGTTCTTGAATATCACCACAATCGTAAAAACCAGAAAGACCAACGACTCCAGCGCCGATAGCATCACGATCGGTTTTCGGGCTTCCCATAAATAGGGCCTGAACAAGGTTACATTGATCGACGCAGGCGCTTTCTCCAACATACCAAACAGGGTGGGATCCATGTCCCCCAGGGTATAACCCGATCCATCCTGTTCCGTGGATATCCGGTAGAGATAATCACGGGTTACCGCCGATTTAAAGGCGATACTCTCCACATTGTATTCCCCGAACAATTGAGTTTGCATTTTTCCTCCAACCACAATGAGGGCCACGAGGCTCACCGCGTAAAGCATGTACCTGGACACAATGATCCATCGGGTATCTTTGATATTGTAGGATAAAAGACCCATGCCCCAAAGCATGGCAGCGGGCAGAAAGGCCAGAACGATATAAGATTTTACTATAAAGATGATATAGAGAAAAAACAGGGCCTTGATGCTGTTGGACAGAATATTCTTATTGTCGTAAAAGATCAGGTAAAAATAATGAACAAGCCAACCCAGGCAACTAAAGGTGAGTGTATCTTTCAGGAATCCCGAGCCCCAGAAGAATACACTGGGAATAAACAGAACGGCAATGGCCATTTGCTTGTGCAGCCGGGGATAAAGTTTGGCAAACACCACAAACATTTTCCAAACTCCGATAAAGGACAAGGCGGAAAATACCACTGCGGTAGGCAGGTAGGTAGTGAGTGTAAAAACCCCGATAAAAGCCCCGATGGCAGGAACCAGGTAGTCGGCCGGGCTGCTGTACCAGATCATTTTGGCGGTATAGGGGAACACATCCGTATCATAGGGATCGGCGGAGGCGGTGATCAACTTGAACCAGGTAACCACAGAATCCGACAAGGAGGAATTTATCAGGGTGGAGTGGGCCCAGAAGTTGAGGGTGTCGCCCCCCTTATAATAATACTGGTAAACGATCCCGATAAATATGGCCCCGATGATTTTGACAGTAAAGGCCGGCATAAAATATTTGCGCAGCGGGTGAAGTACAGGGTAGCTTCTGTTCCGGTAATAGGCAGCCAGTATGAATACAATAAAAAGAAAGATGGGAAGTAATAAGTAATCGTTTATAGTAATATATTGCATAAAATAAAGGCGTCAGATGTGCGGCATCACCGGAATCATTGCCCGAACGGACCGAGGGAGGCAACGACTTTCAAAAATACAACAATCCGTTCGTTCCCTTGAAAAAAGAGGGCCTGATGATGAAGGAGTCTATTCCAACCATCATGTAGCGTTGGGTCACCGCCGCCTGTCGATCATTGATACCAGTGAAGCAGGTCACCAGCCTCAGTGGGACCCTACCGGAAGATGGGTCATCGTTTTCAATGGGGAAATCTTTAACTACCAGGAACTCCGCGACCGTTTTTTTGACGATGAACAAAGATCAGCCTTAAGGTCGCAGTCAGACACCGAAATACTCCTTCACCTTTTTATCCGGCAACGGTTTGATTGTTTGCCCCACCTGGAAGGTTTTTTTGCCTTTGCCGTTTATGATACCCTGGAGAACAGGATCTACATGGCCCGCGACCGGTTTGGTAAGAAACCTTTGTACTTGTACGAAGATGCGGACAACCTGATCTTTGCCTCAGAGATGAAGGCGGTTATGGCCTTTGACATTCCCAGGGAAATCAACTACAGCACCTTATACCAGTATTTTCAGCTTTCCTATATTCCTCAGCCGCAAACCATTCTTCAAGGGGTCCGAAAACTGGCCCCTGGGTATTGTTTGGAAATGAATGTGGCTGCCGGTACCAGAACAGAGAAAGCCTGGTATGAACTGCCCATGCCAGGGCATTATGAAAAGGCACCCCGGTACAGAGCCGCTCAACGGCAACTGGTAAGCCTGCTTGATGAGGCAGTGCAAAAAAGACTGATCAGTGATGTGCCCCTGGGCGCCTTTTTAAGTGGCGGTATTGATTCATCTGTGATGGTGGCGCTGGCCAGCCGGCATGTCAAACACGTGCGTACGTTTTCAGTGGGGTATAAGGGGGACAATTTTTTTGACGAGACCTATTACGCCGAACTTGTAGCCAAGAAATTCCAAACCGATCACACGGTATTTTACCTTGATCATTCCGACTATCTGGATGCCTTTTTTCCGGCCCTTGATTATGTCGATGAACCCTTTGCCGATCCTTCGCTTCTTCCCCAGTTTATCCTGAGCCAACAAACCCGCAAGTATGTTTCTGTGGCCATTTCCGGGGATGGGGGTGATGAGGTTTTTGCCGGATACAATAAACACTATGCTGAATGGAGGGCCCGTCGGAAAGGGCTGATGAATTTTCTGGTCAGAGCGGGACATCCCATTTGGAAGGCCATGCCCCGAAACCGAACCAGCAGTTTTGGCAACCTGGTAAGGCAGCTTGACCGTTTTGCCGAAGGCAGCAAATTGAATTGTCATGACCGCTATTGGAGATGGGCTACCATCCATACCGGTGAGGATATTGGCCAGTTGTTGACACCGGAAGCCATGGCCAAAGTGCAGCAAAGCCAGGTGGAGGAGGTGAGAAAACACGCCCTTCGGTTTTTGAACGAGGATGACTTCAACTCTGTCTTGCGAACAGATATGGAACTCGTGTTAACGGGGGATATGCTGGTTAAGGTGGACCGTATGAGCATGGCCAATGGTTTGGAGGTACGTTCTCCATTCCTTGATCACCATGTGGTGGAGTTTGCCTTTTCCCTTCCGGCCAAGTATAAGATCAAAGGAAATGACCGGAAGCGGATTGTGCGGGATGCGTTCCGAAACCTCTTGCCAACAGAGCTTTACCACCGTCCGAAGAAAGGATTTGATGTTCCCATGCTAAACTGGTTCAAACACGAATTAAATGATTACCTTTTCAAGGATCTTTTCCGTGAAGAGGCCATACGTGAACAAGGCATCATTAACCCTTCCTATATTGAAAATATCCGCAAGGAACTTCAATCTTCTGTAACGCACGATACGGTGGAGAAGATCTGGATCCTGCTTTCATTCCAATATTGGTATAATAAGTACCTGGCGTAAAAAAGCAAATGCGAAAGGGTGTATTCACAATATCGCTGGATTTTGAATTGTTCTGGGGGGTCAGGGACCACCGAACCATTGGTAATTATGGGCAGAACATTGCCCATGTTCACGAGGTGGTGCCAGCCCTGCTTGACCTGTTCAAACGGTATGAGGTTCATTGTACCTGGGCGACCGTTGGTTTTCTGTTTCACGCCAATAAAGATGAACTGTTGGCAAAATGGCCAGCGGTTTTACCTGATTACGTGCGAAAGGAATATGATCCCTATTCATACATCGAGGAAAACCCGCTGGAAGAAAAATATCATTTTGCACCAGGGCTGATCCAACTGATCCGGGAAACCCCTGGTCAGGAGTTGGGCACCCATACCTATTGCCATTTCTATACACTCGAAAAAGATACCACCCCCGAACAGTTTCGGGCCGATCTGGTAGCCGCCATTGAAGTGGCCCATGAAAAAGGCATTCCGGTTCGAAGCATCATTTTCCCGCGTAACCAATATGGCCCGGTACATATTTCCATTTGTGAAGAATTGGGGATTAAGGTCTTTCGCGGTAATGAAGATTCCGCTATTTACCGGCCCTTGTCAAGGGAAGAGGAAAACCCAATGCGGCGGGCTATTCGATTAGCCGATGCTTATGTGAACCTCACGGGTCACCATATTCATGAATGGCCCAAGCCCGCGCCGATCATCAATGTGCCGGCAAGCCGTTTTCTGAGGCCCTGGTCATCCCGGTTATCCGTACTTGACTCATTAAGATTTAATCGTATCCGAAAGAGCTTATGGGAAGCGGCGGATACGGGGAAGATATACCACCTCTGGTGGCATCCGCATAATTTTGGCAGTCATACAAAGGAGAACCTGCAATTTTTGGAACGCATATTGATGGAATATGAGGCGGCCAGAGAAAAGGGGCAGATGGAATCACTGAACTTAAATGAGATCTATGAACGAACCAACCTTGGATAAATCAAACGTCATACTGCTGGCCAGGGATACGGATTCCACCTGGATGATTTTGAATTATATGGAACCCCATATTCCCATTTCGTCGGTATTGATTGAGCAACCTATTTCCCGATGGACCTTGGTGAACAACCGGGCCAAACGGATTGGCTGGATGAAGGCAATTGGCCAGGTCTTCTTTATTTCAGTTATATCCCCTCTTATCAATCTGCTATCAGGCAAGAGAAAAAACGAACTATACAAAAAGTACAATATTGATATCCGGAAACCCGCCGGCGAGAAGATCATTAACCTTGAATCTGTCAATTCTGAACAGTGCCGTGATTGGCTTCGCCGGTTGAACCCCGACCTGGTGATTGTAAACGGCACAAGGATCATTTGTGATAAAACACTGCAATCCATCAACGCTCCGTTTATCAATATCCACGATGGCATCACACCGGCTTTTCGCGGGGTTCATGGGGGATATTGGGCCTTGGCTTCCGGCAAACCTGAGTTGTTTGGCACTACCATTCACCTGGTTGACAAGGGCGTGGATACCGGGGGAATCCTGGAACAGATTTTTATTCAACCCTCACCGGAAGATAATTTTGCCACCTATCCCATCCTGCAACATGCTATAGCCTTGCCGGTTCTGTTGGAAGTGGTTAGAAAGATTTTAAGCGGCGAGAAGATTGAACCCAGGCAACCTGTATGTGAAAATTTACCCTTGCATTACCACCCCACTATTTGGGAGTGGATGAAGAACCGTAAACGAACCCTGAGTATGTTTTTTCTTGTTGAATCTATAGCCTGTTTTGTTTGATATGCCACGTGTACTTCGTATTCTCAACCGCCTGATCGTTGGAGGACCATCCAAGAATGCAGTTTACCTGACCCGCTACATGTCTTCCGACTATGAAACCCTGCTTGTGACCGGTGATAAAGATGACCATGAACAAGACGCGGATGAACTGGCACTGCATCATGGGATAACGCCGCTTTGCGTAACGGAAATGAAACGGGCGATCTCCTTCAATGATGACTGGAAAGCCTACCAGAAATTAAAGAAGATCATTAAAGAGTTTAAACCCGACATCGTACATACCCATGCCGCCAAATCGGGCGCCCTGGGGCGACTCGCCGCCCGTAATTGCGGGGTGCCGGTGATCGTGCATACCTTTCACGGCCATGTATTTCATTCTTATTTCCATCCCCTGAAGACAAATTTCTTTATCCGCGCCGAACGCTATCTGGCCAGGTTTACCGACGGGATTGTGGCGATAAGCGAAAAACAAAGACATGAACTGGCGGATGAATTCCGGATCGCCCCCGCCAATAAATTCCATATCATTCCCCTGGGACTTGACCTGGATCCCTTTGTGGAAGCACAGGACCAGAAAAGACAAAGATTCAGGGATGAATTTCAATTATCCGATGATACCATTGCGATCGGGATCATTGGACGACTGGTGCCAATTAAAAATCACGGGTTGTTTGTAAAAGCCCTCAAAAAGGTGCTGACCCATACCAATAAGAAAGTAAAAGCCTTTATCATTGGCGATGGTGAAAGCAGGGAAGGCATCATGACCCAGGCAAAGGAAGCCGGAATAGCCTTTGCCGCCCCGGGAGAAAAGAATACCGAGGCCCCACTGGTTTTTACTTCCTGGCGGATGGATGTGGATGTGGTTTGCGCCGGGCTGGATATAATTTGTTTAACCTCCCTCAATGAAGGTACGCCGGTAAGCCTGATCGAGGCCCAGGCAGCAGGAAGACCCATTGTTTCCACCCGTGTAGGGGGAATCGCGGATGTGGTGCTGGAGGGTCAAACGGCCTTACTGGCAGACCTGGGTAACGAGGATGGTTTCTCCAATCAATTACTTAATATGGTAGAATCCGATTCCATACGAAGGGCTATGAGTGATGCGGGAAGGGATTTTGTATTAAACAAATATGGATACAAGCGGTTGGTGAAAGATATGGAAGGTTTATATGGCGAGTTATTGCGAAGGAAGGGGAGAGGATGAAGTATCTTTGAGAAACCTGCGGGGATTTGGTTAAAGTTATAAAGCAACATGTTTTCCTTTTTTAAGTCTAAAAACAGTTCACCGGTATATGCCGGGTTACATACTGACATGCACTCGCACCTGATACCGGGTGTGGATGATGGGGCGCCGGATATGGAAACATCCCTGGCCCTTATCAAAGGAATGGTGGCCCTGGGTTTTAAAAAACTCATCACCACCCCACACATCATGTGGGAAATGTATCCCAACACAGCCGGAGATATCAACCGCCGGGTGCAGGAACTAAAACAGAAAGTAGAAGAGGAAGGAATCGAGGTGGAGATACACGCCGCCGCGGAGTATTTTCTGGACGGGCATTTTAAATCACTGCTGGAAAACAAAGAGCCCCTGTTGACCATCTCAGGAAATATGGTACTGGTAGAGTTTTCCATGGCCAGTCCGCCGCTTGATCTGAAGGAATTACTGTTTGACCTGCAATTGCAGGGATACCAACCTGTAATCGCGCATCCCGAACGCTATGTATATCATGAGCGGAATAAAGAGTTTTTTGTGGAACTAAAAGCGGCGGGATATCTGTTTCAGCTTAACATCAATTCCCTTGCCGGGTTCTATGGCAAGTCAAGCCAAAACCTGGCCCAGTACTTCATAAAAAATGACTATTACGACCTGGCAGGAACTGATCTGCACAGTTTCCGGCACCTGGAAGCCCTCTCTCACAGTGCCATTTCAGGCCCACTGGCCAGACTGGTGGAAAGAGGGAGGCTGCTGAATAACGGGTTGTAGCCCCCAACTTTTTTCTATTTTCCAAAACCTTTTCCCCTCTCCGGTTGTAATATCAGTCGTATGAGCGGTTTTACAATCAAAGATGTTGAAAACCTGTCGGGTATAAAGGCCCACACCATTCGTATATGGGAACAGCGCTATGGTTTTCTCAAGCCTCAACGGACGGAAACCAATATCCGTTATTACTCCAATGAGGAGCTGAGGATCGTTTTGAATATTTCCCTGCTTAATAAGTTTGGCTATAAGATTTCCCATATCAACAAGATGGGCGCGGAAGAGATCCGCGAAAAAATTCTGACCCTGAACCAAGCCGAGGCGCAACAGGAAAGGGTGATCAATGAACTGATCCACACCATGGTGGAACTGGATATTGATGGGTTTGAGGCGGCGCTGGACAGTTATATAGGACGAAATGGTATCGAGCGAAGCATCACCCGGATTATTTTCCCCTTTCTGGAAAGGATCGGGATCCTCTGGCAAACCGGTCATATCATCCCGGCACAGGAACATATTGTTACCAATATCGTTCGCCAAAAACTGATCCGTGGCATTGAAAGCGCCAAACCCCTGGTGTCGATTGATAAATCCTTTATCCTTTGCCTTCCCGAAGGAGAACATCATGAACTTTCCCTGCTTTACGTTTATTATTTATTAAAGAGCAGGGGTGCCCGTGTCGTTTACCTCGGAGCCGATCTACCCATGAAAGACCTTGAGTATGTGGTAAGGCTAAAGAAACCCGATCACGTCTATATTCATTTGACTTCCCCTTCAAGACCCTTCCAGTTAGATAAATTCCTTCATTTCCTGAAAACACAATTGGGTCACCAATCAGTAATTGTTTCAGGTCCGGTAACCTCCCTCTGCAAAAAAGAAACCCCGGCAAACATCCAGTTCAAGTACTCCCTCTCCGAGGTTATGGAATTCCTGCATACCCTCTGATTTGTTTAATCTTCCCGGTCAAAATCCCACCCACGCATCCTAAATTCCTAATTATCAAGCAGATATTTGTTTAAGTTTTGTTAAAGAAAAATTCAACAGTTTTTTTGTTTAAACATCGATTATTGTTTAACTTCACACTCGTAATATTTAAACAAGATAACTATGTCAACCGTGGAGTTCAACCAATTACTTGTGGAGAATGCCGAGTTCCTCAAACCATTTGCGGTCAACCTTACCCGCGATAATGAGGAGGCGCGTGACCTTTATCAGGAGACCTTGTACAAGGCCCTGGCAAACCAGGAGAAGTACAATGTGGGGACGAATATCAAGGCCTGGTTATTTACCATCATGCGGAACATCTTCATCAATAATTACCGCAGAAAGGCGAAGCAGAACACTATTTTTGATAAGTCGCCCAATGAGTATTTGTTGAATAACCGCCAAACCATGGTTGCCAATGGGGCGGAGAGCGAGTTGAACATGAAGAATATTCAAAAGGCGATACATGAATTACCACAAATATTCCGTACTCCTTTTCTTCTTTATTTTGACGGGTACAAGTATCACGAGATTGCCGAGGCGCTGAATGAGCCCTTGGGCACCATTAAGAGCCGGATACATTTTGCCCGTAAATTGCTGAAAGAGCAAATCAGCAGGTACTAATCAATTAAGCAATACAGGATTTGAAGAAAGCCCTAGTCATCGGAAGCGGGTTTGCCGGCTTATCTGTTGCCTCTTTTCTGGCCAAGGCCGGGTGGGAGGTTCATCTCTTTGAGAAGAACAGCAGTCCGGGTGGCCGTGCCCGCCAGTGGAAAGAAAACGGATTTACCTATGATATGGGCCCCAGTTGGTACTGGATGCCCGAGGTATTTGAGCGCTATTTTGCCGCATTTGGAAAGAAAACCAACGATTATTATTCCCTTACGCGGCTTGATCCATCCTATCGTGTTTACTGGCAGGATGGCTTTACGGATGTACCGGCGAATTACGATGAATTCAGGAAGTTGTTTGAATCCCTGGAACCCGGCAGCGCGGAGAAACTGGACAAGTACATGCGCGAAGCGGCGTTCAAGTATGAAGTGGGTATCAATAAGCTTGTTCATAAGCCGGGTCGTTCGCTCACGGAGTTTCTTGACTGGGACATTGTGAAAGGCATATTCCGGTTGGATGTATTCAACTCCATTCAGAAGCATATACAAAAACATTTCAAAGATCCCCGCTTGCGGCAGTTAATGGAGTTTCCCGTGTTGTTCCTGGGGGCCTTGCCGGAAAATACACCGGCATTATACAGCCTGATGAACTATGCGGATATCAAAGGGGGAACCTGGTACCCGCAGGGGGGCATGTATGCGGTGGTGGATGCCATGTATAAACTGGCTGAAGAACTTGGAGTCAAATTTCATTTTAATGAGCCGGCAGCGAAAATTGTAGTGGAAGGAGGTAAGGCGCGAAAGCTGGTAACAAGTATTGGGGAATATGAAGCCGAAGTGATCGTGTCCGGGGCGGATTATCATTTTACCGAAACCCATTTACTGGAAGAACAGTGGCGTACCTATACGCCTGCCTATTGGGATAAGCGGGTGATGGCCCCTTCCTGTCTCCTGTATTATGTTGGGCTTAATAAGCGATTAAAGAATGCCAGGCATCACGCGCTTTTCTTTGATGTGCCTTTTGATCAGCATGCTGCGGAAATCTACAAGGATCCGCGTTGGCCCAAAGAACCTCTGTTTTATGTAAGTGTAAATTCAGTGACCGACAATACCGTAGCGCCGGATGGCATGGAGAACCTGGTTTTTTTAATTCCGGTGGCTTCCGGATTGGAGAAAGATGATGAAGCGACACGGGAGCATTATTTTAACCTGATTGTAAAGCGGATGGAGAACCACCTGGGCGAATCCATCGCTGATTCCGTAGTCTATAAGAAAACCTATTCCGTAAGCGATTTTGTAAATGATTATCATTCCTTTCGTGGAAATGCCTATGGTTTGGCGAACACTTTGTGGCAGACGGCTGTTTTTAAACCTGCCTGCAGAAGTAAGAAGGTATCAAACCTGTTTTTTACAGGGCAGTTGACGGTTCCGGGGCCAGGTGTGCCACCAAGTTTAATCAGTGGGGAGGTGGTAGCAAAGGAAGTGTTTAAGCATTATGGGCGTTAACGATTGAAAAACAAAACAGCGGTTCAACCAACCAAAATTTAGCTTATATTCAAATAACTATGATCAGTCTGTTTACCACCGTCAGCGAGCAGTGCAGCCGGATCACCACGCAGGAGTACAGCACTTCCTTTTCAAGTGCCATCCGCCTGTTGCACCATGATATGCGTAAACCCATTTACAATATTTATGGGTTTGTGCGATTTGCCGATGAGATCGTGGACACTTTTCATGATTATGACAAGGAGTCTTTATTGGCCCAGTTCAAGAAGGATACCTATGAGGCCATCGAAAAGGGGATCAGCCTGAACCCCATTCTCCAAAGTTTCCAGAAGACCGTAAATGAGTATAATATCGACCACGGTCTGATCGATGCTTTTTTTCATAGCATGGAGATGGACCTTACGAATACTTCATACAATGAGGCCGGGTACCAGGAATATATTTATGGATCTGCGGAAGTGGTTGGACTGATGTGCCTGTATGTATTTTGTGAGGGGAACAAGGAATTGTACAAGAAACTGGAAGCCCCGGCCCGTTCATTGGGAGCGGCCTTTCAGAAAGTGAATTTTCTCCGGGATGTGAAAGCGGATTATAATGGTCTGTCCAGGGTTTATTTTCCGGGATGTGATTTCAATAATTTCACACAGGCTGAAAAACGCCAGATCGAAGAGGATATACACCAGGATTTCCGTGATGCTTATGCCGGGATCCTCAAACTCCCCATCAAGTCCCGTTTTGGGGTCTATGTCGCCTACAAGTACTATCTTTCCCTTTTCCGCAAGATCTGCAAAACCTGCCCCTCGCATATCCTTGAATCAAGGATACGCATACCGAATTACATGAAAATGATGATCGTGTTGAGGGCCGGGTTGAAGAATCAAATGGGATTGATCTGACATGGATGTAGATAATGATATTATTTTGGTGAACGAGCAGGATGAACCGATTGGTACATCCACCAAGCAATTGGTGCATGAAAAGGGCTGGCTTCACCGGGCCTTTTCAGTATTTGTTGGTGATAAGGAAGGCCAGATTTTGATTCATCGCCGCGCCGATGGTAAGTATCATTGCGGGGGGTTGTGGACCAATACCTGTTGCAGCCATCCACGCCCGGGTGAGGAAACCGAACAAGCGGCGCACCGACGTCTTCGGGAAGAGATGGGGTTTGATACCAGCCTGGACGAGATCTTTCATTTTATTTACCAGGCGCCATTTGATAACGGGCTTACCGAACATGAATTTGACCATGTATTTGCCGGAGAATATGACGGGCCGGTACAAGTGGATCCGGAAGAGGTAGGCGCTTATCAGTATTTACATTTGTATAAGATCGGGGAGCTTGTGAGGAAGGCCCCCGAATCCTTTACCCCCTGGTTCCGTTTAGCCTTGCCCCGGGTAGAGGAATGGTGGAACAAACGATACCAACGATCGCTCGCCTGAGCGGGTGGAGAATTTCTTCACTAAAAATAATTATAGATATGACCTGGTTATTTTACATACTGGTGTTGCTTGGCACTTTTATCATCATGGAAGGGGTTACCTGGGCCACTCATAAATACGTGATGCATGGGTTTCTCTGGTATTTGCACAGGGACCATCACCAGGTGGAGCCTGGTTTCTTTGAGAAAAATGATGCCTTCTTTGTCATCTTTGCCGTACCCAGCATGCTCCTGATCTATTTCGGCACCTTTAACCATACCTGGTGGATGCAGGCCATCGGGTTTGGGATCATGGCCTATGGATTTGCTTACTTTTTGGTTCATGATGTGATCATTCACCAGCGGTTCAAATGGTTTTCCAGAAGCAAGAGTACCTATGTACGGGCGATCCGCTGGGCGCACAAAATGCATCATAAACACTTGAATAAGCAGGATGGAGAAAGTTTTGGGATGTTGTATGTGCACCAAAAATATTGGGAGAAAGTATTGCGGGATAAAAAGTTGATGGCCGGTAAAAAAGTAGAGTATGCCCCCGAGGCCGAATGATTTGTCCAACTCATTTGATATCATCATTGCAGGCATGGGTTGTGCCGGCCTAAGCCTGGCTTCGCGCCTGGTGGCATCGGAAAAATTCACCTACAAAAAAATATTGCTGATCGACCGTGAACCCAAGGACCGGAACGACCGCACCTGGTGTTTCTGGGAGAAAGGCCCCGGGTTTTATGAGTCTATTGTGTACCGCAAATGGCCATCGGCCTGGGTTCATGGAAGCGGTTTTTCCCGTAAGCTTGACCTTTCCCCCTATACCTATAAAATGATCCGGGGAAAGGATTTTTATGATTACAATCTTCGGATATTAAAAGGCCAACCAAATTTTACCATTTATCAGGAGGAGATAAGTTCTGTGGATCCCGGGGGGAGGGTAACCACGTTAGGAGGCAACCATTATGAAGCTCCTATAATTTTCAATAGCATCCCCTCGGCGCCCCCTACCCCCGCGAAAAAGCAGATCTGGATGCACCAGCATTTTAAGGGTTGGATCATACGCACCGAGCAAGACGTGTTTGACCCTGAAACCGCCACCCTGATGGATTTCAGGGTTTCCCAATCGGCAGGTACGGCCTTTGTATATGTTATGCCCTTTGACAAGCAAACGGCCTTGGTGGAATTCACCCTTTTTTCCTCGGAATTATTAAAGGATGAAGAGTATGAATCTGGATTAAAAGAATACATCCTTCAACATATTACCAGAGGCCCTTATGAAGTGTTGGAGAAAGAGTTTGGCATTATCCCCATGACCAATTACCGGTTTCCCCGGGCAAAGGGGGCCGTTGTTCCTATTGGTACACAAGGCGGGCAAACCAAGGGGTCCAGTGGATACACATTTCAATTTATACAAAAACAATCCCGTTTACTGGCCGACCAGTTGGCCACCAATGGAAGGCTGGACCAGGTAGGACAAGCTCCGGCCAGGTTCCGTTTTTATGATAGTGTGCTGCTCGATGTTTTGCAAAACAATCGCCTGCCTGGCGACCAGGTTTTTACCCGGTTATTTGAAAGAAATAAACCGGCCAATGTGTTGAAATTCCTGGATAATGAAACTACGATTTCCACCGAAGCTTCGGTAATTTTGTCTCTCCCGGTCGGGCCTTTTCTGAAAGCGGCCCTGCACCAGATTTTTTAGTATGAAGCAGGAACATATTATTGAGATTTTTATCGCGTTGGCGGGCAGCATTGTATTGGGCTGGCTGGTCAGGAAGCTGATCTTTCCCTTTTTGTACCGATTGGCAAATCGCACCAAATGGAAGAGTGATGACCTGGTTATTGAAAGTGTGAGCAAATGGGTGATCTTTTGGTTTTTTCTGGGTGCCTGCATGTATATCTTTCCTATCGGTGTGGAATACCTGCCTTTTGTCAGGAAGCATGAAACCCAGCTTTGGCGGGTGATTGGTGCCCTGTATATTTTTTCTCTTACCTGGATGGTGGCCAGGATAGCCGGGGGGATGTTGCAGATCAGATCGCAGCGCGACGGAAGCGAGATACCCTCTACCTCCATATTGGCCAATATTGCCAGGGCGGTGGTGTATTGTGTGGGCCTGATTCTCATATTACAAAACTTTGGGGTGGCTATTGGTCCCTTGCTGACGGCCCTTGGAGTGGGAGGTTTGGCCGTTGCGCTGGCGCTTCAGCCCACTTTATCCAATCTGTTTTCCGGTTTGCAGATCATTGCTTCCGGGAAAGTGAATATTGGTGATTTTGTACAGTTGGAAGGGGGGCAAAAAGGATTTGTACGGGATATTACCTGGCGCAATACCACCATTGAAACCGGACAGAACAACGTGATCATTGTACCCAATAGCAAGATGGCGGATTCCATTGTCGAGAATTATTTTCTGACCGACCGAAGGATCATATTTAATATTCCCCTGGGTGTGGCTTATGACAGTGATCTGGAAAAAGTGGAAAGGGTTTCCATTGAAGTAGCGAAGGATATTTTATCCAAATTACCCGGGGGGATCAGCGAGTTTGAACCATTTGTTCGTTTTTATCAGTTTGGCCCCAGCAGTATTGACCTGAAGGTGTTTTTACAGGTACAGGAGTACGCAGACCAGTTTTTGGTAACCTCAGAATTCATCAAGGCATTACGCAAGAGGTTTACCACGGAAGGAATTGAAATACCCTATCCGGTTCGTACCATTATTCATAAAGGGGATTCTCCGGGCAAAGCCCTTTAAAAACCCCGGTTTCCGGGACTTCGGAACCTGCTTAACCCGAATAAAACCAGGGAATTACACGAGTGACTCCTATCACAAACAAATCCAACCTTAATATCCATTTTTGCATCCTAAATTGCATAGATGGAGATTGTTGGATATATCGCTTCGTTGATCATTGGCATTTCCCTGGGCTTAATTGGTGGTGGTGGTTCGATCCTGACGGTTCCGGTACTGGTGTATCTGTTTGGGGTTGATCCGGTTTTGGCAACAGCTTATTCCCTGTTTATAGTAGGTACCACCAGTTTGGTGGGTGTTTTGCCTAAGTACAAACATGGGGAGGTTAACCTCAAGCAGGCTATTATTTTTGGTATCCCCTCCATTCTGGCTGTGTATGCTACCAGGGCTTTCCTGGTGCCGGCCATCCCGACTGAAGTTTTTCGCATAGACGGGTTTGTTATGAGCAAGGGTTTGTTGATGATGGTGCTGTTTGCCATCCTGATGGTGGTAGCTTCCATTTCCATGATCCGGGAAAAAACAAACGGCAATGGCCATTCTGAAGGTGTCAGAAAGTATCACTATCCGCTTATTTTGCTGGAAGGAACGATAGTTGGCACCTTGACCGGGCTTGTTGGGGCTGGTGGAGGTTTTCTGATTATTCCTGCCCTGGTATTATTGAGTAAGATCCCCATGAAGCAGGCGGTGGGTACATCCCTGTTAATCATAGCCGCCAAATCGCTAATCGGTTTTACCGGCGACCTGGGAAAACAAACCATGGACTGGCGTTTATTGTTGATAGTTACCGGGCTTGCCATTGCCGGTATTTTTATTGGCTCTAGTTTGAGCAAGAAAATACATGGTGACCGATTGAAGAAGTGGTTTGGCTGGTTTGTGTTGGTAATGGGTATTTATATTATTATTAAAGAGTTGTTTATATAAGGGTAACTTTTTCAAAAACGAAAACACGATATATATGAAGATCGAGCAAATTTATACAGGTTGTCTTGCCCAGGGCGCTTACTATATCGAAAGCGATGGCGAGGCTGTGATCATTGACCCCTTGCGGGAGGTTGAACCTTATATTCAAAAGGCAGAGAGAAACGGGGCGAAGATCAAGTATGTGCTGGAAACCCATTTTCATGCTGATTTTGTATCGGGCCATCTTGATCTTTCCAGGAAAACCGGGGCCCCCATCGTGTATGGTCCCAATGCCAGCCCGGCCTTTGAATTCCATTCAGCCAAGGATGGGGAGGAGTTAAAAGTGGGAAAGGGAACGATCAAAGTGCTTCACACTCCGGGGCATACCATGGAAAGTACCTGTTACCTGCTAAAAGATGAGAAGGGGAAGGATATCGCCCTCTTTAGCGGTGATACCCTGTTTATCGGGGATGTGGGTCGTCCTGACCTGGCCCAAAAAGTTAAGGCCGATCTGACTCAGGACATGCTGGCGGGTTACCTGTTTGATTCGCTAAGAAATAAGATCATGCCTTTATCAGACGATATTATTGTCTATCCTGCCCACGGGGCCGGTAGCGCCTGTGGTAAAAACATGAGCAAGGAGACAACAGATACCCTTGGCAACCAGAAGAAGACAAACTATGCGTTGCGCGCGGATATGACCAAGGAAGAGTTTATCCGGGAAGTGACCACAGGTTTGGTAGCCCCACCGGCTTATTTCCCGCTGAATGTGATGTTAAATATCCAGGGTTATGAGAGTATTGATACCGTGCTGGAACGTGGCCTGAAGGGATTAAGCCCGGAGGCATTTGAAGCGGCAGCCAATGAAACTGGTGCTTTGTTGTTGGATGTCCGCGACGCCCAATCCTTTGCCAAAGGCTTTGTTCCCAATTCCATTAATATAGGCCTCTCTGGTTCATTTGCCCCCTGGGTAGGAGCCATGATTCCCGATATAAAGCAACAGATCCTGATCATTGCCGATCCAGGAACGGAAGAAGAAGTGGTTACACGCCTGAGCCGTGTGGGATATGATTATGTGATCGGTTATCTGGATGGAGGAATCCAATCCTGGATACAGGCCGGTAAGGAAGTGGATAGCATACGCAGCATCACGGCCGAAGAACTGGCAGATATTCTGGATAAGGACCCCAAGGCCGCCGTGCTGGATGTAAGGAAAAATAGTGAATACCTGAGTGAACATATCCTTGGCGCGGAGAATGCCCCGCTGGACTTTATCAATGATTCCATGGCCCAGGTTGACAAGAATACCACAACCTATGTGCATTGTGCCGGCGGATACCGCTCGATGGTTTTTGCCTCGATCCTCCGTGCCCGCGGGTTTGATAACCTTGTGGATGTAAAAGGTGGATTTAAGGCGATTAAAGAAAGCGGGCGTTTTAAGGTGACAGACTATGTATGCCCAACAACATTGTTGTAAGAATAAAATATACCTATCATGTTATCTCTGCTCAAGAAACTTTTTGGAGGCAGTAGCGTTGACTACAAGCAATTGATGAATGAAGGCGCCCTGATTATTGATGTGCGCACGCCTGGTGAATTTAAAAGTGGTCATATTAAGGGGGCGGTCAATATCCCGTTGAATCAATTGCAGTCAAAGATCCCCGAGTTGAAGAAAAAGAACAAGAAGTTGATCACCTGCTGTCGTAGCGGCAGCCGGAGTGGTATGGCCAAGGGAATACTTCGTTCGGCCGGACTTGACTGTGTCAATGGAGGCCCCTGGGATTCGCTCAACCGGAAGATCAGCTGATCGACCGGTTTAAGGGTATCGCCATGGAGAAAGACCGGTTGGTCTTTAATTATATAAAGAAACGAAACACCAATTATGACAGAGTTTTTCAAACAACCCTGGCCATGGTATGTCGCGGGTATTGTAATAGGTTTGATTGTTCCGGCCCTGTTGATCCTTGGCAATAAGCATTTTGGAATTTCTGCTAACCTCCGCCATGCCTGTGCAGCCTGTTTCCCTGCGGGTATCAACTTTTTTAAATACAATTGGAGAAAGGAGATCTGGAACTTCTTCTTTGTAGGGGGGATTTTTCTTGGCGCTTTTTTCGCCTCCCATTGGCTGGCCAATCCCATCCCTGTTAAAGTTCATCCGGAATTGGTTAAGGAACTGGGACAGTACGGGATCAACGACCATTCTTCCATGATGCCCAGGGAACTTTTTTCATTGGATAGCCTCCTTTCTTTTCGGGGGCTGGTTATGTTGATCGGAGGCGGGTTTCTGGTTGGTTTTGGTTCCAGGTATGCCGGTGGTTGTACCTCCGGGCATTCCATCATGGGCCTAAGTAACCTGCAATGGCCATCCCTGGTAGCCACTATCATGTTCATGGCCGGAGGTTTCCTGATGGCCAATTTTATTCTCCCTTACATTTTGCGTCTTTGACCTTTTAAACCAATACCATGAGTGAAAGCGTAAATAAAAAAATTGATACGAAGCCATTCCGGGAAGAAGATGACAATGTGGATTTTGAAGTTCGGTCACTTGATACCATGTGTGTCAATGAATCGCAACAACAACACCCCTGGTGGTATAATTTTAAATATATGGCAGTGGGTGTCATTTTTGGGATCGTCTTTGTAAAGGCAGAGATCATCTCCTGGTACCGTATTCAGGAAATGTTCAGGCTTCAGAGTTTTCACATGTACGGCGTTATCGGTACTGCCGTGGTGGTTGGCGCTTTGTCAGTCTGGTTGATCAAACGCTTCAATATTAAAACAATTTATGGGGAGAAGATTGAGTTTCACCCCAAGAGGTTTAGCAAAGGTCAGGTTTATGGCGGGTTGTTGTTTGGACTTGGCTGGGGACTGACCGGCGCCTGTCCGGGGCCACTTTTTGCCCAAATTGGTACAGGGGTCCTGGTGATTGCCGTGGTGGTATTGAGTGCCATAGCCGGCACCTGGACATACGGATATTTCAGGGAAAAGCTTCCCCATTAATAATCCATCCGGTATTATTTATGAAGCCGAATTGGAAAGAGAATTGGGTCTTGTATTTGATCGTGTTAGCCATTTTGGTGGTGACAGGGATAGAAATTGCCACCATTGATTCAACACCGGCTTTCACCCTGTCCACTCCTAACGCACCTGATTGGCAGGCACCCAGTTTATTTTTGGATATTGATCTGAAAGGAGAGGAGAGAGAGGCAGTGATCTATGGGAATGACCTGATAGCCCATACATCCCGGTATTTTGGTCCGGGTGGTCAGATAGCCTCAATCACGAATGGAATGAATTGTCAGAACTGTCATCTTGATGCCGGAAAAAGGGAATGGGGGAATAACTACAGCGCGGTAGGCTCCACTTACCCAAAGTTTCGTGACCGGAGCGGGACAATTGAAACGATTCCCAAAAGGGTAAATGATTGTTTTGAGCGTAGCCTGAATGGTCAGGCCATAGATACCGGTAGCCGGGAGATGAAAGCCATTGTGGCTTATATCCGGTGGCTGGGCAAAGAGGTTCCAACGGGAGAAAAACCTGCCGGTTCCGGGATCGTCAACCTTCCCTATCTCAACAGGGCTGCAAACCCCGGAAACGGGGCGCTAGTATATGCGGCCAAATGCCAGTCTTGCCACGGCCCCGATGGACAAGGAGCTTCCGAACCTAACGGTTATGGATATGCGTACCCGCCACTTTGGGGTGAACATAGTTATAATACGGGAGCTGGTATGTATCGGTTGTCGAGATTGTCTGGTTATGTGCGCGATAACATGCCCTTTAATCAGGCAAGCCATGGGGCCCCGGTTTTAACCGATGAGGAAGCCTGGGATGTAGCGGCCTATGTCAATTCGCAACCAAGACCTATTAAAGATCTGAAAGCCGATTGGCCCGATCCATCCAAAAAACCTGTTGACCATCCATTCGGGCCTTATACCGATGGTTTTTCTGAAACGCAACATAAATATGGTCCCTTTGAACCCATTGTAGCGGCCCGGAAAGGCCAAAAGGGAAAGACCCATTAACAAACGATTGCCATGTCCAAACCTCATGTACCTCAGTGTTCCTGTCAGACTTGTGAGCAGGCTTCTATTTCCAAGGCAGAAAAAGATATGCATTTGAAAGACCGACGTAGTTTCTTACGCATGGGGCTGGGTTTAGGCAGTGGATTGGCCCTGGCTCCACTGGCGGCTTCAGCCTTAGTCCATGAAGACGCAGGATATCAGCAATCCCAAATGGATAAGAGCAAGGCATTGACCAAGGGGAAAGCCCAGGTTTTGACCATACTCCATACAGCCGATATCCATTCCCAGTTGATGGTGCACGATGAGTTTTTCTGGGAGAATGAACAACCGGTTTTCCGGAAACGGGGCGGGTTTGCCACCCTCAAAACCATGATCGATACCCTCCGCAGGAAGAACCCGGAGAACACATTGGTCATTGACGGCGGTGATTGTTTCCAGGGGGGTGGAGTAGCGGCTTTGAGTGAAGGGCGCGCCATCATCCCACTCATGAACCAAATCGGGTATGATATTATGTTGCCCGGTAATTGGGAAGTGGTATATGGCAAGGAAATGATGATGAAAGACATGTTTGGCTACTCGGGGGTAAAAGTTTGTGCCAATATGTTTCATGATACGGACGATGGGTGTAAAGGTGATTCGATTTTTCCCCCTTATTATATCCGGCAAATTGCCGGGATAAGGGTTGGGTTCATTGGGTATAATGATCCGCTAACCCCCAAGCGACAATCGCCTGCCTATAGTGCCGGTATTCAATTTACACTCCCCGAAGAAAATGTGGCCAAGTACATTCGCCTGCTCAAAGAGTACGAAAAATGTGATATGGTTTTTCTTCTGACCCATATGGGACTGGCCCAGCAAGTGGGTTTGTCGAATAAACAGGAAGTGAGTGGGGCCGATTTCATTCTTGGGGCCGATACCCATGAACGGGTGCGTGAACCTATAGCTGGAAAATTTTCAAAGGTTACCGAACCCGGGGCATTTGGGTCATTTATTGCTAAACTGGATGTGGTGGTGGAGAACGGACAGGTGAAAGATACTAACTACCAACTCCTTGATGTAGATCCAGACCGGTATAAACCCGACAGGGAAATGCAGCGGATGGTGGAAAAAGCCAGGGAGCCTTATAAAGAAAAACTGGATGTGGTTATTGGATACACCACCACTCCATTGTTAAGGTATTTTGTGGTTGAAACACCGATGGACAATTTTATCACCGATGCCATTATGTGGAAGTTCAAGCCGGACATTGCGTTGAGCAATGGTTTCAGGTTTTGTCCACCCCTGGTTCCCGATCCGGAGGAAGGTAAAGCGCCCATTACACGGGATTATTTGTGGAGCATGTTGCCTGTTGACAGCGAAGCGAAGCAAGGGAATATCACTGGTAAACAATTGCTGGATTGGCTTGAAAAGGAGCTGGAAAATGCCTTTGCCGCAGACCCGGCTAAGCGTTTTGGGGGTTGGGTGGTCAGGTTCAATGGAATGACGGTGAATTTTACGATTGGCAAACCCAAGGGTCAGCGGGTAAACAAGGTATTGGTAAAAGGGCAGCCACTTGACCTGGAGAAAACATATTCCTTTGTGGCCTGTGAGCGGGAGGGAGACCCAGACACTACAATTTGCCGGGTAGAGGGGGTCATGCAGCCCCGTAAACTGGGAGCCAGCCTGCACATGATCATTGAAGAGTATTTATCAGCTAATTCTCCTATATCTCCAAAACTGGAAGGTAGATGTACGGCAACCGATGCCCCTGATACGCTATTAACCCAATTGATGGGGGTGGGGTATGAATTCAGATAAAGGGGGGTGTTTTTCAAAATAGGCCTGTCTGGTTTTTTTGTCTGTGACAATTAGCACATTAACACGGAATCTTTCCCAAAAAACCCCGAATCATCGGGGCTGTTGATACAAGTCATTTTCCCCAATGAGGCAACTCGTTGAATGACGGATGATCTGGTTGGACTTTTACTGTACAAAACACAACCAGATGAAACAACTTGTCATTCTCGGAGCCGGTACAGCAGGGACCATGATGGCCAACCATCTTTCCCACGAACTGGATACCGAACTTTGGAAGATCATCATCATTGATGAAAAGACAGAGCACCACTACCAGCCAGGTTACCTCTTCTTGCCTTTTGATATTTACAAGCCTTCCGATATTGTAAAAACAATTGAAGAGTTCATTCCCAAAAAGGCCGAACTGCTTCGCGGAACCATCGACCGGGTGGACCCAAAGAACAACCAGGTGTTAATGGCCAATGGGGAGGTGATTGACTATGAGGTATTGATTGTAGCCACCGGAGCCAAGATCGCCCCGGAGGAAACAGAAGGGATGAAAGGGTCTGAATGGCACAAATCCGTTTTTGATTTCTATACATTTGATGGCTCGCTGGCTTTGCGTGACAAGCTGCGGCATTGGGAAGGAGGCAGGTTGGTGGTTCACATTACTGAAATGCCCATCAAATGCCCCGTAGCCCCTCTTGAATTTGCCTTCCTGGCCGATTCATTCTTCAAGAATAAACATATGCGCGACAAAGTGGAGATCACCTATGTGACCCCGCTGAGTGGCGCCTTTACCAAACCCAAGGCAACCGAGGCTCTGGAACACCTGCTTCATGAAAAGCATATCAATATCGAAAGTGATTTTGCCATCGAAAGGGTGGATAATGAAAATAAAATGATCGTGGATTATGGCGGTCGCGAAATCCCCTTTGATATTCTTGTGACCGTACCCACCAATAAGGGTGATGAGGTGATGGCCCGTTCCGGTATGGGGGACGACCTTAACTATGTACCTACCCATAAGGCAACCTTGCAAAGCAAAGGCTATGAAAACGTCTTTGTACTAGGAGATGCCAGCAATATCCCCGCTTCCAAGGCAGGTTCGGTAGCCCACTTTGAAGCCGAGATTTTGACCGAGAACATTCTCCGATTTATAAAAGGCGAACCGCTGAAAGAAGAATTTGACGGACACGCCAACTGTTTTATTGAAACCGGAAATGGCAAGGCCCTGCTGATAGATTTCAACTACACCCATGAACCTGTAGAGGGCACTTTCCCCTTCCCGGGAGTAGGCCCGCTCCGGTTACTCAAGGAAAGCCGGATGAACCACATGGGAAAATTGGCCTTCCGCTGGATTTACTGGAATGTGTTGCTGAAAGGAACGCATATTCCCTTTGTGTCTCCAACCATGTCAGAATCCGGAAAACATTATGAATAATTTTTTTAATAAACAATAAACCAAGTATATGGAACGAGTTATTGCCGGCAAAAACATAGCCGTAAACGAAGAAGGATACATGACCGATTTTTCTCAGTGGGATAAAGGCATTGCCGAGGCACTGGCTGCCGAAGCCGAGATCAGCCTCAGCCCCCGTCATTGGGAAATTCTCAACTACCTGCAAACCGAGTACAAGAACGAGGTACCCCTCAGTATCCGTAAGATCGGTAAAAGCGGGGTGGTAGATATCAAGGAATTTTACCAGCTTTTCCCCAAAGCCCCGCTGAAAACGGCCACCAAGATCGCCGGTATTCCCAAACCAGCAAGTTGTATTTAACCTTTAAAAATCATTTTATGAGCGAATATAATGGCGAGATCCGGAAGATGATGATCATCCTCTCCAAAGGCACTTTGGAGAATGTATATGCCGCCTTTGTGCTGGCCAATGGCGCCCGTATGGAAGGCATTGAGGCAGAAATGTTCTTTACCTTTTTTGGGTTGGAAGCCGTTCACAAGAAAAAACTCCAGAACCTGCACGTGGCAACCGTGGGTAACCCGGCCATGCATATCCCCACCATGATCGGTGGATTGCCAGGTATGGAAGCCCTGGCCACCTCCATGATGAAAAAGGAGATGGATAAGATCGATATGCCCGGGGTGGAAGAATTCCTCGATATCCTTTCGGCATCCGGTGTACGTATGTGGGCCTGCAAGTTGGCCATGGACATGTTCCATTATAAGAAAGAAGACCTCTTTGAAGGAGTGGAAGAAGTGATTACCGTTGGAGACTTTTATAAGAAAAGCGAAGGGGTCGGAACACATATGCTGTTCATCTGATTCCGGTCTCTGGTTGATTGTTTGCTGTCAAGGCCCAATGGACCCCATTGGGCTTTTGGCGTTTGTGTGAATTAACCTTTACTTTGGAAATATTTTTGTATTTTAAAGGAACAAACTATTTCAAAACGGGTTATCACTTTGACATTGTAGCCATAGCACCATGAATGAAACCATTACCATCCTAATTGCGGATGACCACAAACTCATCCGTGAAACCTGGTCTTTCCTGCTCAATGCTGATCCCCGGTTTAAAGTTGTAGCCGATACCGGCGACCCCCACGAAGCTATTAGCATGGTGGCTGATTATAAACCTCAGGTTATCCTGCTGGATATTAATATGTCGCCTATCGACGGATTTGAAGTGGCACATAAAATACACGAAAAGAATCCTCAGGTACATATCATCGCCATAACCATGTTTTCGCAACCGGCCATCGCCAAGAAAATGATGAAAAGTGGCGCGTCGGCCTATGTCACCAAGCAGTCATCCAAGGATGAAATGATACGGGCGATCCTGGAAGTAGTAGATGGGCATAAGTATGTATGTGAGGATATCCGGAACCTGCTGGCCGAACAAATGATGGCTGAAAAAAACCAGCCTTCAATGAATGACCTTTCCCAACGGGAACTGGAGATTGTGGGGTATATCAAAAAAGGCCTTTCCTCCAAAGAGATCGGGGCAAGATTGCAAATCACTACCAAAACGATTGAAGTCCACCGCTATAATATCCTCAAAAAATTAAGGCTAAAGAATACCGCCGAACTGATCAATGTGGCATCGCAGGCGGGGCTATAAAGACTGATGAAAAAACCTGCTACCTATTACCTCCAACCTACTACAAAAAGAAATTGGGTATTAGGTAATAGGTAGTAGGTTTTTTCGGATTTTATTATAGGTAGATTCTTTCGATAGCGTCTTTGTATTTTTCCATGATGACCCTCCGTTTGAGTGAAAGTTTAGGGGTCATTTCGCCGGTTTCCACGCTCCATTCATTAGCCAGCAATTCAAAGCGTTTTACCTGTTCCACATGGTTAAAGAATTTATTGAAACTGTCCACCAGGTCCTTGAAAAACTCAATGACCTTGGGGTTTCGGATCATTTCCTCATTGGTGGAATAGGGAACATTGTTGTGCCGGCACCAGTCCATCAGGTTGGGGAATGAAGGCACAATAAGGGCTCCCACAAATTTTCGTTCGGGGCCTACTACCAGGGCCTGCTCAATAAAGAGGGATTCCTTGAGTCTGTTTTCGATAGGAAGCGGGGCGACATATTTGCCCCCGCTGGTTTTGAACAGTTCTTTTTTCCGGTCGGTGATCTTCAGGTATTTATCTTCTACCATGGTACCGATATCCCCCGTGCAGAACCATTCATCCTGGAATACTTCCTGGGTCAGGTCGGGCCGCTTGTAATAACCCATCATGATATTGGGCCCCTGGCAGAGAATTTCCCCATCTTCGGCGATCTTGACCAAAATTCCGTCAATCAGCGGCCCAACGGTACCAAACATCCGGTTTTGTTCTTCAAACCGGTTTACAGCGATTACAGGAGAGGTTTCAGTGAGTCCATATCCCTCCATGATCGTGATCTGGGCAGCGGTGAAGATGCGGATCAACCTGACCTGGCAGGCTGCCCCACCCGTAACAATGCATTTGATCTCTCCTCCAAGGCCTTCACGCCATTTGCTAAAAACCAGTTTATTCGCGAGGGCCAATTGAAAAGTGTACCAGGATCCCTGGTTTTTATTGATCTCAAATTTTTCAGCCAGTTCATGGGCCCAGAAAAACAGTTTCCGTTTCAGACCGGTAAGCTCATTCCCTTTTTGCATGATTTTGTCATACACCTTTTCAAGCAACCGGGGCACGGTTGTAAACATATTGGGTTGTACTTCCTTCAGGTTCTCCCCAATGGTTTCCAGGCTTTCGGCATAATAGATCGCCGTTCCCTGAAACAGGTAGAGGTAGGTGACCATTCGTTCAAAGATATGGTTGAGCGGAAGGAAACTCAGCGAGCGCATATTTTCACCGGGAGGGAAACAGGGAATACAGGCGGTCACATTGCTCATGATGTTTTCATGGGAAAGCATGACCCCTTTGGGTGTCCCTGTAGTACCTGAGGTATAGATGAGGGTCACCAGGTCTTTATACCCGATCTTGTCAGAAATAGGTTTTATCGCCTCGATCTTTTCAGGGGTAGCCAGGTCCAGCACTTCTTTCCAGTGTCGGGCATTAGGTACATGGTCAAAAGTGAAGGTGTCCACCAGGCTATGCACATGGTGCCTGATGCTGTGTACTTTGAGAAAGGAATCCTCATCACTGACAAAACAGTATTTTACATTGGAATCTTTGAAGATGAATTCCAGGTCATTGACCCCGATGGTTGGGTAAACAGGAACCAGAACGGCGCCGATCTGTTGCACGGCCAGGTCAAGCATCACCCATTCCGGGCGGTTTCTGGAAATGATCGCGATCTTGTCGCGGTTCTCCACCGACATATCATTAGGTCCTACGCCCAGGGCCAGCAAACCGGCACTAAGCCTGTCAACCAGGTCCTTTACATCGGCCGTACTGTATTTTTTCCATTGTCCTCTTTCCTTGCCCGCGAGCATGTCGGGTAAACCTCCCCTTTCTGCCTGGACAGCCAGGCAGTCGAATAAACGCGTAGGTTGATTCATGCAATCGTAGATTAGAAAGACAATTTATTGAAAAAATAATAAATGGGAAAGACTTGTTATAGGTTGAAAAAGGGAGTATGGGTAACTCTTATCCAACGCTTATTTCACCTGGTAATACTGTCCGGCGGGCATGCGGAAAACGCTTGATTTCTGGAGTTTGGTAAAGGAGGCATAAGACTCGGCATGGGTCTTGGCCCAATTGTCAAATGCGGGCAGGTTTTCCACGGCGCCAAAAAGCCACTGGTTGTAGGCTTCAAATAGTCCTTCCCGGAGGAGTTGCTGATGAAAATCAAAAAGCCGGAAGGGGAATTTAGCGGAGTAATTTTCATACCATTCCAGGATAAAGCGGGTTCTCACCATGGTGAGTGATTCGGTGGTGATCCCTTTGGTAAGCTGGGGGGCCTGTTTTCCCATACACTCCAGAAAGGCCCGGGCAAATAGGCTCTTATTTTTTTCTTCGCCTTTAAGCAGGTCTGCATCAGCAAACAGTTTTTCTTTATAGCCCTTTAACAGGAGTTCTTTCATGGCGGCACCCCGTTTGGAAAGGCTTTCCATATTTACAAAGATCTCCCCATAGATCAGGCTCCACACTTTATCCTTGGTGTAGAAATAGAACAGTGCCGCATTGTAATAGTTCCCGCCATAACCGGGGTCAACCTCAATGCCTTTTTCCCACCAGGTAATGGCAGAATAATCTTTTTTAGCCCACAGCAATTCGCCATATTCGCTGTGAAGGGGTCCGCTCTTTGGAAATTTCTTCAGCCCTTTCTTATATACTTTGTCACCTTCCTTAGGGTCTTCAATCGCTTTGTACACATTGCCGGCAATTTGAAACGTGATTACATCGGCATCATCCCGATCAATAATGGCTTTAACGCCCTCAACGGCTTTTACAAAGTCACGTTTATAATAGTAGCATTGAACCAGTTCCTTTTGAAGTTCCAGGTTGTTCTTGTCTTGCTGCAACCCGCGGTTGATAACTACAATGGCGTTGTCAAAATCTCCGGTGCGCATAAAGGAGCGTGCGGTTTCCAGGTAGGATTCCTGCCCAAAAACCAGGCTGGCATTGATCAGTAATGTGAGAATCAGGCCAATACGCTTCATGAGTGCAATTTAATGAAATCGGGATAGTCTGTATCTTAAAATAAATCCAATTTCTGATTGGTTATTATTGAATTAGGTACCATCAGGAATGATTGGTCAAATCAGGTGTGTCAATAATCCGTCGCGCAGTTTGGGTTCAAACCAGGTGCTCTTGGGTGGCATCACATTTCCACTGTCGGCGATGGCAAACAATTGAGCCAGGGTAACCGGGTAAAGGCTGAAGGCGACTTTCATTTCTCCCTGGTTAACCCTTTTCTCCAATTCTTTCAGCCCCCGGATTCCGCCGACGAAATCAATCCTTTTGTCGGTCCGCTGGTCTTTTATATCCAGTAATTTGTCCAGTACGTTATTAGAAAGGATGGTAACATCTAAAACGCCGATGGGATCCTGGGTATATGTGCCATCAAGGGCGGTAAGTATATACCATTTACCGTCAAGGTACATGCCAAATTCATGTAATTGGGAGGGTTTAACAGGAATGGGACTTTGCGTCAGGGAGAAATCTTCCTGTAAGGCGCTGATGAATTCAGCGGCAGAATACCCATTCAGGTCTTTGATCACCCGGTTATAATCCATGATGGCCAATTGGCTTTCCGGGAAGATGGTTGTCAGAAAATACTGTGCTGATTCTCTATCCGGGAAGTGCTGGCTTACTTTAGCGGCGGAGGCGCAGCGGTGGTGGCCATCGGCAATATAGGTGGCGGGCACAGCGGTTTCAAAAAGCCTGGTGATGGATCCGATCACGGTGGGGTTATTGATGCACCAAATGGTATGGTTGATTCCATCATCGGCCGCGAAATCGTAAACCGGTTTGTTGGCGGTTTTCCATCCATTAATCAACCCGTTGATTTCGGTTACATCCCGATAGGCGAGGAAAACATTTCCCGTTTGGGCTTCAATGGTCCGCATGTGGTCGATGCGGTCTTTTTCTTTTTCCGGACGGGTGAATTCGTGTTTTTTGATCACATCCTGGAAGTAATCTTTTACCGAGGATACGCAAACCAACCCTGTTTGCGCGTGGCCGTTGACACCCAGGTCGGGGCGGGCGGGCATCACAAGCTGGTAAATATAGTAGCAAGCCATTTCTTCCTGGGTCAGTACACCGGAGTCGATGAAGTGTTTCAGGTTTTCAGCGGCTTTTTCATATACCAGTTGGCTGTGGAGATCTGTTCCAGCCGGCAGATCGATCTCCGATTTGGTCACATGCAAAAATGAGTTTGGGTTGCCATTGGCTTCGTCGCGGGCTTCCTCTGAATTGAGTACATCGTAAGGGCGGGAAGCTACCTTTTGGGCAAATTCTTCTTTGGGGCGCAGGGCGCGGAAGGGTTGAATGAGGGCCATGGAATGGTGGTTAATTGTTCTTGTTAACTGGCATATCGGTTACTAAAGTCCTTCATCAGGTCGGTCAGGGCAATGACGCTGTCGAGGGTCAGGGCGTTGTATAGCGAAGCCCGGAAACCTCCCACGGTACGATGGCCTTTTATTCCCACCATGCCATGGTTCTTGCAGGCAGCCAGGAATTCCTTTTCCAATCCTTCGTCTTCCATGGTCCACACTACATTCATCAGGCTACGGTCTTCCCTGGCCACTTTTGGAACAAACAGGGGAAGACTGTCGAGGGTATCATAAAGCAACCTGGCTTTTTCTTCGTTTTTAATTTCTATCGCGCTTACGCCACCTTGTTCCTTCAGCCAGCGCATTGTGAGCAGGCATACATACACAGCAAATACAGGAGGTGTGTTGAGCATGGATCCATTGGCGATATGGTTTCGGTAATCCATCATGGAGGGGATGGCCCGGCTGACTTTTCCCAGAATGTCTTTTTTTACAATGACCAGGTTTACTCCGGCGGCGCCGATATTTTTTTGAGCCCCGGCATAAATAAGGTCAAAGCGGTTAAAGTCCATTTTCCGGCTTAGGATATCGCTGCTCATATCGGCAACCAGGGGTACATGGGTATCCGGGATCTCATGCATCTGGGTGCCTTCGATCGTGTTATTGGTTGTATAGTGAAAATAGGCAGACCCTTCCGGTATCTGGTAGCTTTTTGGGATATAGGTATAGTTGCGGTCAGCCGAACTGGCTACGACATTTACCTGGCCAAACAGTTTGGCTTCTTTATAGGCCTTGGTTCCCCAGGTGCCACAATCCAGGTAAGCCGCGGAGGCTTTTTCATCAAGCAGGTTCATGGGAACCTGAAAGAACTGGGTGGAAGCCCCCCCATGCAGGAAAAGCACTTCATGTTCATTGTCGAGGTTCATCAGTTCCTTAACCAGGGCAACGGCTTCATCCATTACATCCTGGAAAAGAGGGGTGCGGTGTCCTATTTCCAGGATCGATAGACCGGTGTGGTTGAAATCTAGGATGGCCCGGCTGGCTTGTTCAAATACCGAATGAGGCAGAACCGAAGGGCCGGAGTTGAAATTGTGCATTTTCATGGGTGTCAAAGGTATGAAATTGAGAGGGATCCCATGCCCGGGAATACCTAAAACCCCTCTTCTTTCAACAGCGGCATTCCGGCATCCACCCAGGCCGTGTACCAGAATGAGGCAACGGCAAAAATAGCTTCACGCATTCGCCGCTCCACCATTCCGTTCATATTGGCATCATAGGCCTGGGTAAAGGCGGAAGAATATTGCCTGATCAGGATACCGTTCCGTTGTTCGTAGGCAAATTTCCGGTCTGGCGGGAACCGGCTGGTTAATTCCCGTTCAACCCAAAGTACCGTATCAGCGGAGCGGCCACTTTCTTCCACCCTTTCCCAGATAAATTTTCCCGGATCTGACAGGTAAACCGCTTTTCCTATAAAGAAATCCCAATGTTCCTG
Organism: Chitinophagaceae bacterium; assembly: GCA_041916555.1. Classification (GTDB taxonomy): domain Bacteria; phylum Bacteroidota; class Bacteroidia; order Chitinophagales; family Chitinophagaceae; genus SpSt-398. The sequence goes on along the minus strand of JAYRZH010000002.1, from coordinate 23,877 downwards.
GGCAAGCAATTCCGGTATCCGGCTTTCCCATAGCCCATGGATTCCTTTTTGTCCGGTGTATTGTCCATTGTGGTTGCTGCAGGCATGCAGGGGAACATGCGCATCGGCGATATAATGCCCGATCTCTGCCGCCAGCTTGAGTACTTTTTGCTTATCGTGATCGCGAAAGGCCTTAACCAACCGGTGGTGCATGGTTTGCACCCACCAGGGCACAATGCCATGTTTTTCCAAAGTATCCCGGGAGTGTTTTTCTACCGCGCGAGACCAGCTCCGGGGTAAGGAATCCCAGGGAGGGGGGGCGTAGTGGTCGAGGTCAATATAATGCCTTGGGCCTTCCTCGGGGACCATATACCTTCGGTTATCCGGGTCCACCGCATGCTCCGACAGGTATTCAATCTGAGGTTTAAAAAAAACGATCAGCTCCGGCGGCAGTAAGAAAACGGCGTACCGGTTGATCAACTGATGACCATAGAACCCCCAGTACAATGGAGTGGTCATAATGAGTATGGAAAATGAATAGGGCACGGAGTAAAATTTCCTTACAAAGAACGTAAGGAATAGAAGGCCCTGCGCAAAAATGACCCCGGCAGATGGGGTGATTTTCCTCGAAAAAAAATGATTATTTGGCCGGGTTGGGTGCTGGCTCCTGAATATGAACCACCCCACCGGTAACAGCAAATTTCATGGCATCACTGGCGGATAATTCATCCAGCCGCCTGATCCTGTCACGCTTAATTAGATAAACCTGGCCGGCGATATTGTAACCTTGTGGCACATACGCGGAAACGTATTCGGCCCCCAATTCAAACTGGTGCAGGTCCTCATTGGTGAGAAACCCGATCAGCCATACCTCCTCCGCCATCACATTGACCAGGATGGGTTTGTCAAATTTCCGTTTGTCACCGGCAAATGCCTCAAAGAAATCCTTAACCGAAGAATAAATGAACTTAACCCCGGGGGTCCGCTCCAGTACCTTTTCAAAAAATTCCACAAACCGGCCTACCACAAAAAATGAGGATATATAACCGATCAGGATGATGAATGCAATGATGATGGCAAAACCTATGCCTTTGGGAAGCCCTTGCACGGTTTTGATCTCCAGTACCCCGTCCCCGTTAGTATCAACCGCAATTTGTTTGGTGGTACCCAATATACCCGGGAGTAAATCGTCAAGGAAATTAAAAAGAGCGACCATTGCCCATATCGAAATGGCAATGGGGGCCATGATGAGAAGGCCCTGAAGAAAATATCTAAGTATTTTCTTATATGTAAAGCGCCCAATTGCTGAGGGTTTGGGGTTCATCTTTTAGGATTTAGTGTAAATATAAGACTAAGGCGGCACGACCTTCTGTGAAACCCGGTTACCGTTTGTACAAGTATTGGGAAAAATAATACTGGAAACTTTGGCTACGTTGAAAGTTTCCATAGTTTTGCCGCCCGATTAATGATTATGGAGGTAAAAGAGAGAATACAGGGCAAAGCACTTGAAATGTTCATGCGGTATGGCATCCGTTCCGTTTCGATGGATGAGATAGCCGGCCAGTTGGGCATGAGCAAGAAGACCCTTTATCAGCATTTTGTGGATAAGGACCAACTCATTGAGGCGGTGGTTTCGGATGATGTGCGTCGGGGGGAACAGGATTGCCTGTCCAGTTGCCGGACGGCTGAGAATGCCGTGGAGGAGGTTTTTATCCTCATGCAATCTGTATTGAAGCAGATCAGGGAAATGAACCCGGTGGTGGTGTATGATCTTCAAAAGTTTCATCCCCGGGCGTTCAAGCATTTTGAAAAGCATAAGAATGAATTCATTCTGAGCATGGTGAAGCAGAATATGGAGCGGGGGATACGGGAGGAATTGTACCGGGAGGAGATATCGATTGATATATTGTCGCGCTACAGGCTGGAAAGCATGTTTATTCCATTTAACATGGATGTATTTCCACCCTCCAAATATGAAGTGGCTTCAGTGACCAAGGAGATTATGGTTCATTTTACCTATGGCATTGCCACTCCAAAAGGATTTAAACTGATTCAGAAGTATTTGAAGGAATATTCAATTTAATAAAAGAGGATCTATGAGGACACTACAATCAACTGCAACCTTACTCCTTATCCTGACCCTGATGATCATTGGGGCCAATGCGGAGGCCCAGGAAAGGCATGATTTTTCCCTGGCACAGGCGGTCGAATACGCCAAGAAGAACAGTGCCCAGGTGAAGAACGCCCTGCTGGCTGTTAAAAACCAGGCGGAGGTGAACCGGGAGGTTACCGCTTCGGCCTATCCAAGCATCAATGGCACCATTGGGGCCACCTACAATCCTAACGTAGCCACCCAGTCATTCCCCAACTTTATTGCCGCCGCCACCTATGGTGTGCTGGAAGCAGAGGGAGTGAAGGATGGCAACGGGAATACGATCGTATCTCCCTCGGATTTCGGTTTTATCCAGGCTCAATTCGGTACCAAGTATTCATCCCAGGTGGGCATTACTTTAAACCAGCTCCTTTTTGACGGACAGGTTTTTGTAGGGCTTCAGGCCCGGCGTACCACCATGGAATGGGCGGAAAAGAATGTGGAAGTGACCGAAGAGAATATCAAAGCCAATATCCACAAGATCTATTACCAATTGCTGGTCAGCAAACGGCAATTGGAATTGCTGGATGCCAATATCGGACTGGTGGACAGCCTTTCCCGTACCACCCGCATCCTTTTTGATAATGGCTTTGCCGAAAAACTGGATATTGACAAGTTGCAGGTGCAACGGTCGAACCTGCAAACGGAAAAAACCAAGGCCCTGAACCTGATTGAGACCGGTTACCTGGGTCTTAAAGTACTGATGGGCATGCCGGTAAAAGATACGTTGGTTTTAACGGATGCTTTGTCTGATGACATGATCAAGGACGGTTCACTGGAACTGGCCCAGTTCAATTATTCCGACAGACCCGATTACCAATATGCTGAAATCAGCCGGAAGTTGAGTGAGTTCAATGTACGCCGGTACAAATTGAGCCAGATACCTACTGTCAGTCTTTCCGGGGCTTATTTGAAAAACGCCCAGCGGAACAAGTTTGACTTTTTTGGCAAAGGGGATTGGTTTACGATCTCCAATATCAGCCTGAATATTAATGTACCCATCTTCAACGGGTTTTCAACCAAGGCCCGGATCGCCCAGGCCCAGATTGCCGTACAACAGGCTGATGTGCAAATCGACGGGTTGAAGAAAATGATCGACCAGGAAGTGGAAGCGGCCCGTATCAAGTATCGCTCGGCTTTACTGACCCTTGATGAACAGAAAAAGAACATGGAACTGGCAGAAAACGTATATGGCCAGACCAAGAAAAAGTTTGAGGTTGGTACCGGTTCGGCCCTGGAGATCACCCAGGCGCAGACCGAATTGAAGTCAGCCCAGACCAATTACATCAATGCCTTGTACGATGCGATCATCGCCAGGGTGGATTTCCAAAAAGCAACCGGTAAACTCTAAACCAACAACCATGAACTCAAAAAAATATAATATGCATACGCTGATCAAAACTGCCGCGGCCGCCCTTTTTGTCCTGGTACTGGCTTCTTGCGGAGGGGGTGGAAAAGATGAAAAATCCGCCGTGAATGACAAAAAAGCCGAGCTGGAGAAAATGAAAGCCGAACAGCGTACGCTGGCGGCGAATATCGCCAAGCTGGAGGGAGAGATCGCAAAACTTGACCCTACCGCAGCCCGCGAAGAAAAATCCAAACTGGTGGCACTCACTGCCTTGTCAAAAGGAGAATTCACCCACTATATCGACCTGCAAGGGATGGTGGAATCGGAGAATATTGCCTATGTCACTCCACGTGGTATGGGTGGACAGGTTAAAGCCTTGTATGTAAAACAAGGCCAGGCGGTAAAAAAAGGTCAGTTGCTGATGAAGCTGGATGATGCGGTTGAACGCAAACAGATCGACCAGGTGGAAACCCAACTGGCATTTGCTGAGGACCTCTACAAGCGTCAACAGAACCTGTGGAGCCAGAGTATTGGCACCGAAGTGCAGTTGTTGAGTGCAAAGAATAATGTGGAGCAATTGAAAAAACAACTGGCCCTGGCCCAGGAACAACTGAGCTTTACCAATGTATATGCGGAAATGGCTGGTGTGGCCGATCAGGTAACCATTAAAGTCGGGGAGGCATTTTCCGCTACTTCGGCAAGCATGAGGGGTATTCGCATTGTTAACTCCGGCAACCTGAAAACAGTAGTGAATGTTCCGGAAAATTATCTTGGCCGCGTTGGGGTTGGCAGTACCATGCTGGTTCAATTGCCTGAGTCCAATAAAACCATCACTACCCGTGTCAGCGTATCTGGTCCCGTGATCGATCCGCTGAGCCGTTCCTTTTATGTAGAAGCGCCGGTACCTGGGGGAGGATTCAGACCCAACCAGATCGCCCTGGTCAGAATTCAGGATTATTCCGCTCCCAGTGTGATTACCATTCCGGTCAATACCCTTCAAAATGACGACCAGGGAAAATTTGTACTGGTAGCCATTAAGGAAGGAAATCGACTTATCGCTCGCAAAAAACGGGTAGATATCGGAGAATTATATGGGGATAAACTGGAAGTGAAAAGCGGTTTGGCCGAAGGCGATCAACTGATCACGGAAGGTTTCCAGGGGCTTTATGACGGACAACCCCTGACCACTTCGGTGAAATAATCCCGTTTCAACCTTTAATCAACGTTTATGAGTGCTACACACTATATAAAAGAAAAATTTAAACAGTTCAAGCCAACGACCTGGAGTATCAAGAACAAGACCTCCATTTACCTGATCATGGTATTTGTGAGCCTTATGGGTCTTTACCAGTTCGTTACGCTTCCTAAGGAACAGTTTCCGGATATTGTCATACCTACCATTTATGTTCAAACCGTATATGTAGGGAACTCTCCCAAGGATATAGAGAATCTGGTGACCCAGCCTATTGAGAAAGAGATCAAGGGAATTACCGGGGCCAAAATCAACAAGGTAACGAGTAACTCCCTGCAGGATTTCTCGGCCATCATTGTGGAGTTTAATACCGATGTTAAAACAGATATAGCCCTGCAAAAGGTGAGGGATGCGGTGGACAAGGCTAAAACCGACCTGCCAACTGACCTTACCCAGGAGCCTACCGTATTGGAGGTGAGCTTCTCCGATCAACCCATCATGTATGTTAACGTAAGTGGTAATTATGATGTGGTTCGATTGGATAAATACGCCAAAGACCTTCAGGATAAACTGGAGGAACTGACCCAGATCAACAGGGTGGACATTGTTGGTTCCCCCGAAAGGGAATTCCAGATCAATGTGGACAATAAGCGTCTGCAGGCTTCCGGAGTCACTTATGATGATATTGCCAATGCGGTTGCCCGGGAAAACCTCGACATCTCCGGTGGTTTGCTGGAAGTGGGGAATATGAAACGCACCCTTCAGTTAAAGGGGCAATTGAAAACAGCTTTTGATATCGAGAAAATTGTATTGCGTAACCACCAGGGTTCGCCGATCTATCTGAAAGATATTGCGGAGATCAGGGATACCGTGAAAGAGAAAGAGAGTTATGCGCGGCTGGATGGAAAGAATGTGATCACCCTCAACATCATCAAACGTGCCGGGGAGAACCTGATCGAGACCTCACAGGCTGTTCAGAAAGTGGTGAAAGGCATGCAGGATTCGCAGTTTCCGCCTGACCTCAAGATCGATATCACAGGTGACCAAAGTAAAGCGGCCCAAACTTCCTTTACCGACCTGGTCAATACCATTGTACTCGGATTCATATTCGTGTTGGTGATCCTGATGTTCTTTATGGGTGTGACCAACGCCTTCTTTGTGGCCCTGTCGGTGCCGTTGAGTATGTTTGTAGCCTTTATCTTCCTGCCCGCGGCCGATCTGATCGTGGGCGGACATGTGACCCTCAACTTTATCGTACTCTTTGCCCTGCTCTTTGGGTTGGGTATCATTGTAGATGATGCCATTGTGGTGATTGAAAACACCCACCGGATATTTGTTCAGGGTAAGGGAAAGATCAGTTCCGAGAAATCAGCAATCATGGCCGCCGGGGAAGTATTTATCCCTGTGTTGGCTGGTACGCTTACTACTCTCGCTCCGTTCTTCCCCTTGTTGTTCTGGCCGGGGATCATTGGTAAATTCATGATCTACCTGCCCACCATGTTGATTTTTACACTTACTGCTTCACTGGTGGTGGCCTTTATCATGAACCCGGTATTTGCTGTGGATTTCATGAACCATGATGAAGAAGATAATAAAAAACCCAAATCGGCAATTTTCAAAAGCCCGATTTTCTGGGTAGCCGTTGGTTTGGGGATATTGTTAGACCTATCTGGATTTACCTTCCTTGGTAACCTGATCCTGTTCCTGGCCCTGCTGGGAGTATTGGATAAATACCTGCTTGAAGGAATGGTTAAGTATTTCCAGGACCATGCCCTTCCCTGGATCATGGGTCATTACGAATCGCTGTTGCGCTGGGCCCTGAAAGGGTGGAGACCGGTATGGTTGCTGGTAGGAACTTTTGGCCTGCTCATTTTTTCAATCGGTTTGTTTGCCGTGCGTAGCCCGGCGGTAGTGTTCTTCCCCGGAGGCGATCCCAACCAGATCTATGTTTACCTCAAGCTTCCGGTTGGTACAGACATTGAATACACCGATTCAGTAACAAAGACACTGGAGAAAAAAGTGTTCAAGGTACTGGATATGGAAAATGGCAAGAAGAACCCGCTGGTGGAGAGTGTGATTGCCAACGTAGCCGTTGGGGCAAACGATCCTACCTCGGGAGACCAAAGTACCCGTCCGGAACGTGGCCGTATCCAGGTTTCCTTTGTGGAATTTGAAAAACGTCATGGTCAATCCACGGCGCCATTCCTCGACTCTATCCGGGCAGTGATCAAGGGGGTACCCGGCGCGGAGATTACGGTTGACCAGGAACAAAATGGTCCGCCTACCGAACCCCCGATCAATATTGAAGTGGCCAGTGAGGACTTTGATGAATTGATCAAGACGGCTGTTTCGCTGAAAAATTACCTGGATTCCATCCAGGTGCCCGGTGTGGAAGAGTTGAAAATGGATGTGGACCTGACCAACCCTGAAATTACCCTGACCATCAATCGGGAAAGGGCCCTCATTGAAGGGGTCTCCACCGGACAGATCGGTCAGCAGATCCGCACTGCCTTATTTGGCCGTGAGGTTTCCAAGATCAAAGATGGCGAAGATGAATATAAGATTCAATTGAGAAACCAGGAATTGCAACGGAAGAACCTGGTTGACCTGTTGAACATGAATATTTCTTTCCAGGATTTTGCCGCGGGTGGCGCTGTAAAGAATATCCCGATCAGTTCACTGGTAAAACTCGACCTCACGAGTACCCTGGGTAGTGTTAAACGGAAGGATTATAAGCGTGTAATCACACTTACCTCAAACGTTTTAGAAACACAGGGATATACACCAACTGCTGTTAACATTGAACTCGCCAAACATATTGCCGATTTCAAAGGGAAACCCGATGGGGTTAATATTGCGCAGACAGGTGAAGGGGAACAGCAGCAGGAAACCGGGGAATTCCTTGGTAAAGCGCTGGTGATCGCCCTAATGCTGATCCTGTTTATCCTGGTACTTCAGTTTAACTCTGTAAGCAAATCGGTGATTATCCTGACGGAGATCGTATTTAGTGTGATTGGGGTATTGTTAGGTTTTGCGATTACCAAAATGGAAGTATCTGTGGTTATGACAGGTATCGGTATTGTGGGTCTTGCGGGTATTGTGGTGAAGAATGGTATCCTTGTGATCGAGTTTGCCGATGAATTGAGGTCAAGAGGTATGAAGACCAGGGAAGCTGTTATACAGGCGGGTAAAACCCGTATCATCCCGGTATTGCTTACCGCGGTGGCCGCCATACTGGGACTTATTCCGCTGGCCGTGGGTTTGAACATCAATTTCGTTACGATGTTCTCCGACCTCAACCCGCATATCTTCTTTGGAGGTGACAACGCGGTGTTCTGGAAGCCCCTGTCCTGGACCATCATCTTTGGTTTGATCTTTGCCTTCTTCATGACCCTGATGATCGTACCAAGTATGTACCTCATCGCGGAAAGGTTGAGAAGACCGATGCGCAGACAGTATGGTGGAAAATGGGTTTCCTTCCTGGGTATCCCCCCGCTGATCCTGCTCTTTATCCCGCTTATGTTTATCAGCATGTTCATCCACAGGATTTCGGTTAAACGCCGGAAACGGAAACTCGGTGCCAAAGCCGATGAGTCCTTTGTGGGGAGTTGGTTCTGAGCAGAAAAGAAGAAGTAAAGAATAAGAAATAAGGAATGAGGAAGTACGGAGTCTCTCCGGCTTCCTTATTTCATTTTTATTATCCCTTATTTCTTAATTTCTATGCAGCACCTTGAACGGTCGAGGTGTCTCTTTTACATAGTTGGTTTATCCCAGCCATGCTGGGAAAAGGTGAAATATAGGCGACCCCCCAAATCTTTTCTGACTGCTTATGCTATCCGGGGGTCGCTTTTTTATTGATTTTCTGCTTCTTCCCATCTCCGCAAAAATTTTCCGGAAAAAATTTTCTATCTCAAAATACCCTGCGAAAGGTATTGTGGACCTTTCTCTCCTTTTGGATATTTAGTGCTTAAACACTACAAAAATGAAAGGCATTCTCCTGTTCTTTTTTTCCCTAATCACTCTAATGGCCTGTAACAATGCTAAAGTAAGTATTCAAAAAGAATCGCTCCCCGCGGCTCCTGGCTCGCTGGCTTCGGTAACGGACCAGCTAAAGGGTCATTCTTTTACCATGGGTAAATGCGGCACTTTATCGCCTTTTGAAATGGAGAAGACCAGTCCGGTTGAATGGTTTAAAGAAGGGGAGGATACCACCCGGTTTTTCCGGGATTTTCAGGCGGATCTGATGAAAACCAGTTTTCGTTTTGGAAACGACTCCACGGTTTCTTTTAACAATGAAGGAAAGCTGGTTTCGGGCAAATGGTGGGTGGATACCCTTTCCGAGGAAGGGGCTACCCCGGGTATGCGTCTTCGGGTAAGTTATGCCGACTCCAATAGCAGTTTTGCTTTTCCGGGAGCCAGTGGACCTATGGAAATGACCTATAGCTATCTCATCATGGGTTTTGATGAAAAGGGCTTGTTGCTGGAACTTCCGCGGGAGTTCAACCGAAGAAAGATCGTGGGTTTGTTAAAGTCAAATTGAGAAAAATAGGATAGCATAAAAAAAGGGGCGCCATCGGCGCCCCTTTTCAGTGGGATCTATATGGATCAGAATCCTTTCTGTGTTTTTACGGGGTTGCCATCCACATCCAGTTCGATGATGTCATAACCAAACTTCTTGAGGGTTGGCAGCACCTTCGATTTATCGCCTACCAGCAGGATATTCATCTTGCTAAGGTCGATCCATTTTTTGGCAAAGGCACTTAACTCCTCTTTGGTCATGTTTTTGAGGATCTGGTTTTGCTTGTCCACGTAATCGGCGGGGAGGTCATACTCCAGGATGCGCCCGATAAACCCGGCTTTCTGGAAACCGGTTTCATAACGGAGGGCGTCAATCTGACCCAGTGCGCTCTTCATGAATGTAAGTTCTTCATCAGTAAGACCGTTTTCCTGGAAGGATTTCAACTCCTTGATCACTTCGGTCAGCGCGCTGTCGGAAGCGGCAGCTTTGATACCGGCGCTAAAGGAGAATTCACCACTGTACTTATCACCGCTAAAACCGGAACGGGCGCCATAGGTCCAGCCCTTGTCTTCCCGCAGGTTCAGGTTCAACCGGCTGTTGAAGGCCCCACCAAGGGGATAGTTCATCAGGGTAGAACGATAATAGTCGCCGGTAGCGTCATACTTCAGGTTGGTGAGGTAGCCTACACGGAATTCAGATTGAGCCGCATTTTTTACATCCACGAAATACACTTTGGTCTTATCAACCTCTGGGGCAGCCTTGATCTCGGGGAAATTGATTTTTTTATTCGGCAGTTTGCTCAGGAACCCAAGTTTGGGGAGTACTTCGCTTTCTTTTACATCGCCTACAACCACTACATCCACTCCCTGTGAGGTCATGTAGTTATCATAGTAACCTTGTACATCCTCCAGGGTAAATGTTTTCACGGTTTCTTCGGTACCGTTTTCGCTGATTCCGAGGATATTTCCGGAGCCATAGTTGATCTTGTCAAATACCGCGGAAGCAATGGCGGCCGGCTGGGATTTGATCTGTTTGAAACTTTCCAGTGTCTGGCGTTTCAGGCGGCTAAAGGCATCATTGGTGAATTTTGGCTGTAGGATTCTTTCTTCCAGCAAGGCGATGGTGGCATCAAGGTTCTTCTTCAGGGCGAAAAGCTGGAAGGTGATACCATCGGTACCGCTGAATACGCTAATGGTGCTGCCCAGTTTTTCCAGTTCTTTGCTGAAATCTTCGGCGCTGCGCACTTTTGTGTCTTCATCCATCATGCTGGCAAAGAAGGAAGCTAGTCCTGCCTTGCCGAGGTTATCGGCCTGCATGAGGTGCCCACCGGGAATTTTAACGGAGATATTGACCGTTGGCAATTCGGTGTTTTCGGCGCCAATGACCCTGACACCGCCATTGATATCTTTCTTCCAGAAGGCAGGCACTTTCACTACGGGGTTGGGGCCGCTGGCGGGTTGTTTGGTCCTGTCAAATTTATCCTTGGCTTTTACATACTTCAGCCCATCATAACCATAATCCGGGGCCTTGTAATTGTCGGGGCTGGGTTTGTAGTTGTCATTACCGGTGATCTGGGCTTCCTGGCCTTTGGTCAGAACACTCAGTACCACACAGTGTTTGTTTTTGATGTATTGGTTATAAACCCGCATAACATCCTCTTTGGTAACCGAACGGTACATATTCAATTCCTTTCCGATCAGGTTGGGGTTGTTATGGAAGGTTTCATAAGCGGCCAATTGGGCTACTTTACCGGAAACACTTTGCAGACTGTTCATGTATTGGGCCTCGCGTTGTCCCTTGAACTTGGCAATATCTTCATCGGTAACGCCACGGGCTTCAAAGCTGTCGAGGGCTTTATTGAGCAGGGCGTACATGCTGGCCAGGGTTTTGCCGGGATAGGGCACCACCTGGAACATGAATTCACCGGAAAGTTCGCTATTGGAATGGTTGGCGCTGGCGGCAAGGGCTTGCTGGTTTTTTACCAGTTGCTGGTAAAGCACGGAATTATTCCCCTGTCCGAGTATCTCGGCCAGGCAGTCCAGGGCGGCCATATCAACATCCTGGTCCGGAACGGTGGGGTAGGCTTTCAGCATCACCGGCACGCGGGCATAATTATCAACGTAGGAAACAAAGCGGTGCTGGTTCAGTTCAGGCACCATTTTGTTCATATCATCCACTTTGGGACCGGAAGGAATGGAGCCAAAATACTTCTCAACCAATTTCACCACTTCTTTGGGGTTAACATCACCGCCGATGGTGATGGTGGCGTTGTTGGGACCGTACCAGCGCAGGAAGAAATTCTTCAGGTCATTGACATCAACGCGGTCAAGATCTTCCACATATCCGATGGTCAGCCAGCTATAGGGGTGGCCATAGGGATACATGGCCTGGGAGAGTTTTTCAAAAGCCAGTCCGTAAGGGCGGTTGTCATAGTTCTGCCCTCTTTCATTTTTTACGGTTGACCGTTGGATCTCAAATTTTTGCTGGGTCACCGCATCAAGCAAAAAGCCCATGCGGTCGGCCTCGAGCCAGAGCATTTTTTCCAACTGGTTGCTGGGAACGGTTTCAAAATAGTTGGTCCGGTCGCGGTTGGTGGTTCCGTTCAGGGTACCACCCGACTCGGTCACGATCTTGAAGTGTTGTTCATCACCTACGTTGTCGCTTCCCTGGAACATCATGTGTTCAAAGAAGTGGGCAAAACCGGATTTCCCGATTTCCTCCCTGGCGGAGCCAACATGGTAGGTTACGTCCACCCGCACCAGCGGATCTGAATGATCCTCATGGATGATCAGGGTGAGGCCGTTCTTTAACTTGTATTTCTCATACGGGATGACGATCTCGTCTCCCTTGCGGGTCACTTTTTCCACCAGCTTGGTCTGGGCCAGCAGGGAGCTGCTCAGTACCAGCGCAATACCGGTAGATAAGAAAACACTTTTTTTCATCTGAAGAACTTTTGGTTATAAGAATGGGCAGGGCTGCCCGGGGCGGCAATTTAAAGGAAAGCGAGGGTTAAACCATGCCATTTATCACAATAATACCCTTGTGTAGACCTGATCTTTGGTATTTTCGCTAAAAATTACACAGTTATGAGCGAATACAGTCGAACCAACCATGAAATTGACTACCGCATACTGGGAGAGGAGATGCAATGCGTGGAGATCGAACTCGATCCCCGGGAAACCGCCATTGCCGAATCCGGTTCTTTTATGATGATGGATGATGGAATACAGATGGAGACCATTTTTGGCGATGGAACCGGTCAGGAAAAAGGGTTTTTTGGCAAACTTCTTTCAGCAGGTAAAAGGGTACTGACCGGAGAAAGTCTATTTATGACCACCTACACCAATACGGGTTCCGGCAAGAAGCGGGTGAGTTTTGCCTCCCCCTATCCCGGAAAAATCATTGCCATGGATCTGATGAGACTGGGAGGTAAAATGATCTGTCAGAAAGACTCTTTCCTTTGCGCAGCCAAAGGAGTATCGGTGGGTATCGAGTTTCAGCGAAAACTCGGCACCGGTTTATTTGGTGGGGAAGGGTTCATCATGCAAAAACTGGAGGGCGATGGAATGGCTTTTGTGCATTCAGGTGGTCATGTGGTGGAACGCGAGCTTCAACCGGGTGAATTACTCAAGATCGATACAGGATGTATCGTGGCGTTTACCCCTTCCTGTGATTATGATATCCAGTTTGTGGGCGGCATAAAAAATACCTTGTTTGGTGGCGAAGGGGTGTTCTATGCCACCCTCCGTGGTCCTGGCCGTGTTTGGATCCAATCTCTTCCGATCAGCCGCTTGGCCAGCCGGATCCTCGCCTATGGTACCTACAATAGGAAGGAAGAAGGCAGCTTGCTGGGTGGATTGGGGAATTTGTTGGATGGAGACGGTAGGTAAGAAGTAAAGGAAAAGTAATAAAAAAATAAGGAAGTAAGAGGCAACGCCTTCTTACTTCCTTATTTTTATTTAAGAACTCTTATCTCAACCTTATGGCTGCGCAAAACTATTCCTCGGCCCACCACTTGCAAAGGTGGCTTGCATCCGGGATTTTTGTCCCACGCTAAACATGTACATACAGGCATCATCGGAATAGTCCATGTAGTTCATGGTCATTTCAACAGGAGTACCGGTGCAGGTGCTCTTATGACCTGCGGCAGGGCAACCGTAGTTGGCGGTGTTGTGCAACGGAGTATCTCCTACCTGGTCGTTGCCACAAGTGGCATCACCCCAGATATGACGAAGGTTTAACCAGTGACCCACTTCGTGTGTGGCTGTACGGCCTTTATTGAAAGGTGCAGAAGCTGTACCGGTGCGGCCAGTGGCATTGTCATCCAAAACAACCCCGTCCGTGGCGGCATTTCCCCCGGGGAACTGCGCGTAACCCAGAATTCCTCCTCCCATGTTACAAACCCAGATATTGAGTTTGGTGGTGGGGCTGGTGGGATTGATACCACCCTGGTTGGATTTCTTCATGGCATCATTGGTGCTCCAGCTAGTCTTATTGGTTTGCTTCCGAACTACCTGGTCAAGAACAAAACGGATACCTATATCACCCGACTTTACACTCTGGTAAGTGTTGGTCAGGTTGTAATCAGCATTGGTGGCGGCGTAATCTTCATTCAATACATCGATCTGGGATTGCAACTGGGCAAGCGATACATTTTGAGCTGCTGTACGGTAGAGAACATTGAACACAACAGGGATCTCAATGATACCACTGGGCAGCAAACGCTGTGACTCAGGGCTTTCCATAAATTGCTGGGTAAAGCGCTCAATAGCGGCCATGCGGTCACGCAGGGTGGGGTCTGCAGACAGTTGTTGTTCCAGCACTTCATTAGAGAAACAGATTCTTTGAGAAGGAGCTGCATCCTCTGCAATAACATCTTCCGCAGGACCGGAGGATTTCTTACAGGCAGCTACCAATAAAACTCCTCCTAAGAGGAAAGCAAGGGTTTTTTTCATAAATACGCGTGTGGTTTGGTTAAAAAAATCGATTTGTCAATTTATATTATTGTTTTCTTTATATAACATCTGTTAGGTAGCTATTTTTAATACAATGTTGCAAACCGTGAAAAAAGGTAGCTTTGCTAAGTAATTCTTCTTAATAGATTCATTGTCATGGAGTCATTTCCCGGTATATATTATCTCGGTGAGGGGCAGCCTCAGGCGGTCAGGATCTCTTTCTCTGGTCAAAAGCTGACCTTACGGTTTGAGGATGGGTCTGGCCGTGAAGTGTTTTGGTATTATGATAAAATACTTCGCCAGGGCCTGGATGCAGCCGGGATGATACGGGTTAAATACCTGGGTATTCCATTGCAGTCGGTTGAGGTCAACCACCCGGGTTTTAAGGAGGAGTTGGGTAAAAGGCTTGGCAAGAATGACCGTTCCTGGTTAAGAAAGACCTTTGGCAGCGGGGCCTCCACATTCTTAAAGGTTCTGTTATCCATCCTTGTCATACTGGTTAGTTTTTACATCTGGGGAATTCCATTTTTGGCGGAACGACTGGCGCGGCGTGTGCCCATTTCATACGAAGAAAAAATGGGAGAGGGGATGATGAGTGCGCTTTCATCGGGCTATACGATTGATGATAAACGCACTTTATTGCTCAATGATTTCTTTTCTGAAATGCACATTGAAACCCCCTACCATGTCCATATCACGGTAGTCAAGGAAGAAGTGGCCAACGCGTTTGCCGTGCCTGGAGGTAATATCGTGGTGTATGACCATTTGCTAAACGGGATGGAGAGTTATGAAGAACTCGCGGCCTTATTGGCGCATGAGTTTACCCATATTCAGAACAGACACACAACCCGATCTCTTTTCAGGTCGTTGGGCTCAACCCTTTTCCTTTCCTTATTGATGGGCGACATGGGTGGGGTAATGAACCAGGTTGTTTTGGAGGCCGACCAGGTGAAAACACTTGGCTATTCCAGAAAACTGGAGAAAGAGGCCGATCTGCAAGGGTTAAAATTATTGTCAGACCGCAAGATCGATGGACAGGGGTTTGTGAAACTGTTTGAACTGTTGGAACAAGAAGTTAAAAAATCGGGAGAAGAGATTCCCGCTGAATGGATCAGCAGTCACCCTGATCTTCAGAACCGGATCAATTACATTAAGGCCGACCCCTCCTTCAATAAAAACGGCGTGGAGAAAAATGAAACCCTGGAAGAGTTATTTAAAAGGCTAAATGAGGGGAATGGTCAGTAAGCTGCCCCCAAAATCCCCTGATTTCCGATTCAGGCCGATTTAAACCTTTAGCATTCAAATCAGTCCTACCTGCTATGGCAGTCTCCCTAAAAACACGGAACCACCACCTCATGTGGAGGGCAGGTTTTGGCCCCGCCGTGGAACAATTAGCAGATCTGGATTCAATTTCTACCCACCAATTATTCAAAGCCTTACAGCAATCTTCCAAATCAGCCCCCTCGTACATTGATGTGGCGGATGATTATCTTAATGGGTTAAAGGCGGGCCTGGAGGAGGTCGGTCGCCAGCAAAGAAAGGAGATGAGTGAGGAGGAGAAGAAGAAATTTCAGCAGCGGTCGCGGGAAAAGATCAGGAGTCTTAACCTCAACTGGTTAAAAGAGATGGTTGATTCAGAGGCCCAGTTGCGTGAAAAATTCGCCTTGTTTTGGCATGGGCATTTTGCCTGTCGCAACCTGAATGTTTTTTACCAGCAAGGTTTGTTGGACATTCTGCGCCGAAATGCCCTGGGTAATTTTCGCGATATGCTGCACCAGGTTTCCAAGTCGGCGGCCATGCTGAATTTTTTAAACAATCAGCAGAACAGGAAGGATCATCCCAACGAGAATTTTGCCCGTGAAGTGATGGAGCTATTCACCCTGGGGCGTGGAAACTATACTGAGCACGATATTAAGGAAGCGGCCAGGGCCTTTACCGGCTGGTCGGCCAATGTACAAGGGGAATATGTATTCCGTCGTTTTCAGCATGATTATGGATCCAAAACCGTATTGGGGAGAACCGGTAACCTTACCGGTGAAGAAGTGCTTGATCTCTTGTTGGAACAAAAGCAAACGGCCCGTTTTATAGCCCGCAAGATTTACCGCTTTTTTGTGAATGAAGACGTGAATGAAAACAGGGTTGACTGGCTGGCTGACCGGTTTTACCAAAACAACTATGATATTGGAAAATTGGCATCGGACATATTCACAAGCGATTGGTTTTATGAGGAGAAGAATATTGGCAGCCATATCAAATCACCAGTGGAATTGATGGCCGGTATCATGCGCATGCTGCCCATGAAACTGGAGAATGAGGAAAGCCTGCTTTTTTTACAAAAGGCCCTTGGCCAGATACTGTTCTATCCACCCAATGTGGCCGGATGGCCGGGTGGTCGTGCCTGGATCGATAGCTCCACCCTGCTGCTGCGTATGCGTATTCCCCAGCTTATAGTGGATGCCGACGAATTGAATATCCGGGCCAAGGATGATGATGACCAGCAAATGGGCCGGCGTGAGGAAGCAGGAAAAATGGCTGTAAAGGGAATGGGGCGCAAAGCCCTGATCAAAGCGGATATTGACTGGAAACCCTATTTTGACCATTATAGTAAAACGGCCAAAGACAAACTGGTGGATGGGATCGTGAGTAACCTGCTGATGGCAGACAGCAAGATCGATGGATCACTGATTGTTCAGTTTAGCAATAACAAGAGCCGGGAGGACTTTTTGCGTTCGGTCACCCTTCAACTGATGAGTATGCCGGAATATCAGTTGGCCTAGTTGGAGTCCTAAGTCTGATCTCAAACCCATGACCTCCGGACCTTAACCCGAAAAAAACTAAAAAAGAAAAATGGTACTAAGAAGAGAATTTTTACAAATAGGTTCCCTGGCTACGGCTTCGCTGCTGGTGCCAAGGTTTCTGAAAGCCTTTGATGGAAAATCCGCCGTACCCAAGGGAAACCGTGTGTTGGTGATCCTTCAATTAAGCGGGGGAAATGACGGTTTGAATACGGTGGTCCCAACCTATAATGATATTTATTACAAAGAGCGGCCCCGGCTGGGGATTGAAAAGGCCAAGGCCCTAACCCTGACGGATGAAGCTGGTCTGCACCCGGCCCTTACGGCCTTAAAGGGTTTGTATGATGAAGGTGAACTGGGTATTCTCAACAGTGTTGGCTACCCTAATCCAGACAGATCGCATTTCAGGAGCATGGATATCTGGCATAGCGCGAGTGATAGCCGCGATTATTGGTCAACCGGCTGGATTGGGCGGTACCTGGATGCCCAGTGTAGTGGTTGTGATAAACCAACCTATGCCCTGGAGCTTGATGATATGCTTAGTATGGCTCTAAAAGGGGAACAGAACAATGCCATTGCCATGCGAGACCCCAGGCGTTTGTATGGAACCGCGAATGAACGGTTCTTCCGCGAAACCCTGAAGCAGCACCAGGATGATCCGGGGGAGCAACCGGTGGATTATTTATATAAAACCATGGCTTCTACACTTTCTTCGGCGGATTATATTTTCCAGCAAAGCAAAATGAACCCGACTAAGGCCGTGTACCCACAAACACAAATGGGAAATGACCTGAAGACCATCGCCTCGCTGATCTATTCGGATATAAATACCAAAGTGTATTACCTGTCGTTGGGAAGTTTTGATACCCATGTCAACCAGCAATTCACCCAGCAACGGTTGTTTACGGAAATGAATGATGCGATTGCCGCCTTTACCAGGGACCTGAAAGCAAATGGCCGCTTTGAAGATGTGATGCTGATGACCTTTAGTGAATTTGGCAGACGTGTATCGCAAAATGCCAGCGGGGGTACGGATCATGGCACGGCAAACAACATGTTCTTTATCGGTGGGGGGCTGAAACAGAAAGGGTTGATCAATGCCCTGCCCGATTTGAAGGACCTGGATGAGGGTGACCTGAAATACAAAGTGGATTTCAAATCAGTATATGCCACTGTATTGAACAAGTGGCTGGGTGCGGATGACGCCGCCATCCTCAAGCAAAAGCATCCTCATTTATCATTCATTTAAGTCCTTTTGGCGGCCACCCTGTACAGGATAAAACCCATCAGGGCAAAGAAGGCGACGCCCAACCATTTATAACCTTCCACGCCAAGATAGTTGGAAATGTCATGCTCGGCATTGATCTTCTCGAGCGATTTATGAACGGAATCGTTGGCTGACAGGAAGGCTAGGATCACCCCGGCAAGGGCCCCACCGGCCACCAGCCCGGTGGCAAAGAGATTTCCTTTACCCAGGTCTTCTTCCTCCGGGGCAACCTGTATGTTTTTCCTTTTTTCTTTCCATTCAATGATGCCACGGATGGCGCCACCGATAAAGATGGGCAGCGTGGTGGACAGCGGAAGGTAGATACCAATGGCAAAACTAAGCGCCTTTACCCCGCAGAGTTCTATGACGATGGCGATAAACACGCCAACCAGCACAAATTGCCAGTCGAGGTTGAATGATAAAATGCCTTTGATCAGGGTAGCCATCAAGGTACCCTGGGGAGCCGGGTATTTATCGGTTCCGATGGCATGGGTGATACCCTGTGCCGCCATTTCAGCGGTGGGGGTATCCAGTATTTTGATGGTAGCGCCAATGGCCAGGGAGGAAACGATGGCGCCGACAAACAGCGCGATCTGCTGGTTTCTGGGGGTGGCTCCAACGATATAACCGGTTTTGAGGTCTTGCGAGGTAGCCCCTGCATTAGCCGCGGCGATACAGATCATTCCCCCTACAACCAGGGCCATGGGTTCATACACATGTCCGGTCCATTTTACCGCGATAAAGATCAGACAGGTACCCATGAGTGTGGCAATGGTCATGCCACTGATGGGGTTATTGGAAGAGCCAATCAGTCCCACGATGCGGGAGGAAACTGTAACAAAGAAAGCGCCGAAGATAATTACCAGGATGCCGAGGAGTAATTTACCAATGATGGTATCTCCGGGTACATTTGGCAGGACGGTCATTAACAGGATCAGGACAAGGCTGCCGATTCCAACCACCTTAATGGAAAGGTCGCGCTCGGTGCGGGATACTTCCACGGCTTCGCCGTTTCCTTTTTTGATGGAACCAATACTGCTTTTGAAAGAAGAGACAATGGTCGGTATGGTTTTGATCAGGGTAATAAAACCACCGGCAGCCACTGCGCCGGCACCTACCTGACGGATATAGGCCCGGTAGATAGCCGTAGCCCAATCATCAAATTGGTGGGTGGCCGGGTTCCAGCCACCCGGACCACCAGGTTTGGTGATATCGGTAAGGTACCCGAGTTTAACCAACTGGGCGGCTACCAGGTCGCCATTGTCGTTAAGTAAACTGGCCAATAAGGGGTTGAACACAAACCAGGCCAGTACACTACCGGCCACTAATACCCCGGCGATTTTTGGCCCGATGATATAACCCACCCCCATATATTCCGGGGTGATCTCTCCACTTACTTTAGCCGAGGGAAAGAATCTGTTGGCCTGTTTGGTCATAAAGGCCGGTGTTTCGGCGATTACATGAAATATTTTTTGCAGAAAGGCATAGGCAAAGGCAAAACCCAGTCCCATAAAGGCGGTTTTGGCAAAATCACCCCCTTTTTCTCCGGCCTTTAGCACAGAGGCACAGGCCGTTCCTTCGGGATAGGGAAGGGTGGCGTGTTCTTTAACGATCAATGAACGCCGCAGGGGGATCATCATCAGTGTGCCAAGGATACCTCCAAAAATGGCCAGGGTGAGTATAGTAAAATAGTTGAAGAAGTTCGCGGATTGCGGATCACTCAGGAAGAGGAAACCGGGAAGGGTGAATACGACTCCGGCAGCAATGCTTTCCCCGGCTGATCCGGTGGTTTGTATGATATTATTCTCCAGGATCGTGGTTTTCAAAAACCACCTGCCCAGGGTAATGGCAATAACGGCAATGGGGATAGAAGCGGAAACGGTAAGTCCGGCCTTTAAGGCCAGGTAAACCGTGGAGGCGCCAAAGATGATTCCAAACAGGGCGCCTGCAATAATGGACTTGACGGTAAGTTCCGCCATCTTTGTCTCAGGGGCGACAAAGGGTCGGAATGCGGTATTGTTTTCCGGCATGTCGGTAAAATTTATACAGAAAGATAAGGCAAAACGATTTGTCTGGCCTTATCTAATGTATAAATAGGCGGTTACCGTACACCGTGCATCATTCGCTTCATCATCGGGGTTAAAGCATAAAGCAGGAGCCCGGCTGCGCCGCAAAGGATGACAAACAGCATAAAGAAATCATATAATGATTTGAGGGTAAAGCCCAGGAATTTGGGATAACCCACAGTGATGATATTCTCTTTTTTGAGCAGGTCCAGTTGTTGGGTGGAAAGGGTGGTATCGGGGGTCTTTAATACCTTATCCAGGTCGAGATTAAAGGATTTTGCGCGGTCATAATCCACGGTCGTGGCGATCTTGTTTTTAGCCAGGGTAAAAAGTACATTGCTGCTTGGGTCCACTTCTCCTTCCAGAATGCCCTTGAGGTTGATCTTTTCTCTTTCCATGTTTACATAAGCTTCCGTGGTGGGGGGCAGGAGGGCACCAAGCACCCCGGTGAGTACATAACCACCAGCGTTGCCCAGGAACCAAACACCCATCAGCAGGGAGGCAAACCGTTTGGGGGCCAGTTTGGCAACCAGTGAAAGACCGATTGGGGATAGACAGAGTTCGCCCCAGGTGTGAAGCAGGTAGAGGATGATCATCCAGATGATGCCAACCTTTCCGGAAATCCCCAACCCTTTTACCTGGGTGGCAATGATAAAATAACCCAGCGCGATCAGCAACAATCCCCAGGCCTGTTTAACGGGGGAGATAGGTTCCATCTTGCGTTTATTCATCCAGATCCAGAGGAAGCTAAAGGGGATGGCAAAGGCCATAACGAATATCCCGTTGAAGTTCTGAACCATGGAAGGGGGCATGGTCCAACCCAGAATACGGGTATCGGTCTGGTTATCGGCAATGAATGTGAGCGAGGAACCGGCTTGTTCAAAAGCCCCCCAGAAGAACATGACAAAGAAACAAACGATGTACAGGACCCAGATACGGTCGCGTTCCACTTTGGTGATCGTTTTATCGGAGAGGATCAGGTAACCAAGGCTGATACCGGCGGCAAAGATGAAGGGGTATAGCCATTTTTTAATAATGGAGTCACCAGGACCGGCCATCAGGAGGTGCAGGCCATAGGTGGCGGCGATCAGTAAAACGATGGAGATGATGATACTGGTGGTGGTGAATTTGGCGCTGTCGGATTCTCCTTCGGGGATATCCGATTTTTTGGGTATTCCTCCAATGGCTTCCCCCTGGGGGGTGACCACATATTTGTTTTTTAAAAAAAAGAAGGTGATGGTACCGGTAAACATGGCTAAACCGGCAGCCAGAAAACCCCAACGGAAAGCGGTAAGGTCACGAACACCGTTTACTTCCACATCACCAAAGAAGGGGCAGATAAACTGACCCAGGGTGGCGCCAACATTGATGCCCAGGTAAAAAAGGGTAAAGGCTGAGTCAAGCTTGCTTTTTTGCTCTTTGGGATAAAGGCTCCCCACCATGGAGGAGATGTTGGGTTTGAAAAAACCGTTTCCAAAAATGATCGTCAGCAATGCCAGCCACATGATGTTGGTGGCCATGGTTTGGTTGGATTGAAACACACTTCCACTGAAGAATAACAACAACTGACCAATACCCATGGTGGTACCCCCAAGCAGGATACAGTTGCGGTTGCCAAGATATTTATCCGAGATATAACCACCCAGCATGGGAGTGAGGTAAGACAAACCAAGAAAGCCACCATAAATGATCGAGGCTTCCTGCTTCCCCATCATCAGGGCCTGGGCCAGGAACAACGACAACAAGGCACGCATACCATAAAAATTGAAGCGTTCCCACATTTCCGTGGTGAAAAGCACCCACAATCCTTTTGGATGACCCGAGGTGGTTGAAGTTGAAGTCATACAGTTTGTTTTGTTTAAAAAATCTTGATCACAGTTTATTAATGCGGAAAAGTAAACATTTTCTTTTACTCACAAAGATTTCCTGTTATCTTTAACTGCCTTATCCGATATTCGCAGGACGTATTAAAAAACAGCACAGTCCGTAATGAAAATCTTACTGTTAGGCTCTGGAGGCCGTGAGCACGCGATGGCCTGGAAGATCAACCAAAGCGTGTGGGCCAATCCCCTTTTTATTGCCCCCGGCAACGCCGGAACTTCCCAATGCGGACAGAATATAGACATTGATATCGCCGATTTTGAAGCCATCGAAAAATTCTGTCTTGATGAAGTCATCAAGATGGTAGTCGTTGGTCCCGAAGAACCCCTCGTCAATGGCTTGTATGATTATTTTCAATCCAAACCCGGATTAAAGGATATTCTATTTATCGGGCCATCAAAAGAAGGTGCCCAGTTGGAAGGCAGCAAGGCCTTTGCCAAAGCCTTTATGAAGCGTCACGATATACCGACGGCCAGGTATCGTGAGTTTACCATGGATAATTTTCAGGAGGGTATCGATTACCTGAAGACCCACCCCCTCCCCATTGTCATCAAGGCCGATGGATTGGCCGCAGGAAAAGGCGTAGCCATTTGCCAAAACCATGTGGAAGCCATTGCCGAATTTGAACTCATGGTGAAGGAATTGAAATTTGGCGAAGCCAGCCGGAAAGTGGTGGTGGAAGAATTTCTCAGTGGCATTGAGCTTAGTGTGTTTGTATTGACTGATGGAAAACATTATGTAACCCTGCCGGAAGCCAAGGACTATAAAAGGGCCAAGGAAGGGGATGCCGGATTGAATACAGGAGGCATGGGCGCTGTAAGCCCGGTACCTATTGCCACACCCGGATTTATGCATAAGGTGGAAGAACGGGTTATAAAACCCACGATAGCCGGTCTGGCTAAAGATAAGATCGACTATAAAGGGTTTATCTTTTTTGGTCTTATCAATGTCAATGGCGACCCCTTTGTGATCGAATACAATTGCCGGATGGGTGATCCCGAAACCGAAGTGGTATTGCCCCGTATGAATAATGACCTGGTAGGATTGTTTGTAGCTACGGCCCGCCAGGAATTGGATAAGGTAAGGATGGAAACCGACCCAAGGGCGGCAGCCACCGTAGTGGCGGTGAGCCGGGGTTATCCGGGTCCTTATGAAAAAGGGTATGAGATAACCGGATTGGATGGTAAATACGGAAAACAATCGGTCATCTTCCATGCCGGTACAAAAGTTGAAGAAGGCAAAGTGGTTACCAACGGTGGCCGGGTATTCTGTGTGACCTCCTTTGGCGAGAACCTGAAAGAAGCCGTGGATTCCTCTCTTGAAATATTGCAGCATACCCAGTTTGATGGCATCTATTACCGTCGCGATATAGGATATGAATTTATCCCGGCTTATTAGTTGATTGGCTTGTCCGCCTACCTTTGCGGACTAAACGATTCATATGCCAGCCAACGAGGTGCATTACCACGACTATCTACAGCTTGACAAGATCCTGCAGGCGCAATTTCCTGAAAGTGTAAAAAGGGGTGAGCCTGCCCATGACGAAACACTGTTCATCATTATTCATCAGGCTTATGAACTTTGGTTCAAATTGCTGCACCATGAGGTGGATTCAGCCATCGGCATTCTGCGACAACCTGAAGTAAATGACAATTCCCCCGAGTTACAGACCCTGGTACACCGTCTGCAACGGGTGGTAACCACCCTTCGCGTATTGGTTCAC
>JAYRZH010000001.1:0-132539 GCA_041916555.1 Chitinophagaceae bacterium | reverse complement strand
GTACAATGGGTTATCTCCCATATTCCAGATATCCTCACAAATGGTGATGGCCAGCTTCTTCCCTTTAAATTCCGCTACCTTCCAATCAAAGGCCGGTTCAAAATACCGGTACTCATCAAATACATCGTAATTAGGGAGCAGGGTTTTATGAATCTCTGCCTTCACCTCTTTTTCATATAGCAGGAAGGCCGCGTTGAAAAGATCCTTCCCTTCCCGGCGGGGATTGCGGGAAGGAGAGCCAACAATGACCCCGATTGTATCCGCCTCCTCACGAATTTCATCCAGGCTGCGATAACAGGCTTCTATAAAGTCGTGAAATTCCAGGAAATCCCGGGGCGGATACCCGCAAATGCATAGTTCTGAAAATACCACCAGGTCGGCCCCGGCCGCCTTGGCCTCCCGAATCCCCGCTATGATCTTATCGCGGTTGCTGTCGAAGTTTCCAATGTGATAATTTTGCTGGGCCAGGGCGATCTTCATGTAACAAATTTACATGAATGCCAAACAACATTTTTGGAATCACCTACGTTTACGAACCATGCAAAAACTGACCCCCTTTCTCTTTGCCCTCCTCCTGCTCTCGGCCTGTAAAAATGCTGAAAAGGGGCCCGATATCTCCGGAATAAAAGTAAACATGCCCGTGGAGCGGTTTGAAGAGGCTTTTTTTGCCATCGATACCAACCAGCTACAGCAAGGGCTTTCCCGGTTGAACAGCAGTTATCCCGGGTTTTATCCGGTGTTTATGAAAAATATCCTGGGGGTTTCCGGCAATCCCGAAGATGAAGCCACCCGGAACACCGTGGTCATGTTTTACAGAGGGTATCATCCTATTCGTGACTCCCTGAATCCTTTGTTCAGGGATTTTAAGAAGCTCCAGAACCAGATTGAAGATGGTTTTCGCCACCTCAACTATTATTTTCCAAATTACAAACCCGGCAAACTGACCACCTACATAGGCCCGTTTGACGCGCCGGGTGTGGCCCTGATTGAAGGTGGCCTCGCTATCGGGCTTCAGCAATATGCCGGAAAAGACTTCTCCGTGTACCAGGGATTGGTGCAGCAGCAAATGTTCCCCAATTATATCTCCCGCCGGTTTGAACCCCAATACATCCCGGTGAGTTGCCTCAATGCAGCCATCGGCGAAATCTATCCCGATCAAACCAGGGGCCGCCCACTCATTGAGCAGATCGTGGAAAAAGGGAAACAATGGTTTCTGCTCGACAAATTCCTGCCCGAAACCCCCGACTCCCTCAAAACCGGTTATACCCTCAAACAACTGGCCTGGTGTGAGGAAAATGAAGGAAATATCTGGAGTTACCTGCGCGACAATGAAGATTTCAATTCCATCGACCCCGTGGTGATCCAAACCTATATTGGGGAAGCCCCGTTTACCCAGGGCATGCCCGAAGCCTCACCCGGTAATATCGGGCAGTGGATTGGCTGGCAGATCGTGAAGAAATATGCCGAAGAACACAAGACCGAACTCCGTGACTTGTTGAAAATAGAGCCAAGAAAGATACTGGAAGGCTCGAAGTACAAACCAAAATAGACGATTGATTTTAATTTCCCTTAAAGGGAACAATCATTTCAAACGCCGGGATGTTCACATCAAAAAACTGACCGGTATTCAGGTTCTCCATCTGGTAGGTTCCGCTCATGCGGCCCATTTCGGTGCGGAGGTTGCACCCGCTTACATAAGAGTATTTCTCGGCTGGTTGAATCAAAGGTTGTACACCCACCACCCCTTCACCCTCTACCTCGCGGTAGCTGCCATTGCTATCAAAAATATGCCAGTGGCGACGGTGAAGCTTTACAGGAAACGGGTTGTGATTCTCAATGGTGATCCGGTAAGCAAACATAAACTCCGACTGGATCGGGTTGCTGTAATCCGATTGATAAAATGTTTCTACACATATCTCCACCCCCTCAGATATTTTGCTTACCATATTGATGGCTTTGTGTAAAAATAAAAAAATAAAGTGGTTTTTTCTGTTCCCGTCAATATCCACCGATTTTTGCCGGTAAGCGTTAATTTTGAGCTGGTTTTGCGCTTTTATGATCAATAAATAACATTTGAATAGTATATGAAAATAGCTGTTGCCAAAGGAGATGGGATTGGACCCGAAATCATGGATGCCGTACTCCGCATTTTTGACGCCAATAAAGTACCCCTTGAATATGCCTTTGTGGATATGGGAAAATGGGTATTTGACAAGGGTTTTTCCAATGGAATGACTGATGAAGCCCGGCAAACCATCGAGTCCCTGGGTATGTTATTCAAAGGACCCATGGAAACCCCCAAGGGAAAAGGGGTAAAAAGCATCAACGTAACAGCCCGCAAAACCTGGAATACCTACGCCAACAAACGCGTGTTTCAAACCCTGCACGGGGTAGATACAGTTTTTTCCAAAGCCGGTATCCCGATAGATGTGACCGTGGTACGGGAAAACATTGAAGATACCTACGGGGGCATTGAGCACATGCTTACACACGATGTCGCCCTTAGCCGCCGCTTCATTACCCGACCCGGCTCTGAGCAGGTAATCAAATATGCCTTTGAAATGGCCCGTAAAAAGAACGCCCGACGCATTACCTGTGGGCATAAGGCAAATATCATGAAGATCACCGACGGCTTGTTCCTCGAGATCTTCTATGAAGTGGCCAAAGAATATCCCAATATCAAAGCAGATGATGTAATCGTGGACGACCTCTGCATGAAACTGGTCACCCGTCCCGATACCTTTGATGTAGTTGTGCTTACCAATCTCCAGGGTGATATTGTTTCCGATCTCTGTGCCGGATTGGTTGGCGGACTCGGTTTTGCCCCCTCCGCGAATATCGGCGACCATATCTGCATCTTTGAAGCCGTACACGGTACCGCCCCGGATATTGCCGGAAAAAATATCGCCAACCCCACCGCTTTGTTATTAAGCGGTATCGCTATGCTACACCATGTGGGACTCACAGAAAACGCCGCTGTCATTGAAAATGCCCTGTTGTACACACTCGAAAGCGGTGTCCATACAGGTGATTTTGGCGATAAATCCATTGCTCCCGTCAATACCACCCAGTTTGCCGATGCGATCATTGCCAACCTGGGTAAAAAACCCAAAGGAATGCCCCGGGAAGTGATCCCCAATATGCCCGGAACCCCCACCCCCATGAAACTGGTGCAAAACCCCATGATGGTTTCAAGGGAAAACACCCCGGAGCAGATCATCGGCGTTGACCTGTTCCTTGAAAGCGATGAACAACCTGAAGTGATCGCGGCGAAATGCCTCCGTCATGCCGGGGTTAAATTCAAATTGGTTAATATCAGCAACCGGGGTACCCAGGTTTGGCCCACCGGTTCCCTTTATACCAACCTCGTAAACCAGTACAACGCCCGTTTTGAGAGCCTGGATGGAGAACCCCTCAACCAACAGGATGTCATCGGACTCTATGTTGGCCTAAGCGGAAACTTTAAAATCTGTTCGCTGGAACTACTCAATCAATGGGAAGGTAAGAAAGCCTATAGCCTGGCCCAGGGCCAATAACCAGGCATATTCATTGTTTTTGATCAATTATGGACTGTTTTTTCCCCAATACCGGGGATTGGCACATTATTGGCTGTTAAAAAATCGCAAACACAGCCGGCGCTAACCCCGTTTTCTAAAAGCCGTTGATTTCCTTTGAAGAACACCATATAGTAAAGGTCTGATAACGATCTGAGAACCAATAGGGTAACGATCTAAGAAGATTTCCCTATGCAATATCCTAAAGAAGTCCCGCCTCCGCGGGATTTTTTTTTGCGGTTATCCTCCCTACCTGCTTTGGGTATATCCATTCTTCTGCAGCCACTGCAGTACTTTCGGACGCTGATCGCCCTGGATAATGATTTCACCGTCCTTGGCCGATCCCCCCGTGCCACAGAAGTTCTTTAACTTCTTTCCAAGCTCTTCCATATCCGTAGCCTTACCCACAAATCCTGTAATAATGGTAACGGCTTTCCCGGCCCGGTGCTTTGTTTCCAGACGAATACGCAATTTCTGCTGGGAAGGGGCAAGCGTCTCCTGATCCTGGTTCTCCTCTTCAAAAGAAAACCCAGGATCAGTACTATAGACAAACCCCCTCGCATCCGGTTTATTTTTCTTTCCCATATACCAACCATTTAATCCGCGAAATCCGTGTAATCCGCGTAATCCGTGTAATCCGTGTAATCCTCTTTTCTATATCACTACAGCCTTCAAACTCAAATCCAAACTTTTTGCCTGATGGATCAAAGCCCCTACGCTCACATAGTCAACCCCAGTCCCGGCAAAGTCTGTTAAGTTCTCCAGGTTGATGCCCCCGCTTGCCTCGGTTTCAAAATCTCCCCGGATGATCTCCAGCGCTTCGCGGATTAAATCCGGTGTAAAATTATCCAGCATGATCCGAAACACTTTTCCCTTACCCAGTTCCACGACTTTCTTCACATCCTCGATACTTCGGGTTTCCACTTCAATTTTCAGGGGCTTTCCGGTTGCCAGCACATAGGCATGAGCTTTTTCGATGGCTGGTCCTATTCCCCCGCAAAAGTCTATATGATTATCCTTCAGCATGATCATGTCATACAATCCAAACCGGTGGTTCACTCCCCCGCCAATCCGCACGGCTTCTTTTTCCAATAGCCTGAAATTGGGGGTAGTTTTCCGCGTATCCAACACCCGGGTATGATACCCTTTCAGTTTGTTTACATACTCCCGGGTAAGGGTGGCAATGCCACTCATGCGTTGCATACAATTCAGCACCAGCCGCTCACACCCCAGAATGGTATGAACCGGAGCCTCCACTTCAAAGGCCTTTTCCCCATACTGCATCAAATCACCGTCCTTTTTAAAGGCCTGAAAATGGGTATCTGGATAAACATGACGGAATATCTTTTCCGCCACTTCCATGCCTGCCAGTACCCCATCCTGTTTGATCTTTAAAACTGCTTTACCCCTTGCCTCGGGAGAAATACAACTCAGGCTTGAATGATCGCCATCGCCGATATCTTCCGCCAGCGCAGTATCAATCAGCAAGGCCAGTTGTTCATCAAATTTGGTCATCACACAAAGCTATCAAAAAAGGATCGTCCCGCGAATGTTCGCGGGACGATCCATATCTTGTCCATACCGTTGATTCGTTTATTGCTGAAGTATCCTCAGCTCCTGGATCAGCATCTTATCGTTCTTATTCTTCATAAAAACGTTTACCCGGTAATTGCCACTTTTTGTTTGAAGTGTACCAATACAGTACTGGCTGCTGTTGCCATCGTTCTCACCCTTGTGCTTTACCTCAAAGGACTTAACCCCGGTGGTGGCAAAAAAATCCTTCAGGATCAGTTCAGCCTGCCCTTTGCTATAGTTATTGCTTTTATCGGGCATGGTGATATCGACATAATTATCAAAGAAACGGGCCAGGCCGGCGCTGTTCCCCGATTTTAAAGCGCCAATGACGCTTTCTATGCTGCTTGGCTGGGAGAAAGAGGCCAGTGAAAAGAACAAAAGAACCCCAAGTACCTGTAACTTTTTCATTTTCTGATGGTTTTCATAAGGATTTAATCTAAAAACATGCCATACTGAAAAAAGACGTATGGGGAAACTAAAATACTAAATATCAACCTGTTTTCATAGCATAAACCCAAAATGAGTTAGCTTTGCCCTGGATTTTTTATTGATAATGAGTGCATTTCGCATAACCTCCCTTAAGATATGAATACCGGTAAAAAAGTTGCATTGATCATTATGGATGGCTGGGGCCTTGGACAGGTCAAATCGGCCGACGCAATCCAGAACGCCAGAACTCCTTTTGTCAGTTCCCTGTACAGTAAATACCCCAATACCACCCTCACCACCTGTGGCGAGCTGGTGGGCCTGCCCGATGGGCAAATGGGGAATTCAGAAGTTGGTCACCTCAACCTGGGTGCTGGTCGCATCGTGTACCAGGAACTTCAGCGTATCAATGTAGCCATCCGCGAAGGGGAATTTGCCCGCAACAAAACCCTGCTTTCCTCTCTTCATTATGCCCGTGATAATAAAAAAGCCCTTCACCTGATCGGTCTGGTCAGCGATGGTGGTGTGCATTCCCATATCAAACACCTCAAATCTCTGATCGATGTATGTAAAGCAGAGGGCCTGACCGAAGTGTATATCCACGCTTTTACCGATGGCCGCGACTGCGACCCCAAAAGCGGACTGGGTTTTATCAAAGACCTTCAGCTTCATCTCAACCAGTCGGTGGGAAAAATTGCCACTGTTAGCGGCCGTTATTATGCCATGGACCGTGATAAACGCTGGGAACGCGTAAAACTGGCCTACGATGCCCTGGTCAATGGGACCGGCATTAAAGATACCGATGCCATTGCCGCGGTTGAACATTCCTACGAGCAGGATATCACTGATGAATTCATCAAACCCACCGTCATCATCGCCGAAGACCAGAAACCACTGGTCACCATAAAAAATGGCGATGCCGTGATCTGCTTTAATTTCCGCACTGACCGCTGCCGGGAAATAACCCAGGCCCTGAGCCAGACTGATTTCCCAGACCAGCAAATGAAAAAACTCGACCTGCATTATACCACCATGACCGAATACGACAAGACCTTTAAGAATGTTCAGGTCGTATTTGAAAATGACAACCTCAATAACACCATTGGCGAGGTACTGGAAAGAAATGGGAAAAAGCAGATCCGCATCGCGGAAACTGAAAAATACCCCCATGTTACCTTCTTCTTTAGCGGGGGCCGTGAAGTTCCTTATGAAGGTGAAAAAAGGATCATGGTGCAAAGCCCAAAAGTAGCCACCTATGACCTGAAACCGGAAATGAGCGCCAATGAAATTACCGCCGCCCTTTTACCAGAGATCAATGGCCAGACCGCTGACTTCATCTGTCTCAATTTCGCCAATGCCGACATGGTTGGACATACCGGTGTATGGGAAGCCGCAATCAAAGCGGTGGAAACGGTGGATCATTGTGTGGACCAGGTAGTAACGGCCTGCCTGAACAATGGATATATGGTCTTCCTCACGGCAGATCATGGTAACTCCGATTACCTGATCAATGAGGACGGGAGCCCAAATACCGCGCACACCCTAAACCCTGTTCCCCTTTTCCTGATTGATAAAGGATGGAGAGGTCCGGTGAAAGCCGGTAAACTGGGAGATATCGCCCCCACCATGCTTGGGTTCATGGGCCTGCCCATTCCTCCGGAAATGACCGGTGATATCCTCGCAAAACCCTAAATCCCCTTGCGCTCCATTGCACGAAGATTTTAGTATCTTTCCAATGGTACAAAAACCCACTCAACATGATCAAAAAGTTCTTTCTCCTGCTCCTGTTGGCATTTATCGCGATCCAGTTCTTTCGTCCAAAAAAGAACCAGCAGGAAGGCGTTCCTGCAAGCCATATCGCCACCAAATTTGCTGTGCCGGATGATGTGTCCGTCATACTGAAAAAAGCCTGTAATGACTGTCACACCAATAATACCGTTTACCCCTGGTATTCACAGATTCAGCCGGTTGCCTGGTGGCTGGACGACCATATAAAAGAGGGAAAAAAAGGACTTAACTTCTCTGAATATACGAATAAGCGCCCCCGTTATATGTACCACAAAATGGAAGAGGTGATTGAACAGGTGAAAGAAGGTGAAATGCCACTAAATTCCTATACCTGGATACATAAGGACGCAAAACTGACAGATGCCGAAAAAAACAAACTGATCGATTGGGCCAATGCCGTGATGGATACTCTTAAAACACAGTATCCGATCGATAGCCTGATCCGAAAAAGATAATGACGGTCAACCTTTCACCAGATACCCTTGAATCAGCCTAAGAGAGCCATCGCCACTTTATTACTGCTGGTCATACTGGCACCGTTTTCCTATGTCCTGCTCCTAAGCCTGGGCGAGCAGGTCATTCAATGGAAAATGCAGAAGAAGCTGGGCCGTGAAAAATTAGTGACGATCACCCAGAAGGAAGAAGAAGTAAAATGGATGGACCGTCATGAGATCATGGTCAATGGATACATGTTCGACATCAGCACCATGAAACTGGAAAACGGCACCTATACCTTCACCGGTTTATTTGATAAAGAAGAAACTGAGCTGGTAAAAAAACACCGGGAACACCAGGACCAGAAAGAAAATGCGGGCGCCGCCCTGGTTGTTTCTTTGTTGGCCACACCAGCCCTTTCATTTTCCCAGGCTGAGCCAACCCCGTTTAATTATTCGGTATCCGACCCTTACCCTTTCTTCAATCATACTTTTGGAAACGCCCCCTATTTGGATTTGATCACCCCACCCCCACAGTCATGGCTGATATAATCAACCAGTGACTATTCTATTACAACAAATCCAAAACAAAACGCCTATATGCAAAGGTTACTCATGCCTGTACTGGCATGTACGATCGCTATTTCCGTACATGGCCAACAGGATACGCTGTCCGAAAAAACACTAACCGAGGTCGTGATATCGGCCAATAAATTTGAAGAAAAAAAGAAAAACGTCAATCAGCGGATTGATGTTATCACCCAACAAACCATTGCCCGGTCGAACCCTCAAAATACGGGTGACCTCCTGAGTGGCACCGGTCAGGTATTTGTTCAAAAAAGCCAGCAAGGGGGCAGCAGTCCTGTACTTCGCGGGTTTGAAGCCAGCCGGGTACTGCTTGTGATTGATGGCATCCGAATGAATAACGCCATCTATCGGGCAGGTCACCTTCAAAATGTGATAACCGTTGACCCGAATATGCTCGAACGGGTGGAGGTCCTTTATGGTCCCGGATCAACCTTATATGGAAGCGATGCCCTGGGTGGAGTTATTCACCTTCGAACCAAAGCACCCCGTTTGTCCACCAACAATAGGCTGTTCACCACAGGAACCGTGTTTACAAGGGGCAGTTCGGCCAACAATGAAAAAACCGTTCACGCCGATCTGAGCATCGGTGGCCAACGGTTTGCCTGGCTCCAATCCTATAACTACAGCTATTTTGGCGATATGCGCATGGGGGATCATTACCCCGACAAATACCCCAATTTTGGCCGACGTTCCAGATATATCACCTCTGTAAATGGCATTGATTCGGTGGTTACCAGCAAGGATGACAGGATACAGCGTTTTAGTGGATACAAACAATGGGACATTACCCAAAAGTTCCTGTTCAAACAAAATAACCGCTTAACCCATTCCCTCAACCTTCAGGTTTCCAACTCCTCCAATGTGCCCAGGTATGACAGGTTGCAGGACCTCCGCAATTTTGGAGGCAGCATTGGTACCACCCTCCGGTATGCCGAATGGTTTTATGGCCCGCAAACACGGTATCTCGCCGCCTATGAACTCAACTGGCGCCCTACCCGTGTATTTGACATGGTCAGGCTCAATGTAAACTACCAGCATATTAAAGAAAGCCGCCAACAGCGGGAATACCGTCGCTATGACCGTTTTGACAGCCGACGGGAGAAACTGAATATCTGGGGCTTTACACTTGATGCACGTAAAAAATGGAAGAATGATGAAATCACAGTCGGAATCGATGGCCAATTCAATGACCTGGTCTCAAAGGCCGACCGGACCAACCTCATCACCGGTGTGGCTACCAAACTGGATACCCGTTACCCCGATGGCGATAACAACATGAACAATATCGGTCTCTTTGGCCAACACCTCAGGAAAATGAAGGGGGGCAAACTAATCCTGAATGATGGATTACGTTTTCAAATGGTCAACCTGCATTCCACTATCGTGGACAATTCCTTTTTTAACCTGCCGGTAACGGATATCAAGCAAACACCCTTTGCGGTAACCGGTAACCTGGGTCTCGTGTATTTGCCCTCAGACAAATTTCGGGTGGCTGGTGGTTTATCCTCCGGTTTCCGCAGCCCGAATATTGATGACCTGGCCCGTGTTTTTGAATCCAGTTCCGCCCTGGCCCGGGTAGTGGTACCCAATGCCGAAATAAATCCTGAATATACGTACACCGCCGACCTGAGTTTTTCGCAGGTTATTGGAGATAAGTTTCGCGCTGAATTGAATTTCTTTCATACCTGGTTCCGCAATGCCATCGGCCTGGCACCCTACCGGCTCAACGGTCAGGACTCAATCATGTATAACGGGGTTAAGAGCGCCGTATATGCCAACCGGAATGTAAAAAAGGCAAACTCCTATGGCTATAATATCCAGTTGGGCTGGGATATCACCAAAGAGCTTGCCTGGGCAGGTACCATCACCTATACCTATGGCCGGTTTATCAATGAAAATGATACCAAAGTGCCACAGGATCATATCCCGCCGGTATATGGCCGGACAAACCTGACCTATACGCATACCCGCTTTTCAACCGAAGTATTTGTGTTATTCAATGGTTGGAAGAAGATCAAGGACTATAACCCCGATGGGGAGGATAACCAGCAGTATGCCACTCCGGAGGGGATGCCTTCCTGGGTTACCTTAAACTGGCGCGGACAGGTTAACCTGACAAAACATTTTCTGTTACAGGTAGCGGTTGAAAACCTGACCGACCGAAACTACCGGTATTTCGCCTCAGGGTTTTCGGCACCCGGCAGAAATTTTATTCTGGCACTCCGGTATAATTGGTAGTCGCCTTTTTTCTTTTCCCATGGCGTTGGCCTAAAATAAGGCTAACGCCATGGGAAACTTAAATACAGTTAATAATGAGTTCCACCCAATATCAGGCACGCATCATCCGGGCAGCCCGGTGGCTTCACCGAAAACTGGCCATTCCCCTGTTTGTGTTTTTCCTTATCATTTCCATCACCGGAATTTTGCTGGGCGTGAAAAAGAACACCGGTTTGCTCGCACCAACCCAAAAAGGAATTTCCACCAACCTGGCGGAATGGTTACCATTGGACAGCCTTCACCGGCTGGCAGTTGGCTACCTGAAAGATTCTGTCTCTGTCGAACTGGGAACCACGGTGGACCGGATGGACCTGCGTCCGGATAAAGGGGTTTTAAAATTTACGTTTAAGGACCATTATCATGGTTTGCAATTGGATGGCGCCACTGGCAAAGTGCTGCTACATGAAATACGCCGGAGCGACTGGATCGAAGACCTCCACGACGGATCCCTTTTTGATAACCTGGCCGGCACCCGGGATGAACCTTTCAAAGTTGGCTATACCCTGCTGATAGGGCTTAGCCTTTTTATGCTGATAATCACGGGGGTATGGCTTTGGTGGGGGCCGAAGC
This sequence comes from Chitinophagaceae bacterium, assembly GCA_041916555.1. Lineage (GTDB taxonomy): Bacteria > Bacteroidota > Bacteroidia > Chitinophagales > Chitinophagaceae > SpSt-398. Next base: position 121,327 of record JAYRZH010000001.1, on the reverse strand, counting down.
GGATTAGAAATGCCCGGAGAAGTGGTTGAGAATTAAGGAATAAGGAATATTAAAGCAGGTAAAAGAAATAAGGAATGAGGGGTCCTTCCATCCTCATTCCTTATTTCTTTTTCATTATTCCATATTCCTTATTTCTTGTTTCCTAAGCAGCATTCGTATCCGAAAAATGTCTAAATTACAGGCAACCAAACGGGATCTATGACCGAGGAAGCCATACTAAAAGGCTGTTTGAAAAATGAGGCATCTGCACAGCGGGAACTGTACAATAGGTACAGCGCCCGGATGTTGGCTGTCTGCTATCGGTTTGCTCATAACAGGGAAGATGCCGAAGATATGCTCCAGGAGGGTTTTATCAAGGTCTTTTCCCAGATTCATACGTTTGAGAATCGGGGTTCTTTTGAAGGATGGATACGGCGGATTATCGTTCACACCTGTATCAATATCCTGAAGAAGAACAAGAAGTTCAATGAAAGCGTGGATATAATCCATGCCAACGGGGTTCAGGTCAGGGAAGAAACCGTTCCATCCATCATACAGGCCAAACAGATCGTGGAATGTATCAGGATGCTGCCGATTGGATACAGGACTGTTCTTAACCTGTATGCCATCGAAGGCTATTCCCACCGTGAGATTGCCCAGATGCTCGACATTGAAGAGAGCACGAGCCGGTCCCAATACACCCGCGCCAAAGCGATGTTGGAGGATGTATTGCTCCGGAAAAAGATCTTGTCAAAATCAAAACCATCTGTAGAATGGATCGCCGCGGGAAATTCCCGATGATCCTATCCGACCCTTAATAGCGACTGGTTATGGAGAGAAATTCTTATAACGGCGACTTCGAACGGTTCTTGCGGGATAACGCCAATGGTTACCGGATGTACCCTTCGGAAAAAGTGTGGAAAGGTGTCCACCGTTCCTTACACGTGCGACCTAAATGGTACCGCCTGTCGGCCCTCCTATTGTTGTTTTCTTTCCTTACCACCGGCATGGTCTTTATCTTCTCCCTGAAAAAGAACAATAACCAAACGGAAACCACCGCCGATCTCGCTGCTGGCTCCCAAAACACCCGTAAATCGGGCCTGGCTACCCAACAACCTGAATTAACCAGGAGTTCTGTGCAAACAGAATCGGACAATAATCCGATTATTAAGAATAAAAAATCTTCCGCCGTAAAAAATACCCGGGTCAACACCTTGCCTTCGCCGGAATTCATAAGTTTTACTGCTGAACCTTCCTCTATACCGGAATCTATGCCAGCCGTATTGGCAGCCGAAATAACCCCGGCTGAGCCGCTTATAGAGGAGACATATAATTGGCTGACCGACCGGTTCCCCAATGAACCAGCCTCGGCCTTCCGGAGCCAGGGAAAACCCCTGGCCACCTCCAGCCTTGCCAGCGAAAACACCATTGCCGTTACGAATCCTAAACTGCCTTTTGTAAGACCCAGCCCAAGAAAACTCAACTGGCAGGTTCACTTCACGCCCACCGTGAGCTATCGTAAATTATCCGAGAACAAACAATACCGTCCGGCCGGATCGGTAAACTATACTTCCCTGCTTGATGTCAATGATGCCGTAAACCATAAACCAGATATTGGTTTTGAAATCGGTTTGGATGCGCGCTATTCCTTATCCAATAAGCTTCGCGCCCGTATCGGTATCCAATCCAATGTTACGCGGTATGAGATCAGGGCCTATTCCTCCCGTACCGAACTGGCCACCATTACCCTGAATTCCCAGAATGGCTCCCCCAATTCGGTCAGCGCCATCAGCAACTACCGGAATTTTGGCGGGTATAATTCCAATTGGCTCGAAAACCTTTACCTCCAGGTATCCATCCCCTTCGGGATCGACTATATCATAGCGGATAACAAAAAGACCCAGTTTGGGATCTCCAGCTCCCTGCAACCCACTTATTTGCTGGGTAAACAGGCTTACCTGCTTTCCGCTGATTATAAGAACTATGTAAAAGTACCCGACCTGATCCGTCGCTGGAATGCCAATGTGGACTTTGAAACCTTTGTCGCGTACTCCACCGGCAAAATCAAATGGCAGGTGGGACCCCAGGTTCGCTACCAGATATTCTCGAGTTTCGTAGATTCGTATCCGGTACGTGAGAACCTGTTTGACTTTGGCCTCAAATTGGGCATGTCGCTCAATAGACGATAAAGGCAACCAATACTAACTGCAGAGTCCCGCCAACCGGCGGGATTCTTTTTTTTCTAAATTTGACTGATGAAACCCAATCTTGCACTGTTGATCCTTGTTCTTTTATTCTCTTCCTGTAAGGAAAAAAAGAAGAACAATTTCTTCCCGGTACTGTCCTTTCTGCAAAGCCAGGTAAAACATGTTGATACATCCGTATATCATATAAAAAAGATCATCCCCCTCACCGATTCCACCGGTGATACCACCTCCATTCCCCGCGAACAGTTCAGGGAAGAGGCCGCTTCCTTCCTGTCCATTCCCGATCTGACCAAAAGCCAGTTCACCAACAAATACGATACCTCCGAAGGGTTTGAACAGGAGATCAACCGGGCCGTCCTTTCTTATTATGCCAAACCCGGCACCAAAGGACTCGAGATAATTCGGCAGGAAGTAACCATCATCCCTACCCAGGCCGGAAACGACCAGGTGAGAAGCATCTATATTGAAAGGGTCAAAGAGAACAAAGACAGCACCGTTCTTCAAAAACTATTCTGGACCGCCAACAGCAGCTTTAAAGAAGTAAACATCATTCAAAAAACCGGGCAACCCGACCGGATCATACAAAAAGAACTGGTCTGGAATAAACCGGATGAAAAGGAGGAATAAGCATGACCTCCGAGGAATTCAGAAAAGTATCCGCCTCCATCCCTTCCCAGCCCGGCATCTACAAGTACTTTGATGCGGACGATAAATTACTCTATGTAGGTAAGGCCAAGAACCTGCGCAAACGGGTAAGTTCTTATTTTGTAAAAAAGCAGACCAACTACAAAACCCACGAGCTGGTTAACAGGATACACCGTATTGAATTTACCATCGTCAATTCCGAGCAGGATGCCCTGTTATTGGAAAACTCCCTGATCAAAAATTTCCAGCCCCGTTTTAATATCGACCTTAAAGACGATAAGACCTACCCTTTTATCGTCATCAAGAACGAACCCTTTCCCAGGGTCTTTCTTACCCGAACCAAAACCGATGACGGCTCTCAATACCTCGGGCCTTATACCTCTGTGCAAAAAGTGAGAGAGCTTCTTACCCTCATCAAACAAAATATCCAGCTACGTACATGCTCGCTTGACCTTAAGGAATCCAATATCAAAAAGGGAAAGTTCAAGGTTTGCCTGGAGTACCATCTTGGTAATTGCAAGGGCCCCTGTGAAGGATGGCAAAGCGCCGAAGACTATGACCAGGGCATTGTGCAGCTCCGCAACCTGTTAAAAGGCAATCTGCAACCCGTTATCCAGCATTTCAAAGCGGAAATGAAGGAACAGGCGGCGCAGATGGCTTTTGAAAAGGCGGAAGGCATCAGGAAAAAGATCGAATATCTGGAAAATTACCAGGCCAGATCGACCATCGTCAATCCCCGCCTCTCGGATATTGATGTGTTTTCCATCCTGAAGGAAAATGATATCGCTTATGTAAACTACCTGATGGTCCAGAACGGGTCCATTGTACAAACCCATACCATCCGACTTGAAACCCACCTGGATGAACCCGTGGAAGAGGTATTGCCCGTGGCCATACGGCACCTGCGGGAAAAACTGGAAAGCAGGGCCCCGGAGATCATCACCCCCTTTGCGGTAACCCTGGAGGAACCGGAAACCACCATCACTGTACCCAAAGCCGGTGATAAGAAAAAGCTGCTGGACCTCTCCCTAAAAAATGCCAGCTATTTCATTGAAGAAATGAAGAAAAAAGAGCGGCTCCAGCTTAATAAACCAACTACCTCCACAGACCCTCTGCTGATCCAACTCCAAGCAGATTTAAAATTGTCGGAAAAACCGGTCCACATCGAATGTTTTGACAACTCGCATTTCCAGGGGGCCTATACGGTTTCCGCCATGGTCTGCTTTAAAGACGGGGTGCCAAGCAAAAAAGACTACCGCCACTTTAATATCAAAACTGTTCAGGGCATCAATGATTTTGCCAGCATGAAAGAAGCGGTTTACAGACGCTATAAACGCGTTTTAAACGAGGCGCTGCCCTTTCCGCAACTAATTATCATTGATGGGGGAAAAGGCCAGCTAGGGGCCGCCCTTGAAGCCATGGAGGACCTGGGGCTTCTTGGCCAGAGTACACTGGTGGGATTGGCTAAGAATGAAGAAGAGATCTTCTTTGCCGGTGACCAGCAATCACTCAAACTTCCTTATGATAGTCCAAGCCTGAAACTCATACGACGTATCCGTGATGAGGTGCACCGGTTTGGGATCACCTTTCACCGTCAGCAACGAAGCCGGGGCACTTTCAAGAATGAACTCGAAGACATACCCGGTATCGGTAAAGCCACCGCTGAATTGTTATTGAATGAATTTCGTTCGGTAAAGAATGTACGAATGCAATCATTAGAAGTGCTGGCTGTGCTGATTGGAAGAAAAAAAGCCGGTATCATTCGGGATTGGGCCGAAGGAAAAGAGGACTAACCGGGAAGAAAACAAAGGGGAAAAGGGCTTAAATTCTTGTAATAGCCTAATAATCAAAGAAATATTCGGGGGGTTAAAAAACTTGACCAGGGTCAAAAAAAATGGGGCCAGGATAGAAATCCAGCCCCGTTTTTAAAATCCAATATCCTATGAAAAACCGAGGTAAAAGTACAACCAATTTTCTGATTTCCTATACCCATTTCGTGGTATTTTTATTTTTTTTTATTGTGCTCATTATGAGTTTTTTATAAAAAAAATGCAGCGCCTTCGGGGCGCTGCACTATCGTAGTTTTACGAGTATTTTTCGGTATTAATACGACCACAAATTCTGCTCGTAATCGAAGATCTTGTTTTTGATGTTCTCTCCTTCGAGAAGGGCGAGGATTGGATCTTTGATATACTGGCGGATCACTTTGTTTGACGGGTTATCGATCGTTGACTTGGTGATATAGCTGCTGAACATACGGGCTTCGAAGAGTTCTTCCCAGGTCATGCGGCCAAGGCCCATGTTTTTGGGGTTATAAACTTCGTTCTTAGCCAGCAGGGCGCGCAGGTCGGGGTAGTAGAGCCAGAACATGACCACGGAACCTCTTTCCTGTCCATTCTCCGAGTAGCGGATTTGAACGGGGGCGATACCAAGGATACGGACAAACATGCGGCTGGATTCGCGGTCGAACACCCATTCTTCCTTCAGGCGCAGTTTGAGCACCGTTTTGGAATCAAAGGTTTTCAGGGTAACCACGCGGGCCACGATCTTGCTGGGGTCATTGATATCCACCTGGTCGGCGGTATCATATCCTCCGGCAGTTTGCTTGTTAATATCATCCAGGGTAAGCGGGGTGGTAAAGCGGTCATCTGAAAAGGCGGTTACTTCACCCTTACGAACAGCGTTCAGCAGGATATCCACGAAGAGCTGGCTTCCATTGTCGTTTTCAGATTCAAAACGGAAGGGCATATTCATTTTTTCCCGGAGGTCGAGTTCGCGCCAAACTTTTTCGGCATAGAGGGCATCATCCCAACGCAGGTGCTCGTAAGGCAGCGGGGTGCGGTCATTTACCGCGCTCTTATCAAACGCGTTGTCATTCCGCATGGAGGGCTTGGGGGTACCGCTGTTGGCATTGGCCGTGTCGTACGTAATCGGAATATTCAAATTCGGATTGTACGCAGGCACCTGGCTGGCGTTATTTACCTCCTGCTCGTTTCCGGCAGGTTGGTTGGTTGCGGCAGGCTTCTTTTTACCCGTACGTTGGGCATCGGCCTGAGTGGCCACCATTACCAGGGCGGCAATTGCTACAAGACCTTTGATCATGAACCTCTTCATTTGTAGTCTGTTTTATTACTTACTTGATATAATATACCAGTGAAGGTATTTTTCTGTTTTCACCATCTTCACCGATTGCGCGGATTCCATCGATATAAACGGTTTTACCGGGCTTCACGTGCTGACGGATCAGCGCCTGTGCTTTGGCATCAAAGGCGTTTCCGGTTACAACAGCTTCCACGATATCACCTTCATCACTGTCGGTGCTAATGGTAAAGGTGGTTACTGTGTACTTCAGGTCGAAGGGGAAGTCTTTGATCCAGGCGGCCACACCACCCTGGGCACGGAAGGTACCGGCGGGGATGTTTTCACCGGAAGCGAAACCACCAACAGTGGCAACGGCACCGGGGATACGGCGTACACGGAACTGGGACACACCGGCGATCTTACCATCAACGTTCACGGTGATCTTGCAATCATCGGACTGCTGACTTACGCGAACGATGTATTTACCACCACCCACTTTACGGATGACCCCACCACCACCGGTGATGCTGGGCACTACCCTGTCGTCACCGCCACCACTGGCAGCGATTGTGATGGGGTTGTCCACACCGATGTAGAGTACGTTCATCTTATCCAGGGCGATCGAGGCGTTGGCCTGACCCACTGTATAGGTAATGGTCTTTTCAATGGTCTGGGGCTTGTTGTCCTGGTCAACATAAGAAATGCGGACCGGGATGGTATGGTTACCGAGTGCGCCACCATTGATCTTCAGGTGGGCGGCTCCATCTTCACCCAGGGAAACATTGCTTCCGTTGATGCTGATGGTAGGCTGGGCAGCTTTACTAAAGGCACCCACACCGGCCATAACTTCGATCTCCTGACCAGGCATGATGTAGTTGGAGCTTTGTCCAACGATAGCGGTGTACGTATCAAAACGCACTTCCACTTTACCAACCTGTTCGTGGCAATAGCTTACCACTTTGTTTTCGGAGGTCTTAACGTCATTCTGGAACTTGCTCAGGATCGTCAGGGCGGCTACTGTGGGTACCATGCGGAAATACGCGGCTTCCCAGGAGTTGTTGCCCTTGTTTTTAGTTGGGGGCATGCTCAGATCGATCGGGAGCGAGTTGGCGAATTCCTTGCCAATGGCAGGGTCAATGGCCAACAGGTTCTTTTTGTATTCGGTCAGTTTAGTCAGAAGCGCCTTTCCTTCGCCTTTTTCCACCATCAGACGGGTAGAGATATCGAGGTTGTCCTCTTTATACTTACCGGTGGCGGGGTCGAAATTGGCGCGCTTCAGGATTTCAGATTTCAGTCCGGCGATGTATTCGCTCAGGGACTTTGTCAGTGACTGCACTTGCTGGGCTTTGGGGTACCAGATCTTAGCCTTTACTTCAGACTCGGATTTGGTGGTCTTCTCCAGCAGAGAAGCCATGACGGTTTCAGTTGATTTATTTACCGTAGTGGCAGATGCTTCCAAGCTGTTGTTTACAGTTTTGAAGGCATTGAGGATCTCGGATGACACGTTCAGGGCCAACAGGGCTGTCAGCACCAGGTACATCATGTTGATCATCTTCTGCCGCGGCTCACGAGGTAAAGCCATATTGTTCTGTTTTTTACCCGCCTGGGACGGGATGGATTAGCGAAATGGTGACTTTAATTTCAAGAATTCAAGGATACGGATTCGTGTCTATTTATTTTATAAAAACGAAACCATTATGGTTGCCTTTAGGCGCGGCCCTGCATAGCGCTGAGCATGTTGCCATAGATCTGGTTCAGGCGGCCCAGGTTGGTAGCCAGAACAGCGATCTGATCGTGTGCTTTTTTGGCATCATCTACGCTACCCTGCATGGCTTCAGAAGCCTGGGTCAGGTTGCTGTAGAACTTGTTCATCGCTTTCAGGTGGTTGTTGGTATCCTGCAATTCCAGTTCATAAATGGTGTTCAGGGAAGACAGGTTCTTGGTTAGTACCTGTACCTGCTCATGGAAGTGCTTGGTACCTTCAGCCGCGTTGTTGAAGTGCTGGATGCTGTGGGCGGCGCCGAGATAGGCGTCTTTCATCTGACCCAGAGCGCTGGCAGCTTCATTGGTCTTTTTAGTATAGTCACCGGTGGCAGCCACTACATCGGTAATGTCGGCCATCTTATCTACGGTAGTTCCCAGTTTTTTAAAGTTTTCGCCAAGACGTCCGAGGTTGGTCGGGGTGATCTCAGCAGCGGAAAGCATGTCATCCAGTTTCGACAAGGCGGGGTTGCCAGAATTGCCGGCCAGTGCCAGAGGAGTTACTTCAAACTTACCGGTACGGGCTCTTTCCACATCGGGGTGCTCGTTGATGTTGGGGAAATAGCGCTCCCAATGGGGTTCTTCAGGAGGAGCCACCATGAAGGCCATGATCAGGAACACGGCAACTTCGCAAAGCAGACCGAGAGTGATCATTTCATCAGCAGCGGGCCAGTGACGGATCTTGAAGAGGGCTCCAAGGATTACCACGGCGGCAAAGAAACTGAACAGGAAATTGAGGACTACGTTTCCTCTTTTGGTTTTAAAGAAAAGCATAATGGGCTCGTTTAATAGGTGAATTAAAAGATTATAAAATAAAAACTTGTAAGAAGTCAGTTGGTTGGAGAAAGGAGGCCGGAATGTTCCGGCCTCTCTTTAATTCATTTCAAAGGGATCATCCTCCACGACGTCCTTTTTCAGGAGCGGCTGGCAGGTCGATCACACTGCGGAAACCAATGTACGATTTGGCTGTATCCTGGTATTCGTAGGTGCGGGTTCCTGTTTGAAGATAATAGCTCACGTCTTTCCAGCTACCACCACGGATCACTTTACGCTTCATCAAAGGAGCATCGGTGTCCTTGGCGTTCCAGCGTACATCCGGGTTCATATCATGCTGGAAGGTGAAACCTCCTTCATAGAAGATCGAAGAGGTCCACTCGGCCACGTTGCCCGACATATTATACAGGCCAAAATCATTGGGCCAGTAGGCATCGGCGCGAACGGTATAGAAGCCACCATCTTCGGGATAGTTACCACGGCCGGGTTTGAAGTTGGCCATCAGACATCCCTTCTTGTTACGTGTATAATAATTACCCCAGGGGAACATCGATTGGGAGCGGCCACCACGGGCGGCATATTCCCATTGTGCTTCGGTAGGCAGACGGAAGTCCGACTCCTGGGCCCTGTTCTTGGAATTCAGGAAAGTATTCAGATAAAGGGTCCGCCAGTTACAGAACGCATCGGCCTGCTTCCAGTTTACACCCACCACCGGATAGTTTCCAAATGCCGGGTGGCTGAAATAACGCTTGGTCATAGGCTCATTGTAAGAATACGCGAAGTCGCGGATCCAAACCAATGTATCAGGATAAACCCGTACAGGGTAGCGCTCAATAAACTTGGAACGGGGGATACCGGCATTCTCACGCTTGGCAGCCTCTTTGAGGTCAAAGCGCTCAACCTGGTAAACAATCTCGTTGGGGTTGATCTCCATTTTGCCAAAGATGCGGTCATCCGGAGGCAGGATCAACTTGGTCTGACCCAGTTCTTCCAACACCTTGGGGTCATTCCATTTGAGGGTTTTCATCTTTGCCCAATCCACATACTCTTTGCCATCCTTACCGGGCTTCAGGTACTTCAGCTCCGTGGCGGCCACCGAGTCACGAACCCACCATACAAACTGGCGGTATTCATTATTGGTGATCTCCGTTGCATCCATCCAGAATCCACTAATGGAAATGGCACGGTTGCGGGCACTAAAAGAGTAGGAAGGATCCTCATCGCTGGGCCCCATGTGGAAGGTTCCCTGAGGGATATACACCATGCCCGGAGGACGGGGAAGGGTGTACTTGCTGCCAGGGGCAATGCCGTAAACCTGACCGTCATTAGGCAAGGCTCCGGACTTTTTCTTCTTTCCCAGGATGCCGCAACTGCTCATCATAAGCATGAGCACCAGGGCGAAGAAAACATAGATAGGGTTCTTCATTTTCATACACTTAAAGGGTATTGGACAAATATAAGATTTTGACAAAAACCGGCTCACAAGGTTAAAATTTATTTTTTTAATATCAAAGCTCTTTTACGAGGTAAAAACTCTAACGCTTTTTATACTTTCTTATTGTACAATGGGTAAAATTTCACCATTCGTTTGCACGGGTAACTGCCCTGAAATCCATTAGGTTATTAACGGGTTGAAGGCATGAATAATTGTGACAGACATAAACCAATCCGCCTTTCTCCCCTTTTTTATCGCTTAAAAGCGGGAAATGGTTGTGCGGCCCTTTATTATACATTACTATTTTATGTGGTACATATTCAGCCAGCACCTCCCGGAAAAGCCCCTGGGCCCCCTCCCCCACCACCGCGATCTCCCTCATTCCCACCACCTCTTCCAGGACCAATCCCGCCCAGCGGGCAAAGGAAGTCGGGTACTTGATAATCGCCTGCCCCAAGGCCGTGGTGATCGCCCGGCCCCGCTCCCGCCAATCTGCCCGGTCATAATACATCCCCAACCGGCCCAGGTTCTGGGCCATGATGGCATTGCCCGATGGCACCGCCCCGTCATAGACCTCTTTCTTGCGGACGATCACATCCGTTTGCCCGGCATGGGTGAAATAGAAATAACCCGTTTCTTCCTCGCTGAAATGCCTGATCACCTCCTCCGTATGGCTCTTTGCCTGGTCGAGATACCCCGTTTCCCCGGTCACCTCCTGCAACTGGATCAGGGCCTCAATCAAAAAAGCATAGTCATCCAGAAATGCCGGGTACCTGGCCTGCCCCGATTTATAGGTATGTTTTAGGTTTCCCTCCCCATCCCTGAATACCCGGAGCAGAAAATCCATGTTCTGCCTGGCCAAACTCAAATAACCCTCTTCCCCCGTAGCCGCATAAGCCTTGCAAAGCCCGGTTACCATCAGGGCGTTCCAACCCAATATCTGCTTGTCATCCAACTGGGGCCTGACCCTTTTCTCCCGGTACGCAAGCAATTTTTGCTTGCCGGTTCCGATCACCCGGTTCAGGTCCGGGTGATTTCCCAGCCTGCCTGGCCTGTCTTTGGGCACCCAGGGTATATTTCTTCCCTCCCAGTTCCCTTCTTCTGTAATATCAAACCACTCGCAAAATAGTTCGCCATCGGTACCGGGTAATTCCCGCATCACCTCCTCCCGGGTAAACGTATAATACTTCCCTTCTACCCCTTCACTGTCGGCATCCAGCGCCGCATAAAACCCGTATTCCGGTGAACAAAGCTCCCGTTTTACAAAAGCGATGGTCTCCTCTATTACCTCTCTGTACTTTTCTTTTTTTGTAAGAGCATAAGCCTCCGCATATACTCCAACCAAAAGGGCATTATCATACAGCATTTTCTCAAAATGAGGCACCAGCCATTCCGTATCGGTGGAATATCGGGTAAACCCTCCCCCAATCTGGTCATACAGCCCCCCATCCGCCATACGGTCAAGACTGATTAGGGCCTGGGTCAGTGCCTCTTCCTGTCCGGTTTCCCGGTGATAGCGCAGCAGGTATTGTATCACCCCGGTTTGGGGAAACTTGGGTGCCCGCCCAAAACCGCCCCATGTCTTATCGGCATTTCGAAGAATGTTTACGGCCATGGCGTGGGCATTGTCTTTTTGATAGATGCTATCTGCTGGTGGTGACTGGATCCCAAAGGAATTGGATTGCACCAGGTGGGCCGTAAGGTTCGCTGCCTGGGCATCGATTTCATGGCGGCGTTCGGAAAAACCCTGCGCCACCCCCCATAATACTTCTTTCCAGGAAGGCCGGTTAGCCATGGGCTTGGGGGGAAAATAGGTACCCCCGTAAAAAGGTTTGGCATCGGGGGTCAGGAATACATTCAGTGGCCATCCCCCGCTGCCGGTCATGGCCTGCACGGCATCCATATATATATGATCAAGATCGGGTCGCTCTTCCCGGTCAATTTTTATGTTTATAAAATGATCATTCATGATGGCGGCAGTTTCCTCATTTTCAAAGCTCTCCCTTTCCATCACATGACACCAGTGACAGGCGGAATAACCAATACTAACCAGTATGGGTTTCTGATCATTCTTTGCTTTTTGAAGGGCCTCTTCCCCCCAGGGATACCAATCCACCGGGTTATGCGCGTGTTGGAGCAAATAGGGACTTGTTTCGTTGATTAAACGATTGGTGTGGGACATGAGGCAAAGGTAGGGGGATGTTGTGTGGCAGAGGTCGGAGTGTGGAATACAACCAACATCCAATCTCTCCCTATACCTGACTATTCAAAAAAACTTCCAACGCGGCTACCATGCTTGGCACCTGAGGGCGGGGTGCCTGAATACCAATCTTCATGCCTGCTTCTTCCAGGGCTTTGGTGGTATTGCTACCAAATGCACCCAGTATGGTTCCGTTCTGGCGGAATCCCGGCATATTATCAAAAAGGCTTTTCACACCGCTGGGAGTAAAGAGACAAATGACATCATAGGAATTCTTAACCAGAATATCCTTGACATCATTGCTTTCGGTGCGGTACATAAAGGCGAGTGAGTATTCACAATTATTCTCTTTGAGCCAGTTGCAGATATCATTGTCCTGCTGGTTCTCAGAGCATACATACAAAAATTTCTCGTTGGCCTTGTGCTTGTTGATGGCATCAAAAAGGCTCCTGTTGGAACCATCAGCACCATAAAACACTTTGCGTTTCCGATATAGAATAAACTTCTGCAGATAAAGTGCCACTGCTTCGGTGATACAGAAATACTTGGTGTCCTGGGAAACATTCACCTTCATTTCCTCACAGGTGCGGAAGAAATGATCGATCGCATTTCGGCTGGTGAAGATCACCCCGGTATAGTTGACGATATCGATCTTTTGTTTTCGGAATTCCTTGGCAGGAATGGGTTCCAACCGGATGAGCGGATGGAAGTCAAGCGTGACATTATATTTCCGGGAGAGCTCGAAATACGGAGATTTTTCGCTTTCAGGCCTTGGCTGCGTAATCAGAATCCTCTTCACTTTTCCCTGGGGTTTGATGGTGGCATCCCTTTTATTTGTCATAAGGCTCTGCTCAAAAGTTTTGCAAAGTTAACGACTTCTTTTAAATAACAAGCAATAACAGCTTGTAGATCAAGACCAGGGGAATGATCTCAAATCCCAGGATATACAAGAGGAAATGGAATAGATTGACTTTAACCCGGTTACGAGCCAGTTGAAAGGTCAAAAGAATTCGGTATAAACCCATCAGGGACAGCCCGAGCAAGGAAATATAGAAGGCAAATTGGGCCAGGGAGGGCCCGGCCAGCAGGATCAGGATCAGGCAGGGCAGCAGAAATATCCCCACCATTTTATTGATCATAAACACGATAAAGGAGTAATCATCGGCCGGTCCGGGGAGTTGGAATAGCCAGCCTGAAAATTTGAGCATGGCATATTTCCCGGCATAAATGCCAAAAAGCACCCCGGTAGCGTAAAGTGCCTGTACCCAGAAATTATCCACCTTTTCCAGGTGGTAGTAATTCAAAAGAAAACTGATATAGATCCCACCGGTGATCAGGAAAAACAGGTTTAACAACAAGGACGGCAGTGGCGCCTGGATCAATTGCTCATATAATTGCCGTTGCTTAAGGGTTCTTCTAAAAAAGATCCGGAACAGATCCGCAAAATACTTGGGGAATACATTTCTTAGTATGCCAAGAAATAGCAACAAACAAACCAGTACATAAAAGAAAATTTCCTTGCCCTGTATATTCCGAAGCAGGCCTTCTTTCCGGGGAGGGGGTAGCGGGGGTGTGTTTGCCCGGGTCACCGAGTCTGCCGCGGCGCGTGCCGCGGAATCCGTATCAGGCAGTAGGCTATCAACCACAGGTAAAAGGGTATCTGCATGAACCGCTGAATCCAGTTTCACCGTATCAGCCCTATGGGGTATGCTATCTACCACCTGGCCAGAGACGGACAGGAACAGACAATTAAACAATAAGATTAGAAAAAAGGGCCTCATCATGTTGTTCGCAAAAGTAGAGAAATCTTGTCGCCTGTTTAGAAGTAGTTGACAAAGCCCACATGGACCTTTGATTGCTGTAGGTTGATACGGGTATCATCGCGTTTACCCACTGCCCAGGCCAGGTTGAAAATCCCTGCCTTGGTTTCAAAGGCAAGTCCTAAACCGGTGCTGAAATAGCTGTGTTTTTCTCGGGTATCCCCCCTGGATCCGCCCCAGCCTCCATCGGAAAAAACATAAAAGAAGGAGTTCATCCCGATCAGGTAACGGTACTCAAGTGTAGTAACGAGGTATTCCGAAAGGTATTGGCTTTCTTCATCAAAACCCCGCAACAACTTAAACCCGCCGATCTGAAACAGTTCGTTCCTGAATATGGATTCACTCTGAAACCAGCCTCCGTTCAGGGCCAGTCGTACTACGCTTTGTCCTTTAAGTTTTAAATATTTGTTGACGCTTGTCTTTACCCTGAATTGATAAGACTTAAGTTTTACGGTATCATACAACCGTTCAAAATCAAAGGATGGGTCAGCCGGATCTTTTAATTCTATGATCTCATTGTTTTTCTTCACTTTTTTGGTCCCCGCGGTTCCGGTCACCTGCACTATCCATCCCTTTCGGGGGTTATTGCGGTAATCGGTCTGGTTCCATTCATAATCCAGTCCGATATTGGAGGACCCGACATCGGCTATATCCGGCAACCGTTTTGCCTGGATGACGGAAGCCGTATTGATCCCTCCCTGGCTCAGGATGGTTTGCGACCGCTGGAAAAATAGGCTTACCGTTCGGTTGGCAGTGAGGGCATAGCGACCGCCAAATTGCATGTTTACGTTCAAAAAGGAGCTGTCCTTTCTAAACATATCAAAGGCCAGGTCCAACCCAATGCTTGACCGGAAGATATATGGGTGCCGGAAGAGGATATTTAGGCGGGGTGATTTCACCTGAAGCTGTTGCCAGTTTAACCCAAATACTTCCCCTCCTCCCAGGGCGTTGTTCAACCGGATATTGGCCTCGCCGGTAACCAGCATTTGCTTGGATGAGAACTGGTCGCTATTTGGCAAAAACCCGATCAGGAAATTGATCTGGCTGCTTTTCTTTGGCCGCAGGTGAAGGTTAAGCACCGACCCGGTTCCAAGCAGGCTGAGGTCATAGGGTTTTATTTCCTCTACATAATTCAGTTCCTGCAACCGGGAGGAGATGCGGTCCAGTTTGCCGCGGTCAAATGCGCTCCCATTGGGTATTTCCAGGAAACGTTGCAGAAAATAATTGGAAATCCTGGCACCCCCGTAAAGCCGGATGCTGTCAATCTTATAGGCAGGGCCTTTTTCCACCACCAATTGGGCCGAGAGGCTGTCGCCGGTCACCATCATGCTATCAAAAAAAATCCGTCCAAATGGGTGGCCATGACTTTCCAGGTAGGTGAGCATTCTTTGCTGCAAACCCTCGTTCAATTGAATATTGAGGGGTTTTCCTTCAAACCCGGAGGATTTCCACCCGATGGCATCCAGCAATACCGGATCCACCCTTTTGGTATCCAACCGGGACCAGTAATAGATGGTTCCGGCATAAATGACAATCCGGGCCGAGGCGCTGTCATAACTGATAGAATCAAGGGAGGAAGTAATATACCCCTTCTCCTGCATCAGGGCCGGGATACCCAGGATATAGCGGGTACAGGCATCCCTGTCGGGAAATTCCTGCGTGAAACGAAGTACCTGGGTGTAAAAGGAAAGCGGTTTATCTACCGGGGTGATCTCCAACCGGTAATTGTTTTGTGCCCGGGCAGCCAAAGTCATCGCCAGGAAAACCAGGAGATAACAGGGATACCGTAAGCGCTTTCGTAATTTTGACATGAACATCAATACAAAAATAGACAAGTCCTTTCGTGGCAGGTATTTATCTCCATATTCCCTTTTGTCGGCAGTCCTGCCACTACTGCAATTTTCATTTTACCACCTCTTTACGGCGTAAAAACGAATTAACGGCCGCTTTATTGAAGGAAATGGTTCTTCAGCAGGAATATCTGGCCGGGGAACCCGTGGATACCATCTATTTTGGCGGAGGCACTCCCAGCCTGCTTCATCCCGATGAGCTTTTTTCCCTATTGGAAAAACTGAGGAATAGTTTCCCGGTCAACGTTTCTCCGGAAATAACCCTGGAATGTAACCCTGATGATGTGGAGCCCCCCCTGCTTTCCACCTGGCAGCAATTGGGCATCAACCGGCTGAGTATCGGTATCCAGTCATTTTTTGACGAGGACCTGCGTTGGATGAACCGGGCGCATGATGCCAGCCAGGCCATCCGGGCCCTGGAATCCGTTATGGAGGTATTCCCCAACAGTACCGCCGACCTGATCTATGGCACGCCCTTTCTTACCGATGAAAGATGGAAGCAGAATGTGGACAGGATGCTTGATATAGGAGTTCCCCATTTATCCTGTTACGCCCTCACAGTGGAGCCGCAAACCTTGTTGTACAAAAAAATTGAAAAAGGAACCAGTCCGTCGGTGGACCCGGAAAAACAAGCCAGGCAGTTTTTGTTATTGATGGACTGGTTGGAAGCCGCCGGTTTTGAGCACTATGAAATTTCCAATTTCGCCAAACCCGGTCACCGCAGCCGGCATAATTCTTCCTATTGGGAGGGTAAAAAATACTTGGGTCTGGGTCCATCGGCCCATTCTTACAATGGGGAATCCAGGCAATGGAATATTGCCAACAACAATATTTACCTATCGGGTATGGAAAATGGAGTGCCGGTATGGGAAAAGGAACAGCTTACCCCGATACAGCGACTCAACGAGTATATAATGACTTCGCTTAGAACGATGGAAGGGCTTGACTTGTCGCGAATACCGGGAAATTATCGGGAAGAAATTCAGCGGGAGGCGGCGATTTATCTGGAACAGGGATATATGGTAAGGCGAGCGGACCAACTAATACTAACAAAACAGGGTAAACTCCTGGCGGATGGAATAGCCAGTGATCTTTTTCGCGATCAGTGATGTTGGCGGCGGCGGTAAAAATGCCAGGCCTGCCTTATCACCAGCGTCAGCACCATCAGTACGATGGCCATGGGTCCTATACCGTGAAAAGAGAGAGGCATCTGATTGAATTTTTTCCGGTGTCGGGAGTTGATTCAAATTGGTCATCTTCCGACCCTGGTCTTTTTTAGACCAGCACTTCTTCCACCCGTTTAAACCCTTCCCTGGCTTTAACATTTTCCCAAAGGATCTCGTAAATCGTTCGGGCAATGGGCATATCAGCGCCGATCTGTTTATTTATTTCAAAAACACAACGCGAGGCGTTGTATCCTTCTGCAACCATGTTCATTTCCAATTGGGCCGTCTTTACCGAGTACCCTTTCCCGATCATATTGCCAAAAGTGCGGTTTCGGCTATACAGGGAATAACAGGTCACCAACAAATCTCCGAGATACACACTGGCGGCGTAATTGGCCGATTTTTTATGCGTTACGGGATCCTCCCCTTCGTGGATACCTACTTCAATATGATGGATACCCACTTTTCGAAGAAACCCGGCCATTTCATCCGCGCAGTTGGCAATCAACACACTCAGGAAATTATCGCCATAATCCAACCCATGTGCCATACCGGCCCCCAGGGCATAGATATTCTTCAGCACCGCTGCATATTGCACTCCATAAACATCCTGGTTGGTGATGGTATTTAAATACCCGGTTTTAAAGTAAGACGCTATTTCCGCTGCCCGGGTTTCATTTAACCCGGAAAAAGTGAGGTAAGAGAGCTTTTCCGACGCTACTTCCTCGGCGTGACAGGGGCCCATCAGGGTAAAATACTGGGATATATCAACCTGGAAAGCCTGTTGCAGGTATTCGTTGATCAGGACATTCTTTTCGGGCAGGATACCCTTTACCGCGGAAACGACTATTTTCCCGGTCCAGTCTTCCGGCTTTAGCCCTTCCAGGGTGGAATGCACGTAGGCGGAAGGGACTGCCAAAACGAGGGTATCCGCCTTTTGTAACAGGTCTTTCAGATCTGTATGAAGAGTAAGCAGGGAGGTATTAAAATTGACAGAACTCAGGTAAGTGGGGTTATGTTTCCGGGTGGCGATATGCTCAGCCATGGAGGAACCACGCACCAACCAATGGATAGGGTGACGGTTATCCGTTAATAGTTTGGCAAGCGCGGTAGCCCATGACCCCGAGCCTATAATTCCGAAATTCATGTCTATTTCTTCGTTTCAAACAACTTGTCCTTCTCCACCTTGGTCACTTTGGATCCGTCTTTGAGGGTTTTACTTACCACATTGAATGGACCTGATACCACTTCTTCCCCACCTTTCAACCCAGATTTAATCTGGATATAGTTGATATCCTGGATACCGGTGGTGACAATGGTTTTCTTCACTGTGCCATCGGCCTGGAGTATGAATACAATCTCTTCCAGTTCATTGGATTCAACCACGGGTTCTTCCTGTTCGCCATTGGCTTCGTCAGATTTGTTGTTCTTTTTATCTTCTTTTTTCTTGTCTTCAATCGTTTTGTCACTTCCCTTAACCCTGGTAGCCACCGCATTGATCGGAACGGCAATCACATCCTCTACGCGGTTGGTTTTGATATCCGCGCTGGCATTCATACCCGGACGGAAGGGGAATTTCCTTGGTTTGGCCGGATCGATCAGGTCGGAATAAGAAGCGGGATCAAGTCGGATCCTTACCTCATAGTTGGTTACATCGGTGGTGCTGGTCAGGGCGGAGCCGGACTTAACACTGCTGGCGATCTGTGTGACCACACCTTTGAATTTGCGGTTGTTGTAGGCATCTACCTCCACATCCGCAGAGTCGCCGATGCTTACTTTGATCACATCATTCTCGCCTACATCTACGCGTACTTCGATTACCGACATATCCGCTACGCGCATCATTTCCGTACCAATGTTAAAGCTGTTACCGGCAACCCGTTCACCCTTCTTCACGCTCAATGCGGAGATCACTCCATCCATTGGCGCTACCAGGGTGGTACGGCTCAGGTCTTTATTGGCACGGGTCAAACTGGCCTGGGCGCTTTGGATACCCGCCTGATTTCCCCGGATGCCTTCCCTGGCCGCATTGTAGTTGGCCTTAGCGGATTCATAGGCGCTTTCCGCCTGTTCAAATTCCGCTTTTGAAATGATCTTATCATCCAGCAACTGCTTTTGACGGTTATAGGTTCTTTCGGCCTGATCGAGGGTGGCTTTCAATGCATTCAACTGGGCGATGCTGTTGGCAGCCACGGCCTGCTGTTGGTTAACGGCGGCATTGGCCTGGTCGCGCTGGGTGGCATAAATATCGGCATAGATACGGGCCAGTACCTGCCCTTTCCGGACACTATCCCCTTCTTCAACGTTCAGTTCCACCACCTCACCGGAAATATCCGGGCTGATCTTTACCTCGATCTCAGGATACACTTTACCACTGGCGTTTACTGATTCAATGATGGTCTTTTTAGCCACTTTTTCCACAGATATTTTGGTGCCTGTGTCTTTCTTCCCGGTGATCAATTTACCAATAACCAATACAGATATCAATGCTCCAATGCTGATCAATATCCATTTAACTGTTTTGCTCATGTTATGAAGTTTGTAATACTTATAATTTTATGCCCTGGCCTTTATAGAATTCCAGCAATTTCATTTTAAATACATAATCATACTGTGAATACAATACCTGGAAACGCGCCCGTTGTACATTCGTTTGGCTGGTGATCAGCTCAAAGGAAGACAGCAGGTTGAGGTCATAGCGTTTACGGGCATATTCGTAAGATCTTTCGGCGGTGGTCACTGCAATCTTATCCGCATTGTATTTTTGCATAGCCACCATCGCATCATTATAGGCTTTGTAAATATCCTGTTTCAGTTGCAGGTCACCCCCTTGTTTCATCAGTTCCAATTGGCGGATATTCAGTTTGGCCCGTTCCCAACCCGTGCGGGCGGCTTTGCCATTGAAGATCGGTACATTCAGGTTGAGGGTAATGCCCTGACCAAAGTTATTCTTGAACTGTTTACCAAAAGCATCGGGTTTTACAACAGAAACAACAGTATTTCCATTCACAATAATGGGTCTTTCCACGTCATAATATGTACCCCCATTGTTGGCTCTTAAGCCTGAGGAGGTATAACCGGAAATGACCTGGTTATAAATGGGTACATCCTTGAATGACACATAGTTTGAATAAAGGCTACCCGAAGCGCCCAGGGAAGGATATAGTCGTCCCTTGGCCGCTTCGGCAGATTTGCGGGCGGCCAGGATACGCAGTTCATTTACTTTTTGCTGGGGAAGGTTGGCCATGGCGGAACCATACACCACATCCGGCATCAGGTCTGCCAGCGCTTCCAGGGGAATCCGGTCAACCGGCGGAGTGGCCACGTCAAAAGGCGCGGCGGCATCCAGCGCCAACAGGGCTTTTAATTGCAAAATGAATTGCTGCACACTTCCTTCCGCACTGATATAGGAAGAGCTGTCACGCGCAAGCTGGGCTTCGAGTTCCGCCGCATTTAATTCGGGCAGCGAACCGGCATTCACCCGCTTGCGGGTATCGTTTAGTTGGGCCCTGGTGATCTCAACCTGTACCTTGGCTATATTGGCCTGTTCGCGGGCGAGTAGCACCTGCAGGTAAGCCACGGCCACATTCAGGGAAATATCATTCTGAATCTTTTTCACTTGTTCCTTCTCCGCTTCCAAAGTAATGCGGTTCGACTCCACGGTATTTTTCTGGGTAAACCAGTTGAACAGGGTCACCTGACTTTGTAAGCCGACACCGGAGCTAAAGATGTTGTTGTTCTCAAATACACCCGTAGTAGGGTTTTCAGCCAAACCAAAACGAAAACCGGCATTACCCCCAAAATTGAGGGAGGGTATGCGATCGGCATTGCTTTGTTTGTAAGTCAGTTCAGCGATACGGGCTGTGATGTCCTGTCCTTTGACCGAAATATTATTGGCCAATGCGTAATCCACACATTTGCGCAGGTCCCATTTTTCCTGTGCTGCCACCGATTGGAATAGCAGCAGGGCAGCAGCCAGTTTGAGGTAATTTTTCATGATAGGGCAAATTTAATTCAAATGCCGTTGATGCCTTGTGAATTATGACAAACGGATAATAAAAATTATCTATGCGATTTTTTCAAATGCCTGTTCCAGGTCTTTTATGATATAATCGGGTTCCTCCAATCCCACATACATCCGGATATACCGGTGCTCGGGGTTGGCCCCGTCAAACTCAGCCGGTTGTAATCCCGCACATTTGGGTATGATAAGGCTTTCATGTCCGCCCCAGCTCACGGCCATCAGGATATGTTTCAGTGACTCACAAAATCGTACAATTTCTTCCATCCGGTTCGTTTTCATGACAAAAGTGAAGAGGCCAAAGGCATCTTTCATCTGGGCCCGGGCCAGTTCATACTGGTCAAAGTCCGTATCAAAAGGGAAGATGACACGCTCCACCCGGGGATGGGATTTTACATAATCCACCACTTTCCGGGTGCTGGCGGATATCCTTTCCAACCGGGCCGGCAGGGTGCGTAAACCCCGGATCAGAAGCCAGGCATTAAAAGGTTGGATACCCGACCCGATATTCAGGTATTCACTATCAAAGATCTTCTTCATCATGGCGTGGGAACCCGAGAGCACACCGCCAAGGGTATCACTATGCCCTGAAATATACTTGGTAGCGGTTTGCATGCATAGATCGATCCCCATGCCCGCTGGTTGTTGATACAAAGGAGTGCAATAACTGTTATCAATAAGGGTAATGATATTCCTGGAGCGGGCAAATTGGGCGATAGAACGGATATCCTGGAGGGCAAAATCCCAGCTATTGGGTGATTCCAGGTAATAGAAGCTGGTATTGGCTTTTGTAGCCTTAAAATAGTTTTCCGCTTCCCGGCCATTGACATACGTGGTGTTGATACCAAACCGGGGAAGGATATTATCAAACATTTTCTGCGCCCAGGTATAGGGCTTTTCTACAGATACGATATGATCGCCGGATTTGACATTGGCCAGTACGGCGGCGAAAATGGCGGCGGCCCCATTATTAAACACCAGGCAGTCTTCGGTGCCATCAAGCGCGGCCAGTTTCTTTCGCAAGATATCGACCGTGGGGTTTAATCCCCGGCTATAGAGGTAGCCGCCCATTTCATCTTCAAATGCCCGGCGCAGGTGTTCTACCTTCTTAAAAGCAAAATTGCTGGTTTGCATGATGGGGGGTGATACGGCATTGAAATACTGGTCGCGCTCCTCGCCCCATTCATTGATGATCTGCGAAATATCCATCTCAGGCATTTTTTTTATTATAAAACATAAAATAAACCCCCAGGAAAAAACCAAGAAGCCCTACTCCGATCAGGGCGGCTTTTACATCCTTGATCACCACGCCCACCGCGATCATGAGGTAACTAAACACAAAAAAGGAAGCCAGCATGGGTGTGACCTTGTTCCAGGAACCGGTGACCATGGCCTCATTGGTTTTTCTTTTTCTTAAAATAAACAATGTGGCCGCCGAGGTGCTCATGCCAATGCTATCCAGGAACATGGTGAAGTTGAGGATATTGTCCACCCCTTTCCCAAAGAAGGTAACAATGATGGTAACAAGCGAAAAGGTGGCCAAGCCAGCTACCAGGGCTTCAGTTTTGGGATGACGGTAGGAAAATACCCTGGGAAAGACCTTGTCTTCGCTCATGGCAAACATGACACGGGGGTTGCTCATCAGCAGGATGTTGACATAGGCCAATACTGAAATGAACATCAGGGCGTCGAATACCTTCCCCCCCGCTTTGCCAAACCAGGCCTCACAGAGCAGGGCGCCGATAGCGGAGGCGTTTTTCATTTTATCATAACCGATCACCTGGGTATAGGCCAGGTTGATCAATAAATATAACAGGATAACGATCAGGATACCGATAATGATGCCCTTGGGAATGCTGGTGGGTGATTTGGCCTCACTGCCAAAATTGATGGTTTGCTGATAGCCGCCATAGGCAAAGCAAACCGGGATCAGTGATATAAGAAAGAGGGAAACGGCATTTTTATCCGCCAGGGTATAGAAGGGAGATTTTTCTTCGTATCCATGTGGTTCGATCATCACCCCTTTAAACATACTCGCGATAAGTAATACCACCAATCCCACTTTTACAATGATCAATACATTCTGGGTGCGGCTACTGGTTTTTAATCCAAACAGGTTGACAAAAAAGAAGAGTGCCACTGCTACTATGGCGACCATGGTATTAAAAAACACCCCGCTGGGCTTGCCATATAACAGGTCACTGACATAATCCGCTCCAATCAGCGCCACTACACCCAGTGATGCGGCATTACTGATCAGGATGATGGCATTAACTGAAAACCCTATTGACGGATGATAACATTGGGCAAATACTTTGTAATAACCACCCATGGCCGGCAACCGCTGGCCAATTTCAGCATAGGTCAGGGCCCCGCAAAGCGCGATCAATCCACCGGCAAACCAGAGCAGAAAAAAGATGGAGCTTGTACCGGAAGTGGCAGCAACCGAAGCAGGGTTTCTGAAGATACCCATCCCGATAACCAGGGACACCACAATCAGGCTGATATCAAACAGGTTAAGCTTGTTTTTGGCAGTCATGGGTGAAAGATAGGGTAAAAACGCGCTGTGTCTCCGCGCCTCAGTGGTTTTTTTACCGCAGAGGCGCGGAGGCTCAGCGGATAATTCAAGTATTTTTGCCTATGCACAGGTTATTATTGTTCATGACGCTTGGATTTCCTTGTTGGTTGTTGGCACAGGAACCAGTCGATTCAGTAAAATTGCTTGAGGAAGTGACCCTTCGGGCCTTTGAGCAGACGCAGGTTTCCAAGAATTCCGGGTTTAGTGTCAGGTTTATTGAACCACAACCCACGATTTGGAACAATAAGACCTCGCTGGTATCGGCTTTTAATACAGTGGCGGGTGTTCGGATGGAGGAACGTTCTCCCGGCAGTTATCGGATCAATATCCGGGGCAGTTCGCTGCGCTCCCCCTTTGGGGTAAGAAATGTAAAGGTTTATTGGAATGATATCCCGGTGACCGATGCCGGTGGCAATACTTATTTCAATCAATTCGCGGTTAATAATTTTTCGTCAATCGAGGTAAATAAAGGTCCGGCAGGAAGTATGTATGGGGCCGGTACCGGTGGGCTTATTCTGGTCAGCAGCCTGGAACGTTGGAAACCGGGAATATCCTTGGAATATATGGCGGGTAGCCATGGTTTACGGAACCTTTTTGCCTCGGCCCAATTTGGGAGTAAAAGCAGGAAGGGTGATTCCTTGGTATGGATGTCGCAAAACCAGGTGACCTACTCGCATAATGAAACCGATGGCTATCGTGCCCAAAGCCGGATGCGACGTGACAATGTGAGTTGGGAGTCAAAATTAAAAATCTCCGACCGGCAGCAGATTCGCGCTTCGCTATTGTATTCTGACCTTTATTATCAAACACCGGGAGGTTTGACCTATTCTGAATACATGGCCAATCCACGTGCGGCACGTCCGGCAGTGGGAGCTTTTCCATCAACTATAAATGCCAAAGCCGCTATATTCCAAAAAACACTTACGGCGGGTTTTACCAGTGAATACCAGGTAAGCAGGAGCCTGCTCAATCGCACTACCCTGTATGGGGCACAGGCAGAAATAAGGAATTCGGCGGTGCGTAACTACGAGCGAAGAAAGGAACCCGGTTGGGGCGGGCGGAGTGTATTTGTTTGGCTAAAAAAGAATGAAGGGAGAGAATTTCAGGCTGTGGCCGGTGCCGAATTTCAAAAAGGCAATTTCAACACTCAGGTATTTAGCAACCAGGGTGGGCATCCCGATACTGTTCAAACCAACGACGATATCTCCTACACTACCTATAGTCTTTTTGCACAAGCGCAGTATTCGATTGTAAAATCATGGTTGTTTCTGGCTGGTGTAAGTATAAATAAAACAAAAGTGGGCTTTACCAGGTATAGTGTGACACCTGTTTGGCAGGCCGATCGCACATATAAGAACGAAATTACTCCACGGTTGTCGGTGAAAAAGACCTTTCTGAACAATCTTTCGCTCACGGCTATCCTTTCCCGTGGGTTCTCCCCTCCTACTATCTCCGAACTATTGCCTTCTACAGGGGTGATCAGCACCGACCTGGAAGCGGAATATGGCTGGAACAAGGAGTTTAATATACAGTATGGATTTTTTAGAAACAGGCTTTTTGTAAATCTCACCGGATTTTCCTTTACCCTCCAAAAGGCCTTGGTGCAACGGAGGGACATTTCCGGCGCGGATTATTTTATCAATGCCGGACGGGTGAAACAACGGGGGGTTGAGGCCGATGTCAACTATCTTGCATTATTTAACCAGGCTTCATTTTTTGATTACTTTCAAACCAGGGGCTCATTTACATACAATCATTTCCGTTATGATGATTTTGTCCAGGGGTCAAATGACTTTTCGGGCAAAACAGTACCCTCTGTACCGGCACAAACCTATTCAGTGGTCATGGATCTGGTGACCCGGAAGGGATTTTACCTTGGGCTTCAATTTTATGCCGCCACCAAAATATTTCTAAACGATGCCAATACGGCCCTGGCTTCGCCTTATGAGATTATTGGAGGGAGATTGGGCTGGAAAACAAGCAGGAAGAATAAATGGAACTTTGACCTGTATGTGGGTGGTGATAACCTTTTTGATGAAACCTACAGCCTGGGGAATGATATCAATGCTGCCGGAGGCCGGTATTTTAATGTGGCGTATGGGAGAAACTTCTTTTTCGGTGTATTGATTAACAATTCCAAATAAGGTTTCTCGCGGCGTTCGCCAAGAAACGCTGCGAATGCAGCGAGAAACTCAATGTTGAAAACTTTTACAAGAAACCCGTTTTCTCTTTCTACATTTGCCCCGATCTGGTTCCTCTCACGAGGATGAAAAGGGAAACCGGTGTAAATCCGGTGCTATCCCCGTAGCTGTAAGTCCCGCATTTTGCGGTCCAGTCAAAAATAGCCACTGCCACGCTTCCGGCGTGATGGGAAGGCGGTTGGACCGGGACAAGCCAGAAGACCTGCCAGTTCAATAAACCTATTTCAGCTTTCGGGTGAAAAGCAGGAGATGTAATTGTTTCAGGACTTTTATATTTCTTACTCTTTATTTTTCCGGAAGCAGTCACAAAAAAATTTTTCATGCAGATGAAAAGAAAATTTTTTGCCGTGACTGCCCTCTTGGCCATCGGCAGTCCCCTTCTGGCACAACAAGACAGTATCGTTCGTAACATGGATGAAGTGGTGGTGACCGCTACCAAAACGGCCCAGAAACAAAGCACTACAGGCAAGGTGATCACGGTGATTACCAGGGAGCAACTGGAGAAGAGTGCCGGTAAATCACTGGCCCAGGTATTGAATGAACAGGCAGGTATTATTGTCAATGGTTCGCTCAACAATGCCGGCAGTGTACAGACCCTTTTTATGCGAGGCGCTTCCAATGGCCGGGCCCTGATCCTGATTGATGGCATCCCCCTCAATGATCCTTCGACCATTACCAATGATTTTGACCTGAACCATTTTTCCATACAGGATGCCGAGCGGATCGAGATCTGCAAAGGGGCGCAATCTACCTTGTATGGCAGTGATGCCATTGCCGGGGTGATCAACATCATTACGGTGAAGAAAGACCTGAATACGCCATTTGGATACAAGTCAACCCACAGTGCTGGTAACCGAAACAGTTTTCGAAACCAGTTTCAGGGATTTGGGAAGAGTGGGAAGTTTCAATACCAGGCCCGGTTCTCGCATTATAAAACCGATGGTTTTTCTTCTGCGACCACAGCCAATGGAAACAACGGGTTGGAAAAGGATGGGTATGACGGGCACATGGCCAATGCATCCCTGCAATATGAGCCGGTAGCCGGTTTGTCCATCCGTGGTTTTATACAGTATAGCCGTTATCAGTCGGATGTTGATGCAGGGGTATTTGCCGACGACCGTGATTATTGGATACGGAATAAGAATACGACCGGAGGATTAAATCTTCGGTACCAGAAAGGTCGGGTGACCCTTGTAGCGAATTACCAGTATGGGGAATTATCCAGGATATACCTGAATGACAGTCTGCACACACCCGGATTCACCAAATTTGAAGATAACCGGTATGATGGCCGTACCCAGTTTGCCGAGTTCTTTGGAAATATCCGGTTGAACAAATTCGCCAGTTTGCTGGCCGGTACAGATTATCGTTGGGGGAACATGAGTCAATTCTATTATTCGCTCAGTGGGTTTGGCCCCTATCTCAGCCAGTTCAATGATACCTCCATGAACCAGGTATCGGGATATGCCTCCCTGTTTTTGCATTTTCTGAATGAGGACCTGAATATAGAATTGGGTGGGAGAATGAACAGTCACTCCAAATATGGTGGCAACAGTACTTTCACCATCAATCCCTCTTACCGGATCAACGATCGGTTCCGGGTATTTGGGAGTGTGGCATCCGGGTTTAAGGCTCCCACCATTTACCAGTTGTTTGATGTGTTTAGCGGAACCCCCACTTTAAAACCCGAGCGTTCGATCAATTATGAGTTGGGCATTCAGCATTCGGGTAAAAAATGGAGCAACAGGTTGGTCTATTTCTACCGGGACATAGACAATGGGCTGGACTTTGACTACAACCAGTTCGTCTATTTCAATTTTGTAAAACAGAAGGTACATGGACTGGAATATGAGTTCAGTGCCCAGCTAAGCGAAAAACTCCAGGTGAGCGGAAATTACACGTTGATTGCGGGTCAGGAAACCACCCAGAGCCGGAAGAATTTTTCCGATACCACGTACAATTATTTGCTTCGCCGGCCACGTCATGCCGTTAATTTCACTATAGGCTATCAATTCACCAAGAAGCTGGATGCTTCAGTAACTGCCCGAGCTATCAGCAAGCGTTATGACCTGGGTGGTTATCAGATGGAAGATGTAAAACTGGATGGATATTTCCTGCTCAACGCGCATATTCAGTACAAGTGGAAGGAGCAAATCCGCTTCTTTGCCGACGGGCAGAACCTGACTGACAAACGATTCTTTGATCTCCGGGGGTATAATTCAATGCCATTTACCTTCATGACCGGGGTTTCATTTTCTCTCTAATCCTCTTGCGCTCCTTAGCGCCCTTGCGTCTTTGCGGTAAAGTTTAACCGCCAGGACGCGAGGGCGCCAGGATAAGCTAGGGTTTCAGGCCAAGTACCTGAACAGAGATGCCTGCCAGATCTTTTTGCCAGAGCTGTTGATTTTCCTTCACTTCTCCCAGGGCGGGAATATTGGGGCCTAGCATGGCGAGCCAGGTTTGTGAGGAGCCTTTTACATGAAGGCCGTGGCTGGTCCATTTGGAGGGGCGCGCGCCACGGCCGTGGTCGGTGGTTATGATAAGGGTGGTTTTGTCTTTATACTCAGGATCTGTTTGTATCCAGTGCCAGAGTTCGCCGATCATGCGGTCGAATTCATTGGCCTGTTGCAGGTAAAGATCATAACGCCCCTGGTGGGCGAATTCATCTGTTTCACCCAGTCCCAGAAATACCACACGCGGGTGAAACTCATTCATGTATTCTTTGGCGGCGAGAAAGGTCAGCCGGTCATGGCGCGTCGCTTCCTTTTTGAAGATTCCTTCGCTTTGCAGTTTGTTTTGAAGGTTGGAGGATTCGGTGTCGGTAGTCAGCGAATCATATCCGCTATTGATCGGAAGTTTGGAACGTTTTTCATTGAGAATATAGGGAAAAACATCCCAGGAGCTAAAGGCGGCCACCCGTCCATTAAAGCCGGGGATTTCGTTTAGTAGTTCCAGAATATTCCGGTTGGGGTTATTTCTTTTCCGGTTTGAAAAGATTCCCAGATCGGTGTTTCCGGTCAGGATCTCATTGTATCCCGGGTAGGAGATGGAGTAGGCGTTGGCGGTATTTACTTTATTGTCAAATTCCCGGTTGCCATAGATCTGGCCTTTACGGGCGATGACACGCCAGAAGAAGGGCATTAATTTTTCCCTTCTTTCATCGGGGGAATTGCCGTCATAGAGCCAGCTAAGGGTTTCCCCTTGGGGTGTAAAATCAGGGTTCTTGAGCAGATCGGGGTCCGCGCCCTGAAAAAGTTCCTGCCATCGAAAGCCATCGGTGGTAATGAGGATAAGGTGATGAACCGGTTGATCCGGGAACACGGGCTTTTGAGGGTGAGGCTTAAAGCCCGGCGTGATCAGAGAAGTGAGGATAAGGAGGCTTATCCAGTTTCTTTTCATTAGTGCGGAAAAAGGTTGCGCAAAGATGGAAAGGTATTGTAACCAGAATATTATGGGAAGATTAGGAAAATGTTATATACCACGGTTACACGGATTAGAAGGCGTCTGCTTTATCTGTGAAATCCGTGTAATCAACTAAATCAAGAGCAATTACTACCTTTAGATCATGGATTTCTCCCTTAATTTCAACCAGCTTCTTACTGTTACTTTCACGCTTTTTGCGGTGATTGATATTGTAGGGTCTGTACCCATTTTAATTTCGTTGAAGCAGAAGATGGGGGAGATACGGGAGGCGAGGGCGACGATGGTTTCAGGGGCTTTGATGATACTTTTTATGTTTGTAGGAGAAGGGTTTTTAAAAATACTGGGGTTAGATAAGGAGGCCTTTGCGGTAGGGGGATCGATTGTGATCTTTATCCTTGGTTTGGAGATGGTTTTGGGGATGGAGTTTTTCAAGAGTGAGAAGGATGTGAAGGCTGCGACGGTGGTACCCATTGCCTTTCCATTGATTGCCGGGTCGGGAACGCTCACCACGATCATGTCACTTCGCGGGGCACATTATAATGAGTTTACGTTGCTGATCGCTATCCTGATCAATCTTATAATAATTTATCTGGTACTCCACTCGCTGGGTCGAATTGCCAGGATACTGGGGCCTGCCGGGCTATTGGCGGTGCGCAAGTTTTTTGGGGTGATCCTGTTGGCCATTGCGGTAAAGATCTTTGCGGCGAATGCGAGTCATTTGATACATTAGGTCGGGAGTCGGATGTTCGGAGACCCCTCATTTTTTCGTGCTAAAACGCTATCTTTGCCCCCCTCCGGCCTCGTAGTACAATGGATAGTATAAGAGTTTCCGAAGCTCCAGATACAGGTTCGATTCCTGTCGAGGCTACTTCCCAACCAATTTACCGAGAATCAAAGTGATTGAAAGCCTTACAATACCGTTGATTTGTAAGGCTTTCTGCGTTTAAGTACTCTTTTTAATTCCCGTGGACTCCCGTTGATTCGTTTACGGTTTTGTTTACGGTTTGTTTAAGAACCTACGCCCCGGTTCGTGTCCTCACGAACCGGAATATCAAAACTCCTCCGCTGGTCTTTAAAACAAAAATCTACATTCATTTGATAATACTTCCTGGAAGAAAATCCACCCGGGATTTCAAACTATGAATCAGCAAATGTCTTTGGATGTGGTTGATTCGTGGGTAGACCTCAATTAAGTTTTTAACTCTAATTTTAAACTGTCTGCTTTTTAGGGATACTTACATTTTAATTCAACTGTTTGTATTATTGTTGACGAATAGTTCAAAACATAATTTTACAACTGTTGATTGCTTTAGTATTAGTCCGATATTAGCATACTACAGATAGAAAAAACTTCAAACTACTGATTTTCATTGTCCGTTAAAATATCATCTCTGACATGGGGAGTGAAAATCAAACCCCTTTTCTAATTCTTTAATAAATCTTTCGAGTTTGGCAGGACCACTCGAAATCGTATCGTTTAACGATAATGCCGGATAGCTATAAACTCTATATTGCGTAAAAGTAGCCACTTCAACAGTAACACCAGTTGCATCGGTTGGTATAGTATAATCCGAACCGTAGGTACTATAATCAGGCAAATCAGGTACCTGATTCTCAAACATATTCTTTACTAACGAACTCCATTCAGAAACTGGCGACAATCTTTCTTTGCGTAAATGCACAACATCTAGAATAATCCCTTGTTTACTAACAATATTGTAAGAATACAAATTTATCTTCCATTTGCTGTTTGAATACTGAAAAGTAACAATTTTGTTTCCTTGACCTCCAAGACAGTCAAACCAAATCCGGATATATATACTATCAAACCCATTTTCTAGAGCCACCAAATTTAATTTGTCTCTTATTTCAAAAAAATTTGCTTGAAGCTGGGGATTATGAGCAAACCAGCTTGGAATTTCCCTAACAAATCCGAGTGGCAATTCACGAACCACGATTGGTTTCTTTGTATTCTCCCGACATGAGCCGAAATAAAAGGCTAGAATCAAAATAATAAAAAATAGCTTCATAGCGAACTTGTTTAATAAAGGGATTAGTTCAAAAAAATATCAACCTTTGAAAGTGCTCTATTCCTACTCCCTTGAAGCTAATCAAATAGAATTTCCTTTGTTTCCGCCTCTCTCTGGCTGCTTCTTTCACCTCTTCAAGTTCCGAAAAATCACGGAAAACTTTACTCTTTTATCCCAAAATCCAATGTCTATGTTAGCTATTATTACCTACACGTTGGTGAGGATATAAATTCAAAAGCAAAGAGAAGATTCTTACCTGGCCATTGTCTATTGTCTCAAAATCGGTTTTGGCCTACAACAGTAAGACTACGGCCGGCGTTTCCTGATTTTTGAAATCGGTGAGGAAGACTCAGTAAGGCGGGGGTCTCCCGCACAACAGGAGACCCCTTCAGGGTCTATGAACCTGGTGGGACATTTTATCTACAAACAGGTGGCCCTTTCAGGGCCTCGGAAACAATGCACAAATAATATATTGATTAGGCTAACCGGCTCGCCGGTTTTTAACAGCGCGAGAATGCCCGCCTTTCCACTGCCCCGTACCTTTATAAAAAAATCGGCCATGACAAAATACCTGCTTCTTCTCCTGCTGCTCCCGGGCATCGGCCTGCCAGCCTGTTCGCAAAACCCTTTTAACCTTCCGAGTTATAGCCAAAGCGCATTTGAATCGGTGCGGTATGGATTGTTCCGCCCAGTGGTGGAAGCGGGACGGCGCTATCCCTTGCTGGTCTACCTGCATGGTGCCAATGATACGGTGTCGCGGGAGTTGTCGTGGTACAGTGCGGAGCGACAGGCGCAGTTTCCTTGTTTTGTGCTGACGCCGAAGTGCACTGTCAGTGACCAGGGTTGGGGCAATACCTGGGTGGCTGGTCATACGTCCACGACGGCGGCGGTCCTGCGGCTGGTTGATTCGCTGGTGAAGGTCTGCGCAATAGATACCAGTCGGCTCTATATCTATGGGATATCGATGGGTGGGTTTGGGGTATTTGCGGTGCTGCAAAAAAATCCGGGTCTGTTTGCCGCTGCCTATAGTGTTTGCGGGGGTTCGGACCCCAGGGCCGCGGCCGTGTTAACACAAACCCCGCTTTGGATTTTTCATGGTGGGGACGATAATGTCGTACCCGTATCGTTGTCCCGGGACGTTTACCAAGCCATAAAAGATGCCGGTGGCACAAAAGTGCGCTACACTGAATACCCTGGCGTCCGCCACAACAGCTGGCTGAATGTGGAGAAAGAAACTGAACTTCCCGGGTGGCTGTTCAGCCACCGGAAATAATCCTTCTCGAGGCTACACCGGGATTTTTGGATTGAAGGAATTTGAGGATTGACCTCGAATTCCTTATTTTTTTTAGCATCTTCCTTACTTGGCCGTAGTCTTACCAGCTCCGAACGATCACAGTTATAGTTCACCAAACTACTGCCCACCAAGACTTCAAATTTAAAATTTGCCGAATTTAAATACTTATTTATTGTTTATTAATAAATATTTATTATTTTTGTGCTGTTAAATAAAACACGACACTCATGCCAAAAACAAAAAACATTGTATTCTGGGGCTTATACATCCTTGCCTGGCTCATTTTTGTCGGCTTGTCCGTTGAAGCCGGGGGCCTGCTGGTTAACTTCTTTTTTAGTCTGTATAAGCCTGAATTTGTCCAGAATCTTTATCAAAAACTGGATCTATCTGAAATGTATAAAGACAGTAAGCTGTCCTTCTTTGGCATTTATGCCTTTCTGCTTACCATTTCAATATTAAAAGCCTTTCTGTTTTACATAGTTATCAGACTGATGGACAAAATGGATTTGTCAAAACCGTTTAACAGTTTTGTGGCCAGAAAAATACTCCGCATTGCTTACCTAACCCTTACCATTGGATTCTTTGGGTTTGTAGCCAGCCAGTTAACAAAAAGTTTAAAGCACTATGGATTTGTCCCTGATAACTTAGATCAATTTTGGACAGACAGTCAGGCTTTTATTTTAATGGGCGCTGTCATTTATATTATTGCAACCATTTTCAATAAGGGAGTAGAGATTCAAAACGAAAATGACCTAACTGTATAAGCTATGGCTATTATTGTGAATTTAGACGTCATGATGGCAAAGCGAAAAATGTCACTCAATGAACTTTCCGAGAAAGTAGGGCTGACACTTTCAAACTTATCCATCCTAAAAACCGGCAAAGCCAAGGCAATCAGGTTTAGTACCCTGGAATCCATTTGTCATGTGCTGGATTGCCAGCCGGGCGATATTTTAGAGTATGTAAATGACAACCCAAAATCGGCAAACCACTAATAAAGTAAATGCCTTCATCATCCCGCTCCCGAATATTAATCCTCTTGCCTATCCTGGGTATAATTATCTATAGTGGCTTGTATTACCTGGCCACCATTTACTACCCTGGTGGATCTGCATTTGATGAAAAGGCTATGGGATTTAGCTGGACCAAAAACTATTGGTGCAACCTGCTCTATGATCGCGCATTGAATGGGCAACCAAATACCGCAAAACCCCTGGCGCTAACAGCCATGGCAGTACTTAGCCTATCGCTTGGCCTATTCTGGTGGCTCTTTCCAGCTTACACAGCGCTTTCCCATCGCCTAAAACTGTTAATCAGAATCGCCGGAATACTGGCCATGCTGACAGGCTCCTTACTCTTTACCCGCTGGGAGCATGACCTCATCATTAATATCGCTTCCTTTTTTGGCCTCATTGCCCTGGGAGGAACATTTGCAGGATTATATAAAAATGGTTGGAAAAAGCTGTTCTATGCCGGATTGATCATTCTGCCACTAATCGGATTGAATAACTTCTGTTATTATAATCCAGACTTTATCCATCTATTACCCATCATACAGAAGATCACATTTGCCTATTTTCTTATCTGGATTATTTGGATACAAGTGAAAATATTCCGGGGGCTTGCCAAATAAAGCCGGCATTCACAACCTTCAAGGAACTTCTTTCAGACACCCTAACACGTATATTATCCCTATCTTTGTCCCCTTGCCCTGAAACCTCAATTCTTCACCAAACCTGATCATTGATGGTATCAGTAATTATCCCGGCCCTTAACGAAGAAGCTACCGTTGCCCAAGTGGTAAACCTCGCTAAATCATCTCCTCAGGTCACCGAAGTGATCGTGGTCGATGATAAATCTTTTGACAATACAGTTCAAGAAGCCAAAAAAGAAGGGGCCACGGTCATCACCAGCACCAAACTAGGCAAAGGGGCTTCCATGAAGGATGGTGTGCTCTGCGCCCGCAACCCCATTATCGCTTTTCTGGATGCCGACATCACTACCTATCCCGAAAACATTATTGAACTGCTGACAACCCCGCTGCTCGAAGACCGGGCAGACTTTTGCAAATCCTACTTTACCCGTCAAGCCGGCCGGGTAACCGAACTGGTGGCCAAACCGCTTCTCTCCATTCTCTATCCCGGCTTCCCTTCATTCTGGCAACCCCTTAGCGGGATGATAGCCGGGAAAAAAGAACTCTTTGAGCAAATTCAATTTGAGGAAGGGTATGGGGTTGATATCGGCATACTCATCGATATGCACCAGATGGGCGCACGTATTGAAGAAGTAAGCATCGGTCATATCCAGAACAAAATGCAACCGCTGGAACAACTGGGAAAAATGTCGAGAGAAGTGGCCGCCGTCATCCTGAAAAAATCCAAAGACCGGGGTGAGGGCACATTTGAGACCCTTGAACATATCCAACTGATCCGGGAACAAATGGAATTCGCTATCAAGGAAAGCGCAAAATCCCTCAAGAAGATCGCCATCTTTGATATGGACAATACCCTGCTCCGGGCCAGCTTTATCCATTCTGCTGCTGCCCGTTTTGGTTTTGAAAAAGAACTCCTCGAAATTGTAACCTCCACACAGAATCCCTTTATCCGTACCAAACAGATCGCCCGTTTGCTAAAAGGCAAAAATATCAATGACCTCTTAAGTGTGGCGGATGAAATACCGGTTACGGCCGGACTTGAAAACTCCCTTGATTTCCTAAGATCCAATGGCTTTATCACCGGCATCATTTCCGACAGCTATGATTGCGTAACCAACCACCTGAAAAACAAATACGGGTTTGACTTTTCCCTGGCCAATGAACTGGAGTTTTCAAAAAGCGTGGCTACCGGAGAAGTAAAGATCCCCTCCTTTTTCCTTCAACACGATAACAGCGTATGCTCCCACGAGTATTGCAAATCACATGCCCTCACCCATATCTGCCGGCACTACCAAGTTCCCGTAGCGGATACACTCGCTGTGGGTGATGGAGAAAATGATATTTGCATCATTAAAAAAGCCGGAATTGGCATCTCCTTCTGCTCCACCAATCAGCTTTTGGATGCTGTATCGGATTATACCATTAAAGAACCGGATTTCAACCTGCTGGTCCCGATCATCCAATAAAAATTGAATGGCAGGGCTTTGATATTCTTTGCCCCCTTCAGCCATGACCAGAATCATGTCTTCAGCCATAGCCATTCTCTAAATTGCCGCCTAAGTTTTTATAAAATGGACCGGTCTATAAAAGGCACAAACCCTTTCCCCTCTTTGGAGGCGGCTTCTACCTCTGGCAGGAATCTGGTGGCCTGGCGTTCCGCGCAGGTTTTAGTATGGCTTATCGGTGCTTTTATATTTACCTGTCTGATTTTCTACCCATCCCTGGGTCTCCTGCTGTTCTGGAACCTGCTCATCCCCGTTGCCCCGGCATTATTGGTACTGGCTACCGGACTCTGGAGAAATGTTTGTCCGCTGGCGACCACCACCCTCCTGCCCCGTCACCTGGGTATTTCCTCCAGGAAAATCATGTCAGTGCCTTGGCAGGGGAAACTGGGTCTTCTTGCGGTTATCGCCCTTTTCCTCGTAGTTCCTTTGCGTCATGCTGTGTTCAATACCAATGCCCAGGCTACCGCTATCCTGCTATTTGCCTGTGTGGTTATAGGTTTTGGTATGGGATTGGTTTTTGATTGGAAAAGCAGTTGGTGCTCCACGCTTTGCCCGGTTAGCCCGGTGGAAAAGTTGTATGGAGAAAATACCTTGCGGTCCATGCCCAATGCCCATTGCCAGGAATGTGTGAATTGTTCTCTCCCCTGTCCGGATTCCACCCCTAATTTCCATCCCGGGCTCTCGAGAAAAACAGTATATCATCGTCTTACTTCTTTGTTCCTGATTGGAGGCCTTCCCGGTTTTATCTGGGGATGGTTCCAGGTACCCGATCATCATGGGATTCATGACCTAAGAACATTGTTGTCTGTATATCAATATCCTTTTTTGGGGATGCTGGGTAGTTTACTGGTTTATTTACTCCTGAAACCGATCACCCCGGCGCAATGGGAACGCAAGCTGGTAGGTGTGTTTGCAGCGGCTGCCGTGTCATGCTATTATTGGTACAGGATACCCGCCCTGCTGGGGTTTGGGCAATTTGCAGGCGATGGTTTATTGATTGACCTGCATACCAGGATGTCATCACAAACGGTTACCGGGATCTGTATCGCCCTTGCGCTCTTCTTCTTCTGGTGGTTGGTCTGGCGGTCTCCCAATAAACAAAGCTGGTCGATACGGCCTGCTTTCAAAGCATAACATTCTCCTTATTGGTCTATCCAGGCTTACCTGTTAATTTTAAATACCCGGAGGTAATCATCATTAACAGCCACCAGCACATACTTTGCGCCTCCTTTGAATGTAATCAGGGCCATATCCTTTACATCTCCCCGCACAAAAAATCCACTGCCCATGGGTGATTGTGGCTGGAATGTTCTCTTACTGTTTCCTTTTAAGAATAACCCGTAAGAAGCATCCTGTCTGCCCATCATCACTTCCGTCTGGTATTCATTCCCGGCAAGCAGTATATCGGTAAAGCCATCTGCATCCAGGTCTTCACAAATGATCGCATTCACCGGGGCAAACTGTGCCTCCATGGGTAACAGGTGTTTGACAAAAACCCCTTTCCCAGTGTTTTCAAAATAGCAGGACCTCATTTCATAACAAACCGCCTTATTGATCTTTTCCTTAGCCACTGGTTTGAAAATATCACTGGCCGTTGCTACGCCATAATCACTGTTTAGTAAAAATCGTTTCTTAATTGCCGGCACTTGTGAGGATAACTGTCCCCGGCTGATGGATGGATACAGCGCTTTCTTACCATTCTCCCCTTTGATGTAATAGAACATCACCGGATCCACGGTACCATTATTGTCCATATCCGCTGACCACAGTTCCATGGGTTCCTGCTCGGATGCCTTGTATTCTGTATTCAATCCCTGGTTACCGGCCACCAGGTCTAAGTCTCCATCGAGGTCAATATCCGCGGCCGCTAGGCTGCGCCACATGCCCTGGGTGTTGGCCAGTCCTGCTGTCCCAGTTGTTTCAGTCAGCCTGCCCCCGTTATTCTTAAATATCCTCACGGGCATCCATTCTCCGGCAATGGCCAGGTCTTTGGTGCCATCGTTGTCCAGGTCCGCCCAAATGGCTGAGGTCACCATGCCTGGGGTCACCAGGGCCGGGCATACAGAGGAGGTTACATCGGTAAACCGTCCATTGTTATTTTGCAACAAATAACTCCTGGGAGAAACGGGATATTGACGGGATACCCTGCCTCCGATAAAAACATCCTGGTCTCCATCGTTATCATAATCTGTTGTGGCCACACAGCCCGCAATAGTTCCTACACCGGCAGGTATGGCGTTTGGGCTAATGGAAAAATTTCCTTTGCCATCGTTCAGGTACAACCTTGGCCTGTAGTAGGGTGACCCATCTTCAAACTGCACATCCCCTGCGGTTACCAGCAGATCTGGGTCGCCATCATTGTCGGCATCCAGAAAAGCACAATCCAGGTCCTCGGCCATTTTTACCCCGGTATCAAGGTCATAAGGTTGAAATACGCCGGTTGACTTGCGGGAAAATATTTTCCCGGAGAAATTGATCGCCCCGCCGATAAAGAAATCTGGTTCGCCATCGAGGTTAACATCAGCTATGCTGATATAGGGGCCCAACTGGGAGAATTTCTGTGGCAGCAGCCGTTGTATAGAGTAATCGTCAAATACCGCTTCGGTATGCTTGTAACTAAACCCGGCAGTTCCGGTAAGCTCAGTGAATAAAGCAGGGCTGGGATTTGAGGAAGAAATCACCTCATACGGTGACCCTGCTTGTTTACATTCCAGCAGGGTATCGGATTGGATACCGGTGATCACCTGCCTGTATGCGTTGGGCCAGATCACCACCACCGAATCGATCTTGATATCGCTACCCAATCCAAAAAGAAGATCGGCATCCATCGTGGAGAAATAACCACGCACCGGGAACAATTCCTGTACCTGTACTTTCTCTTTTTGGTGCACAAACACTTTCGCCCCAATCCCCTTGGTATTGAGGCTGTCGCCTTTCAGGTGGCATTTCAGAAAATGATGATTCTTCTGGCTATCGGCCTGATTAACGGTATTGAGATAAATAAAAGCCTCCTCGTTGATATTGTTGACTACCAGGTCCAGATCGCCGTCATTGTCAAGATCGGCATAGGCAGCGCCGTTGGACATGGAGGGTTTATCGATTCCAGCTTCGGTTGATTTATTGGAGAAACTGAGGTCTTTATTATTAATGAATAGGTAGTTGGGCAGGTTTACATGATCCAGGGAAGCCAGTTTTTTCCGGATGGCCTTTTGGATTTCTTCCTGGCTCATCGCACTGGTCAGCACGCTGCTGCTAAACTCAAGGAAATCGGTGTTGATAAAATCGCGACCGGTGCCGTTGGTGATATGAAGGTCTTTCCAGCCATCATTGTTAAAATCGGCCAGAAGTGCGCTCCAGCTCCAGTCGGTGGACTGTATTCCGGCTAGTTGACCGATCTCACTAAAAAAAGGAATGGAGGTATCCCCGTGCTGGAGGGACCCACGGTTTAATTGCAGCACATTCCGCATGAATTCCGGGTCATAGCCCATTTGTCTTTCCGCCTGGTAGCGTTGGTAATTCATGAAGGAGAAAGAGGTTTTCTTTCGCTTGTTAAGTTCAGGAAGCATATCCAGTACCACCAGATCGGGTTTCAGGTCGTTGTTGAGGTCGGCTGCATCGGCCCCCATGCTGGAATAACTCTGGTGCATGGTTGACTGGCTGACTGTATTGATAAAATGACCTTTCCGGTCATTCAGCCAGAGTTCATCATTGGAGAGAAAGTCATTGCCCACATAAATATCCGGCCATCCGTCCATATTAAAGTCGGAAACGGAAACCGATAGTCCATATCCGTCTTCGAGGATATTGGCTTCGCGGGAAACATCAGTAAATACGGGGTGACCCAGGCCAGCCTTATCCCCATCATTTCTAAAAAGTCGGTCATTGGCCGGAGAGCGGCCGGAGAGGTCACGTGGAAATATGGAATTGGTATTTCGGTCAGTCAGCAGGTAGTTGGCGAGGTACATATCCAGGTCGCCATCGCGGTCATAGTCAAAAAAAGCGGCCTGGGAAGAATAACCGGTATCGGCCAGGCCGTATTCAGTGGCCTGTTCTTTGAACCGGAGGTTTTTTTCATTGATGAATAAGAGGTTCTTGGCCCGGCGGAGCAGGTCTTTACCAATCACGCAAACATAGATATCGTCGTATCCATCAGCGTTGACATCGGCAATGCTTACCCCGGTAGCCCAATCGGTGGTGGATACACCGGCCTCTTTGGTAATGTCTTCAAATTTATTGTTCCCTTTATTGATATACAGGCGGGAGCTGACCTGATTACCGGAGAAGTAGATGTCTTTAAGACCGTCATTGTTAAAATCACCGATGCCCACTCCTCCGCCCATGTATCCAAACTCATTGATAAAGGAAAAGGAGGAATCGTTGTCTTTGATCTCATTCCGGAAATCGATACCAGACTGGCTGGCTTCAAGTTTGGTAAAAAGGGTGTTCTTTATTTTATTTTCCCGGCAACCGGAGAACAGGACGAGCAGGAGAATGCCCAGC
Source organism: Chitinophagaceae bacterium (assembly GCA_041916555.1). Taxonomy (GTDB): domain Bacteria; phylum Bacteroidota; class Bacteroidia; order Chitinophagales; family Chitinophagaceae; genus SpSt-398. The sequence continues at coordinate 81,203 of JAYRZH010000001.1, read as the reverse complement.
ATGGGCAATGATGATTTTATCATATACTTCCTCTTAGGCTAAATATACAAAAGGCCGCCCCAGGAAAATGGGGCAGCCTGAATCTTCGACACTTGCTAACACTAAAGTAAGGGGTTGGCATCCAATTCAGCTTGCGGAACTGGCAGTAAGCTAACCTGACCGGGTTTGGGTTCTGGAACCACGGAAGGATAGTATCCCTTGGCCCTCCACCTAAGCATATCTACGTTCCTGACAGACTCACCACCCAGTTCAACCATACGCTCGTGCATGATGGCACGGAGTACTTCGTTCTTTGTAGAAGTGGGGTATTGGGCTGTAGGATAAAGTGGCATATTTACACTTGGCCTTGCTCTTACCTGGTTGAGGTAACCAACGGCGGCGCCGAGGTTTCCACCTTCAGCTTCACATTCGGCCAGCATCAGCAGCACATCTGCATAACGGATCAGGCGCTGGTTGATACCACCGGGGTGGAAACTGGCTGCGGCAGAGCTTTCTTTATAGATCAGCATGAACTTGCGCCAGCTCACTTTCTTAACTACACCATTTACGATGGAGGAGTTACCGTTTTGCATGGCATCAGTCAGGGTTTCAAGACCATTATTAAAGAGGTCGCCGGTTTCGTACACAGAGAATTTATACCGGGGGTCGTCTTTGGCGGCGCCAGTGGCTACCCTTTCAAATTCATTGAGGTACTTATTCGAAGGAATGAGGTTACGCCAGGCAACGGGGCAATATTCCTGGTTGCGAACGGTACTTACAGGAGCCGAAGCGCCATCACCGCTAACATAACCACCCCAGTTGAAGTTGTTATCGCCTCTGTCGTAGTAAACTACTTCAAAAATGCTCTCTGCGCTAAACTCGGTTTCTTCCAGGAAGTTATCGAGGTAGTTGGGAGTAAGGGAATAAACACCGGAGCTAACCACAGCCAGCAGGGCTGTTTTGGCAGCGGCGTAATCGCCTTTTTGCATTTGTACGCGACCCAGCAGGGCATTGGCAGCGCCTTTAGTGGCCCGGCCACGGTTGGCGTTGTCGTATGTGGCGGGGAGTTTGGCAACCGCATCAGCGAGGTCACTAATGATAACGGCATACACATCTGCGGCCGGGGATTTGGCTTTGTATCCGCTGGCGGAGGAAACCGGTTCGGTGTACAGAGGTACATCACCCCATTGGGAAACCAGTTCAAAATAAGCCCAGGCCCTTAAGAACTTGGCTTCACCAACCACGCGATCGCGCAGGGCTACGTCATCGGTAACGTTGGGTGCCGCGGCCAGCACTGTATTCACCCGGTTGATCATGATGTACGTGATCTGCCAGAGGTTGGTCATAACTGAATTGGAAGTTGACGGGGTGGGTTGCTCCAGCAACTCACGACGAGGGGCTTCCAACTGACCACCACCGGCGCTGTCCTCATCGGAACGGGTATCGTGAACAAAAAACCATTCACGGGAAACACCGGCCGGGGAGCGCATGGAGGCATAGGCGGAGTTGACACCAGCCTGCAGTTCCACAGCGGTTTTAAAATAGCTTTCGGTCGTAGGTCTGTTCTCATCTGTCAGATCGAGCTTTTCAGCGCAATTGGTCAAACCCAGACAGCTTGAGACACCTAATGCGAAGATGATTTTATTGAGATTGCGTTTCATAATTCGTGTTTTTTCAAAAATGGCAATTCAGATTAAAAACCTACCTGTACTCCCACCTGGAATGAACGAGGTTGAGGATATACAGCAAAGTCGATACCATAGGTCAGTGATGTTCCCGGTGTTCTGTTACCTACTTCAGGATCATATCCTTTGTATTTGGTAAAGGTGAACAGGTTCTGTGAAGAAACATAAACCCTGAAACTGCTTACTGCACCTTTTGTCAGGTTCTGCAGGGAAGACTCGGGGATGCTGTATCCAATCGCCAGGTTTTTCAGGCGAAGGAAAGAACCATCTTCGAGCCATCTGCCGGAGGGCCTGGCGTTCTGGTTGGGGTCGCCGCTGATCGCGCGGGGTACAGAGGTATTTGTATTGGTCGGCGTCCAGGCTTTTAACACCTCGGTGCTTGAACCAAACAAACGTACCATACCTTCAGAGATGATGCGGCTGGCGTTGAAGATCTTATTGCCCTGTACACCCTGGAAGAACAGGGAGAGGTCAAAGTTCTTATAAGACGCCCCATAGTTCAGGCCATAGGTAAACTTGGGAAGATAGCTACCCAGGAATACGCGGTCATTTTCATCAATGACATTGTCCTTGTTGATATCGCGGAACTTCAGGTCACCAGGAGCTGTAGCTGCCTTTTGGAAAGGAGAGTTGGTCACTTCAGCGCTAGTTTGGAAGATACCATCGATGATCCAGCCATAGAAAGACTGAATGGCTTGTCCGGGAGCTGTACGGGTAATGTTGTAGCTACCAAAATCCTGGTCAGCACCGGCCTCGATCCCTTTTACACTGGGGGCAAGTTCATTGACCTTGTTTTTGATAAAGCTGATGTTACCGGATACATTCCATTTGAACTCCTTGCTACGCTCATTGTAACCGATCTGCAATTCAAATCCGGTGTTCTGCATGTCGGCAATGTTCTGAAGCACGGTGGCGTTGGTATAACCCAGTGACGGGGGAATAGGCACACGAAGGATAAGGTTGTCGGTTTGCCTTTTGAAGTATTCAGCGGAAACGGTGATCTTATTGCGGAGGAACCCGGCATCAAGACCCACGTTCATTTGTTTTGTCAATTCCCATTCCAGGTCCTTGTTACCAAGGCTGTTGATGGAAGAACCATAAGTAGTGATGGAACCGGTGGTGCTGTTGTTAAACGGATAGATCGTGTTGTTTCCATCTACGCTAACCTGCCAGGGATAGTTACCCAGCACAGTACCATTCAAACCGGTAATACCATAACCTACGCGGAGTTTCAACTCAGATACGTTCTTGAATCTCTCCATGAACTTCTCCTGATCGATTCTCCAACCGAGTGAAGCAGAGGGGAAGGTAGCCCATTTCTTGCCGGGGGCCCATACAGACAGACCATCACGACGTACAGCTACGCTCACCAGGTATTTATCATTGAAATCGTAGTTCAACCTTCCGATGAAGGACATGATCAGGTTTTCGTTACGGGTTGTTGACAGCGCGATGTTGCTGGCGTTATTCAACACCCGCAGTTCGTTGCTGCTCTGGTTACCGGAAGCATTCTCCTGCAGGAATACCTGACCTTGTTGTTCGTAAACCGCGATGAAGTTTACGTTGTGGTCACCAAACGATTTGTTGAAGGTAAGCTGCTCGGTGAATAACTTAACGGTGGAAATGCTACGGTTATTGGTGATGGAGGCAACTGTGGCGCTGCTACCGTTTACGGCACCACCTGATTCAAAGATGGGGGAGAAACGGTAATCCAGGGTGTTGGCATAATCAACACCAAATACGGAGCGGAATTTCAGCCAGTCGGTGAATTTCACTTCCAGGAAGGCAGTACCCAATACTTTAAGGGTCTTTCTGTTTCCGGGGTTTCTCACTTCCGCATCCAGTACAGGGTTGGTGGGGTCAGCCCCATCAAAGCTGTTGTTGGCGCTACGGAATCCGCTGGTGGTGTTGGGATCATACACAGGCATATAAGGAAGCTGGCGAATCACGTTCACCAGGTTGGTACGGGCCTGTTGTTCGTTGTTGTCATAACCCTGGTTGCTATAACCCATGTACAGGTTCTGACCAAAGGTGAAGCGCTGGCTGATCTGGTGCTCGGAATTGAGGCGGAAGTTGAAGCGCTCAAAATTCACGGCCGGGGCAATACCTTCTTGTTTGAGGTAACCGGCAGATCCGTAAAAGCGGGAAACTTCGTTACCGGCGCTTAAACCGATATTATGTTGTGTGATCATTCCTTCCCTGAAATAGGCGTCCTGCCAATCAGTGTTGGTCTGGGCATATGTTTGGGAAGTACCATTATAAATAGGCTGGTTGAAATTGGCTTGTTCCAGGCGACCGGGTTTAGCGATACCGGCTGCACCATTAATAGCCCTTTCATACTGGAGATACTCAGCCGTATTCAGGAGGTCGAGGCGCTTGGTGGTTTTCTGTGTACCGATATAAGAATCGAGGGTCACTTTAACCTTGCCATCCCTTCTTCCCCGGCGGGTGGTGATCATGATCACACCACTGGTGGCGCGGGAACCATAGATGGCGGCGGCACTGGCATCCTTTAATACGTCAACTGATTCGATATCCCGTACATCCACAGTGGACATATCCCCGGTGGGGAATCCATCAATGATGTACAAAGGTCCGGAGGCAAAGCTGATAGAGCTGATACCCCTGATCCGGACGATGGGTTCTGTACCGGGGCTACCGTTGTTTGTTACCTGAAGACCAGCCACACGGCCTTGCAAGGCCTGCTGAACGCTGATAACAGGAAGTTCATTCAGGGTTTTACCAGTAACAGTGGAAACGGCACCGGTTACAGCCCTTCTTTTCTGGGTACCATAACCGATCACAACCAGTTCTCCCAGGTTGGAGATATCCGGCTGTAAAGAAACAGTTACATTGGCTTCAGCGCCTACTTTCACGCTGTAAGCAGTGTAACCAACCATGGAAAACTCCAGGGTTTCACCGGGCTCGGCTTCCAGTGTAAACACACCTTCAGCGTTGGTAACGGTACCCCTGGAAGTGCCTTTCACAACGACAGAAACCCCTTGCAGGGCCTCGCCTTTGTCATTGGTCACTTTCCCGGTAATGGGTTTGAAATAATAAGCGCCCTGATTCGATGGCCCGTTGTTGACCATGTCATTCAGTTTCACCATCATTTCTTCCCGGTCGTTCTTTTGCATCAGCACAACCTGGTTACCCGATACATAATAGATCAGGTTCAGGGGGTCCAGCAATCTGTCAAGGACATCCTTTACAGACTGGTTGGTGGCCAGAACCGACACTTTTTTACGAACGGGAACTTTTTGGGAACTGTAAACAAATTTCACCTCAACCATGCGCGAGATCTCTTTCAATACATCACGCATCTCTTTCTGGTCAGCGATCAATGTGATCTTTTTGTCCAGGATCCCCTCCGGTGAGGCTTGAGCCGGGGTGGAATACGCAAGAGCGGTAATTAAAAAACTCAGGAACAGTTTGAGTCCTGTTTTTTTCATGAGCAAAACAGGTCCTTTGGCAATGTAGGGACTTTTCATATTAGCAGTATTAAATAAAAGCAATAGCCGTTTTTGTGTGTGACCCTGATTTGTAATCCATTTTCGCAAAATCAAACTTCGGACGCGTTCTTATTGACAGCCACTCGATTGAATGATGACCTGACCATCAATAATTTCAAACCTGCCTCCGATCGCTTTACAAATAAGATCCAGTTTTTCATAGAAGGGGACCGTCCTGAGATCAGCCGTTATAGTGCATGATCCCAGCAAATCGTTGTCAAACAAAATGCTTACGCCAAAATTCTCGGTCAATTGACGTAATACCTTTTCCAATGGACTGTCTTCATACACCAGGTTGTTATCCTCGCCATCCGGTACGATCATCATCGGGTTGTCTCGCAACACTTTCCTGAACCGATGCCTGGACTTCTGATAAACCAATTCCTGGTTTGGGGTAAGGATGATGCCTTCCAGTTCTTTATTTCTGCCTTCTTCCCGGGCGCCTTCCTGCAGAAACACACTCACCTTGCCAGAATTCACCGAAACCCGGATCACACTGTCCTGCCTGAATGAGCGAACCAGGAAACTGGTACCCAGTACCTTGGTCATGATCTCATTGGCAAATACCCGGAATGGGCGTGACGGGTTTTTTTGCACCGAGAATATGGCTTCTCCGACCAGGTAAATATCCCTTGTGCCGGAGGAATCAAAATCATTTGAATAAGCGATCCTGCTATTGGGCGACAAGCGGACCGTACTCTTGTCGGGCAACTGAAGGGTAACGGCCTCATCGGAACTGTTCACACTCTCAATCATCTTCTCCGATGGCTTTTCTTCCGCAAAGGCAAAAGCATCTACCGGCTTCTTGTCTGCCCGGCTAAAGAAAAATAACCCGCCGAGTACCATCAACAACAAAATGGCCGCGATGCTCAGCCAGGTCCGGTATCCAATTCCTTGTTGCCAGATTTTATCTTTCGTTTGGTAGGAGGTTTCCCTCCCAATCGTTTCCAACACTTCCCGGATGGCTTCTTCCCTTTCTTCCAGGGTAACCAAACTTCTCTCCACCCCAAGCTTTTCCAAAATCCCCTTTGCTTCCGCTACGATCAATTGCTTGTCAGGGTTGCCTTCCATCCACTTGGTCCAGAACTCTACATCCTCCGCTTTCCGCAATCGCGCAAATCGAATGAAATCCTCATCCAGCAGAAAATCGTGAATATCATAGAGTCTGAAATCCTTCATAATCCATATATAATTTTACCAGTTCCCCCGAGCAGGAAATTCTACTGGAAAATGACTGGTTTTTTTTAAGAATTTTTTAACAGGCTGACAACTAATAAGTTAGAAGGAGATTATTGGTTATAGATGTCCGCTTTTACCAGTATCCTGAGCTTCCGGATGGCCTCATGAAGCAGGTTATAGACCGACTGCTGGTTGAGGTTCATCAACTCGGCAATCTGACGGTGATCGAGGTACTGGTAATACTTGAGGTAGATGATCTCTTTTTGTTTGCGGGTGAGCTGGGCCATCAGGGTTTTCAGGCGGGAGGCCAGTTCCTCATTCCCCTGGCGCTCAATGATCACCTGTTCCACGGAGAATTCATAATAGGAATCAAAATCGGTGGCCAGGTTGGCCAGCGAAAGGTTATTGCTTTTATACAGCGCCTTCAACACGCGGTTCTTGGTGGCGCGCAATAAATAATACCGGGGGGAGAATATCTTGGCGGCAGTCTCCCTCCGTTGCCAAAGACTGATAAATACCTCCTGTACACAGTCTTTGATCAGCGACCGGTCATCTGTAAACCGGGCGGCATAGCTAAACAGGTCCTTGTAGTAGGACCTCATCAGCGTTGCCAGTGCCGTTTCGTCCCCTTGCTGGATCCGAAGCAGCACATCATTTTCATTTGATAAGTTTCCCTTAGTCATAGCAAGCAATTGGTTTTCTGAATGACATCACTCAACCTTACCGGCCTATCCGGTCTCTCATCAGGCTGAATGGTACTCTACGTTATTTTTCAACTGTTTCGTGGGCCGCCCTGGACAGGAAAATGTAAGCGGCGCAGATATCGATCACCACTTCATTTTCTCCCCAGAGAAAAGGCCAATCTTCTTTGTTTTCCGGAAAATCGGGTTTCAGCAAAAGCAGTCCGGGTACTACCCCACCGGCGATGAAACTAAAATCGGCCCGATTGCTTCCATAAGTGATCCGTTTGGAATGGGTGCCCACGCCGGATACAAAGGATACATTCGAATAGGGATGACAACCATACAGGTAATGCAATCCTTTGTATATGGATTCCCGGTCGATGATTTCCGGATAATACTTGTTTCCATAAAAATTGGTGATGGCCCAGTTCACGATATTGGAGTTGCCTCCCCAGCCACGGGCAATCATGGGTACACCATAGGGGTTCTGTTTTTTATACTCTTCGTTGGCTGCTTTATACTTTTCTACATAGGGGCGCAGTTGCTCCCGGTATTGGGCATCCAGGTATGGAATGGCCTGGAAAGCCGTTAACATGCCAAAGCTTGCCGCCCGGTCGAGCATGGGCCAGAGTAATTCCTTGAATTGTTTGGCGTAGGTTTCCTCTTTGGTGGTGATGTACAATTGAAGGGCCGCATTGATTCGGGATCCCCGTCTGAATGTGGCAAAGAAAGCAGCGGTATCGGTTTGCCGGGTAACCGTGTCGTTGTACAACCATAATTCCCGGGCATAGTACAGGCTTTGTTCGGCCAGGGTATCATTGTAACCCTTTAAGGTGCGGGATGCGGCGGCCAGGGCTGCTGCGGTATGATAATCGAGGAAGGAGGACCGGCCGGTAAATGCCCAACGGTCATCGGGTGTACCACTTGAGCGGCCATCTGACTCATAAGGTTTCAGGTTGGGATTATAGGGCAGGTTATCGGTTTCGGTGGAAGCATCTCCCAGGTGATGGTACTGATGCAGTTTGGGGACGATAATGCCCCGTACGGGATGCCCAATATTCTTTACCTGGGCCACCATGTTGAGGGTACCATGTTCTATTTGTTGTAAGAGATCGGGTTTACCATCGGGGCGATGTATATCGACAAAGCGGTTTTTCTGATCAATGAAGGTATTGTCCCGGTCAAGTTTCAGGTCTTCCCAGCTTTGCACAAAATTCAACACCGTGGCGCAATGTGAACCCGTTTGAATGTCAAAATCACCGGCATCAAACCAACCACCCATGGCCAAACCGGGGATGCGCTCCAGTGGTTTGTACTTGGTTTCAGTAGTGGGGCCCATGCTGTACCCGTCAAAATGGTTGAGGTTAACGGGAGCCTGCAGGGCATCATCCAGGTAAGGCACGCCATGCCAAACCCGATAGGCCTCATTTACCTGCATATGGTCCATTTGCACCGGGAACCATACATCCAGGGTGGGATGCCAGGCCTTTTCATAAATAGTAGTTGAAATAGGGAACGGATTAGAACGTTGCTTGCCGTATTGTATAAAATAAATTCCATCCTGCTTCACAGAACTAAAGTCAAACTGCAGGTATTGATAGCGCAGGAAATTTCCCCACTTCTTGGGTTTGGCCTTTAATTTCTCCACCGGTTGCCCGTTGGTATTTATCTGGAAGAGGGAGATCGTTTCAAGCGGAGTATCATTTTTATCCAGTTCAATCACCGCCTGCTTTTGTTGGCCGGGGAGATATCCTACCTGGGAGAATTGAATCACCGGCGCTCTTTTCCAGCCAGGAATGGCATTGGGCTCCAGGTACCATGTCAATACTTTTCCTTTTTGGCCGACAGGCAAAATGCTTCGCAAAATGAACCAGCCATTCTGGGCCAGGTTGCGACCATCAAATAACATGATCTCTGCATCTGACCGAACGGTTACTCTTCTCTCTGCATCCTCAGGAGCAAGCACAAAGGAATGACCCTTGGCCAGGGGGAAAGGCACCAGGAATTCGTCACGCCCGCGGTCATCAAATGTATTGTGACCGGCAAACTGCTGGATCTTCTGACTGGCCGGTACCACTGTGGTGCGATCGGAAGGATACAGGGGAAATGTTCCAGGTTTATTATCGGCGAGATAGGTTTTTTCAAAATAGGCTGTTGGCAGAAATTCAAGGTTAAAACCGGCACTACCGGCCAAACGGGTTGGAACCTCCTTATCAAGGAACACAGAAATTTCCACGCCATTTCCTTTGGAGGATACCAGTACCCTGGATTCAAAATTCAGTTCATTGTAGCGAAGCTTTACTTCAATGGTCCCCTTGGCCTTATCCACTTTGCGGTCAATCAGCATGGGTACAAGGTCCCATTGCTCGGGCGTGTTCTGTAAACGGACAGCCCCACCGGTAGAGGTCCGTACCCCATGGTGAATGATCTCAATACCGGCAGTCTTCTCATCAAAGAACATCCCGTTGTATTGGTTATTGAATACAAAAACGTTGACGGCCCGGTTGGCAAAATAACCGGAGTCATTAACCTTCATTACCTGTCCCCGCAGGTTTAGCGCCTGCAATACCAGGATGGATAAAACAAAAAATGAAACCGATGTTTTCTGCAGGAACCTTGAACTTGACATGTTAAAAAATTATTTGATCAAAAAATATCTACCTCAACAGCCATAGGACCGATTAATGAGAACTGCGTATAGTTAGCTTAATCATTTTAAGGTCCTTTTCCGCTGAACTGTTACCATACCACAATTCATATTCACCGGGGGTAACATTCATTTTTAATACGGAGGCGTCATAAAATTCAAAAGCAGATGGAGCCAGCGTGATCGTGGCCCCGCCTGTCTGACCAGGTTTCAGGGATACCCGTTGATACCCACGCAGGGTGCGGATAGGCCCGCCGCTATCACCTACTTTCTTTACATACACCTGAACGATCTCTGTTCCGGCACGTTTTCCGGTATTGCTCACCGGCACGGATAACTGAACCGGCTGGTCAAGACCAATCACAGCAGAACTCAGGGTAGCCTGACCAATGGAAAATGAAGTGTAGCTAAGTCCATACCCAAACTGGAAAAGCGGATCATTCATATACCGGTAGGTCCTTCCTTTCATGGAGTAATCTTCAAAATCCGCGATCTGAGTGGTGTCTTTATAAAAAGTGACGGGTAATTTACCAGAGGGGTTATAATCCCCGAAAAGGATATCGGCTACAGCCTGTCCGCCTGATTCACCCCCGTACCAGGCCTGGAGAATGGCCTCACAGGTTCCTGTTTCAGGTACCATGCCAATGGCGGATCCGGAGCAATTGACAAAAATGACTTTCTTGCCGGCATCTTTCAGGGCTTTGATGCATTTGCGTTGAACTTCCGGCAATTGGATATCGGTGCGGTCACCGCCTTTAAAACCAGGATGGTTTACCGGCATTTCTTCGCCTTCCAGCAGGGTGGATAATCCACCGGCAAAAATGACCAGGTCAACCCCTTTGAGTTTATTGATCAAACTGGTAAAATCAATATCCAGTTCTTTCCCAAAATCAAATTCCAGGTTGGCCTGCCAGTTGTTTAACTGGGCATAGCGGATGACAATATGGTATTTCTTTCCTTTTTCTACTTTAAATGGCACCCGGGTAGGAAGGGTACGCCAGTTGTTGAAGCGGAGCAGGGATTGTTCATTGACCAATAATTCAAACATCCCGGTGGCGCCACATTTGAAAACAATCTCTTCGGTTTCGGGGGCGATAAAATCAGATTCATACCGGGCCGAGAATTCAACCAACTTAACACCGGAAGCAAATTCATGATCCCCGGCGGTAGTCATTTTAAAAGGGTTTACCACCTGGTTGGTGGTTACCACATCTCCAGTGAGGGTTCGGTTATTCCAATAAGTGGCTTTGAATCCGGACTTTCCTTCAAGCATGGTTTTGGAGAAATAGCTGGAGGTCACTTTATTTTCCACCAGGTCGCAGGCTTTATCATATACCACCGATCCGGGTTTGAGTTTGCTTTGGATCCCTTTCAGGATACTGATGGTGCGGATCGGGGTGCCATTGTAATTGCCCCAGAGCATGGGTTCATTGTCGGCATTGGGGCCAACCACCGCGATCTTTTTGGCGGATTTACTCAGTGGAAGGACATTGTTTTTATTCTGCAACAGGGTCATTGACTCACGGGCCATATCCAGCGCCAGTTTCCGGTGCTCTTCATTGTTGATGATGGAAGGCGGGATCTTTGTCCAGGGCACAATGGCATCATCATCCATTTCCCCCAATTCAAACCTTTCGGTTAGGGCGCGTATTAAACGTTTGTCAATATCGGCACCGGTGATCAGTCCACGGGTAACGGCTTCGGGAATATGGCTATAAGCGTAACCCATCCACACACATTCCACATCGGTTCCGGCCAGCACCCCTTTGGCGGCAGCATGAACGGGATCGGATGAAACCTTATGACTGGTGTAAAAATCCGTGATCGCTCCGCAGTCAGACACCACCAGGTGTTTAAAGCCCCAATCATCGCGGAGGATGGTTTGGAGTAAACGGGTGCTGCCACAACAGGGTTCATCATCCAGCCTTTGGTAAGCGCACATTACCTGGCGAACATCGGCCTCCACGACCAATGCCTTAAAAGCGGGGAGATAGGTTTCCCATAGGTCGCGGGGGGCCACCTTGTTCAGGTTAAGGGTATGACGGCTCCATTCTGGTCCGGAGTGAACCGCATAGTGTTTGGCACAGGCAAGCAGTTTGCGGTACTTGGCTTCGGGAGGTCCCTGAAGTCCGCGAACAACCTGTACACCCATCCGGGAAGTGAGATAGGGATCTTCCCCATAGGTTTCCTGTCCACGTCCCCATCTGGGGTCACGAAAGATATTAATGTTGGGTGTCCATACGGACAGACTCAGAAAACGTCTGTTCTCCTGGCCATTCATCATGGCCTTATTGTACTTGGCCCTTGTTTCGTCTGATACCGCGGAGAAGATCCGATACACCAGGGAATCATTAAAAGAAGCGGCCATGCCCACCGGCTCAGGAAATACGGTCACACTGTCGTTATTGGCCAGGCCATGAAGCGCTTCGCTCCACCAGTTGAATTTCTTGATGCCCAAACGGGGAATAGCCGGCGATTGGTCCTGCATCAATAAGGCCTTCTCCTCGATGGTCATCCGGGATAAGAGGTCCCTGGCCCTTTCTTCCGAACTCAGGGCAGGATTTTTATATGGCAATGTCTGGCTATTGACGCCTATTGTCGCCGTTATAGACAGTATCAGCAATAATGACTTTCTCATTCGATGCGTTTTAAATTTTCTTCGCCTGGTTTATTTGAACAATAAGGGGGCAAACTGATACAGGTTATTGCGCCATACCGGCCATGTATGCCCACCGGGATATTCACTGTAATGGTATTTCACACCCAGGGCATCATACTTACTCATCATGACTTTGCAGTTTTCATAGGCAATATCTTCTTTACCACCCATGGCGATCCAGAATTGTTTCAGGTTGGCATTGATAAGACCCACATTGGATTCAACAAATTGGTAATGGGGTCCTGAAAGCGTATTGTTATTTCCAAACCAGCCCGAACTGAATACACCCAGATAAGAGAACTTATCGGTGTTCTTAATCCCGGCATACAAGGTTTGCAGTCCGCCCATGGATAATCCGGCGAGTGCCCGGCTCTTTCCATCGGTTTCGGAGCGGAAGCTTTTTTCAATAAAAGGAATGAGGTTTTGCAGGAGTTCGTTTTCAAAACGCTGAAGCGCTTGTTCTCCAAACCCGGCAATACCGGCCCGGCTACCAGAGAAATTGCCATCCATCATGACAATGATCATGGGCTTGGCTTTTTTCTCAGCAATCAGGTTATCGAGGATCATATCGGTCTTACCTTGTTGCGACCAGCCGCGTTCATCTTCGCCGCCACCATGTAACAGATAAAGTACAGGGTATTTGGCATTCAGGTTGGAATCATAATCGGGAGGTGTATAAACATAGCATTGTCTCCAGGAATTGGTTACGCGGGAGAAGTACTTTTTGATGCGGATATCACCGTGAGGCACATTCCGGGTGGCATAATAACCACCACCGGCAAATGGAATTTCAATGCCACTGGCTTTGCGGCCCATGCCATAGAAGGTTTCACTGGCAGGATCGGCCAGGGCTACCCCATCGATCAACAATGAATAATAATGGAACCCTTCGCCGATTGAATCGGTGGTCACTGACCATACCCCTTTCTCATCTTTCACCATATCATATTTCCTGCCGAGATCAACCTGAACCTTGCCGGCGTTGGGGGCATTTACCCGAAACTTGACACGGCTGTCAAGCGTGATCTGTGGATAGGCTCCATTTCTCACATTTGTTGAAGCCGGGGCACCGGCTACGGGATAGTTTGGAAAACTGGAAACATCCACCGGACGGAAAATGAGCTGGGAGAACATATAAAGACCGTTCTTCCAAACATTGAAGTCATGGAATCCAGGTTCGATAAAATAAATATGCGGTACATTATTTTGCAGCAGGTAATCATGTGTGCGTTTGCTAAATGAGATCAACCCATCACTGGCGCCACAGGAAATAAACAGCAATTTGAGTTTGTCCCTGGCCGCCTGGGGATCGGGCACCAGTTCCGCAGCAGGTTTGGTATTGGGTGCGGAAGAAAACCCACCAACCCAGGAAAATTTATCCAGGTTACCCAAACCAAAATTCAGCGACTGGCCACCACCCATGGAAAGACCGGCAATAGCGCGATGGTCTTTATCCGCAATCACGGGGTATTTTTTCTCCATAAAAGGGATCAGGTCGGTGAGCAGGTCTTTTTCAAAATCCGCAAAAGCTTTCACCTTATCCGGAGCCATGATATTACCTACAGCCCGGTCATCTTTCATGGCCCGGCCATTGGGCATTACAACGATCATGGGTTCTATTTTTCCATCGGCGTACAGGTTATCAAGAATCACCTGGGGCTGAGCACCATTTAACCATTCTTTTTCATCCCCGCCAATACCATGCAGAAGGTACAAGACAGGATACTTAACCTTCTTGGAAAATCCGGGTGGGGTATAGATCAATGCTTTCCTGGAAGCCCCAACGGTTTTTGAATTGTAAACAATGGTATCGATCCTGCCGTGTGGCACCATGCGCACCGTATCAAATCCAAAGGATGCCGGTGGTAAAGGGTTTTGGGCAAACAATGACCGGCTTCCAAACAAGAGGGCCAGTGCAAGGATCCATTTACTTTTCATAACTAAAAAAATTTGCTGATTGATTATAAAGGGTTGATTGTATTCGTTTGTTGGGTTATTTAAAAACCTCCTGCAGGGTGGTTGCCAGGAATTTTTTACAATTCATCCAGGTATGCCCGCCCGGAACAATATGACTGGTCAATTTGATCTTCTTCTCTTCAAAAAAGGCAATGTTCTTCTTGACGCTTTCATACAGGAAATCCTCGGTGCCCACACTGATGGTGAACAGCTTGAGCTGTTTGTTTATTTTCGGGGCATCGGGTGTCCAGTTGGTGAAATTCTTTTTGAACTCCTCTGTTTCCGTATAAGGGGCATAGGAAAATATATAGGCAAACTTGTCGGTATTGCTAAGCCCTATGTTCAGGGTTTGTCCACCACCCACGGAGAAACCGGCAATGGCCCTGTTGGCCGCGTCAGTCTTCACCGGATAATTTTGCTCAATAAACGGTATCACATCTTCCATTACATCTTTGGTAAAATCGGGCATGGGTTTGGGGCGTACATTGCCATAAGGCATTACGATGATCAACTCCGTGCATTTACCGGCGGCGATCAGGTTATCGGCAATCAGGTTTGCCTTCCCCACTTTTGTCCAGGTTTCTTCAGTATCAGATCCACCATGTACCAGATAGAGAACCGGATATTTTTTCCCAACGCCAGGCTTGAAACCCGGCGGGGTGTACACGAGCAATGGACGGGTTGAACCCAGGGTTTTTGAATCATAAAACCGGTAATCGATCTTGCCATGAGGTACATTTTGCAGGGAGTGAACCAGGGGTTGGTCACCCGGCACTTCCAGCAGGCTGCGCTTGAACCGCTCATTGGCAAAAATGTAGGTATTGCTTGGATCGGCTAATTCTACTGAGTCCACCACAAAACTGTAGGGATAGATATCCGGCACAACCGGAGGCACGGTCACACTCCAGATACCTGCGGTATCGCGGGAGAGGGATACCGGTGCCGTAAGAAATTCCCCTTTCAGGGTAACCTGTTTGGCAGATTTTGAAAAATATCGGAAGGTGACACTGTGGTCGGGATTTACATCCGGGGAACTGATAGCCGGGGGTCTTTGCGCTCCGGCCATCATACCGGTGAGAAAAAGTATAGAAAACAGGAAAGCTTGTTTCATCTCTCTTCAATTAGTTATTTAAAAAGTAGTTGGGCTGTTTCAGCTACATAATTTCTGACATTCATCCAGGTATGGCCACCTGGTGTAATCAGGCTCTTATACCGGATGTCCTTTTCCTTCAGGTAGGTCATGAATTCCTCGGTTTGTTTATACAGAAAATCATCCTTTCCCACACTTACCCAAAGCAGGCGTAATTGCTGATTAGTAGTGGTGGGATTATCTACCAGCGATTTAAATCGCTCTTCCATTTCCTTGTTTGAGAGGTAGGCACTATAACAGCATATCCAGGCAAACTTGTCCAGGTTTCCAAAACCGGTCCGCAGGGTTTGGCCGCCTCCTCTGGAGAATCCTCCAATGGCCCTGGCTTCACGGCTATCGATTGCACTATAATTTTTATTAATATAAGGTATGACATATTGGAGCATGTCTTTCTCAAAAAGACCCGCTCTGCGGATGGCTTCATCGCCATCACGGACTATCATATCGGCAGGTTTGGATTGTCCGGTTTGTTCCGAGATACGGGCCACGGGATTGCCATAGGGCATGACAACGATCATGGGCACCGCTTTGCCTTCAGCGATCAGGTTGTCGAGAATGAAGTTGGTATGCCCGACTTTGAAAAATGTTTCTTCGGTATCGGTTGTTCCGCTTACGAGGTAAAACACCGGGTATTTCTTGCCGGGTTCTTTACCATATCCCGGAGGGGTGTACACCACCAGGGAGCCGGTGCTGCCTTCCACCGAAGGATAGTACGCATAGCTTACCACTCCGTGGGGCACATTCCGGATGGCATGAATCAGGGGTTTTTCGCCGGGAATATCAACCAGGCTTGCTTTGAACCTTTCATTGGGAAAGAAATCTTCATTGGCCGGATCCATGACGGTGATGCCATCCACATTGAAGTTATAGGGGTAGATATCCGGAACCACCGGTCCAACTTTTACCGACCATATCCCGATGCTGTCTTTGGTCATAGGGATAGGGTCTTTTTCAAACTGGACATGCAGGTTGACCTGTTTGGCCTGTGGGGCCAGGTATCGAAATACAACGGTCTTGTCTGGATTCACCTGGGGTGACATGACAAATGGCCCACGTGGTGGCTGTGCCTGAAGCACACCGGAAGCCAGGATGCCAACCAGCCAGAGCGGGCGACATTTTGCAAAAAATAGTTTCATAACTATGAACCCGGTTTTATTTTTTATCGATCGAAATAATGGTATAGGTTTTTCCTTTTACACTTTCCAGATCATAAACCCAGGTGGGTTTTTGTTCCTTTGTCTCCAATAAGGCCTCGGTTGAAACCACAGGCGCCAATCCCTCTTCGGTTTGGTAAAAGGGGTTGGGGTTTTGTCCTGATGCTTGTTTCAGGGTTTGTCCGTTTGCCATCTTCATTTCATTGGGCACCCTCAATCGGATATTTCCCCCCAGGGTGGATCGGATAACAGCTTTTACTAATTTTCCTTGTTGCCATTCCATGCTTACTATCTCAATGCCTCCCCTCGCCCTCAGTCCGCTGATCATGCCATCGGGCCAGGCCGTGGGTAATGCGGGCAACAAGTGCAGGGCTCCGTCAGCGCTTTGCATCAGCATTTCTGCAATACCGGCGGTACAACCAAAGTTTCCATCAATCTGAAAGGGTGGATGCGCGTCAAACAGGTTATTGTAGGTGCCTCCACCTCCTTCGTTCAATCCAACCGGGGTGAGTTGATTTTGAATCAACCGGTAGGCATGGTCTCCATCCAGCATCCTGGCCCACCAGTTAACTTTCCAACCCATGCTCCAGCCCGTGGATATGTCGCCACGCTGTATCAAGGTTCTTCTTGCGGCATTAAATAGTTGGGGGGTGCGATAAGGTGATATTTGATTGGAGGGAAACAAACCATACAGGTGGGAAATATGCCGGTGCTTATCATTTGGATCATCCACATCGTCCAGCCACTCCTGCAGTTGTCCGTGACGGCCAATATGCATGGGAGCCAGTCTATCCCTTAATTTCCTTAAGGAATCGGCAAAAGCCTTGTCTTTTTTCAACCAATCAGCAGCGCGGATCACCGAACTGAACAGATCATACACTATCTGGTTGGTCATGGTGGTACCGGCCGAAATGGAAGAACCCTGATGGGCGGCGGCGCCATTTTCGGGTGACATATCCGGGTTAATCACCAGCCAATGGTAAACCGGGTGTTCAACGAGGTAATCCATATAAAACAAGGCCGCCTCCCGGAGAATGGGATAAACGGATGACAGGAATTGCAGGTCACCGCTATACAAAAAATGTTCCCACAAATGCTGGCTTAACCATCCTGCTCCCTGGCTCCAGGCACCCCAGAAGGCGCCATCCACGGCACCGGTCGTTCGCCAGATATCCGTGTTGTGATGGGCAACCCATCCCCTGGACCCATACATGTCTTTGGCTGTTTGTTTTCCGGTAACAGAAAGTTCCCGGATCATTCTCAACAAGGGCTCATGGAGTTCCGCCAGGTTAGTGGGCTCCGATGGCCAATAGTTCATCTGCGCATTTATGTTAATGGTGTACTTGCTATCCCAGGGTGGTGACATCCGGTTGTTCCAGATACCCTGGAGATTGGCCGGTTGCCCGCCAGGTTGAGAGGAAGATATCAAAAGGTACCGGCCAAATTGAAAATATAATGTCACCAGTTGAGGGTCCACCCCATTTCTGAAATTCTTTAACCGGACATCGGTGGGTAATTGGGCTGATTCTGTGTTGCCCAGGTTCAACCGAACCCTGTTAAAATAGGACTGGTAGGCAGCGGTATGTGTCTTTAATAATGTTGGAAATGATTTTACCCAGGCTTTCTCCAGGTAATCCTGGGCGCGTTTGTTTTCATCGCCAGACAGGTCCTGGTAGTTATTGAAATTGGTGGCAATGGAAATAAAAATGGTGACAGACTGGGCATTCCTGATTTGTAAGGAAGTATCTGTTGCAGATAGTGTACCTCCATCCAGCTTTATACGGGTGATTCCCTTAAACCTTACCTGTCCTTTTACCCCTTCATGATCGGAAGTGGTGGCGGAAAGCACCAGTTCTTTGTTTGTTGTGGTATTCCTTATAGCCCTGGGATGGGGCGAAGTGAAATAGGCGGTAAATGAAACGGAAGCTGCTTTGTCGGCTGACAAGCGGATAATGATCACCCTGTCTGCCTGGGAGGCAAAGACCTGCCGGGTATAACCCACCTCTCCTGCCTTGTAGGTAGTAGTGGCCACTGCCTTCTCCAAATCGAGTTCACGACGATAATTGGTGTAGTTCTCATGACCGGGAAAGGCCAGCACCAGGTTCCCGACTGGCTGAAACATCTGGCCATGTGATTTCTTTGAAATGATCACCCGGTTGGCCATCTGCTCGGCTTCCTTATACTTTCCTTCAAATACCAGGCGACGAAGGAAAGCCAGTGAATCTAGGGCCGCGGGATTGTCGTTTCGGTTTGGACTGCCCGACCAAACGGTGTGTTCATTTAACTGAATTGATTCCTTCTCCACATTGCCATAAACCATGGCCCCTAATCGGCCATTCCCAACCGGCAAAGCATTTTCCCAGGTAGAGCCGGCGGGCCGGTCATACCATAGAGAAAGAGGGGTGTTTGATTGAGATTTGCCGGGAATTGCCAGTATCCATAATCCCAAAAGAAGAACCATCCATGGCCAAGATAACCTGAGCGGATGGATCCAGGTGGCCAGGAGACGGCCAAAAGGATAAGAATTAGTTTTTGGCATAAGCAATGCAAGTCAGCCGGAGCAGTCGGTCTTTTCCCGGCCTTACCCAAAGCTAAAGAATTTATGCAATCGATTGCCAAAATTTATTTTTTCATGCTCCAAACGGGTCAAAATCCTTGCAATAGATTGATTAATAACAGATTGGGATTATCAAATTAGTGCCGGGCGGCAGCTTTTAGGATTTCTTCGGCGTGCTCCTTGTTTTTGGGACGAAGAAAAATCTTCTGAATAATTCCTTTCTCATCGATGAGGAAAGTGGTGCGGTGTACACCCATGTAGTGGTGACCAAACATTTGCTTTTCACCCCATACCCCATATTTTTTCAGGATGCTGTGGTTGGTATCGGCGAGTAGGGTAAATGGGAGGGAGAATTTTTCTTCAAACTTCTTGTGTTTGCCGGGGTCATCGGGGCTAACGCCGATCACTTCCAAACCCTGGCTTCTTAGCAGGGCGTGGTTATCGCGCAAATTACAGGCCTGGATGGTACAGGTGGGGGTATCATCTTCGGGATAGAAATAAAGCACGAGCTTTTTCCCTTTATAATCGGAAAGGGACACTTTCTTACCATTTTGATCGGTGCCGGTAAAAGCGGGGGCTTTCTGCCCTTCCTGGAGATGTGTTGCCATTTATTTAAATCTATTACGATAATCACAGGTGATGATCAGAAATACCTTAGAAATTCAATACAATACCCACCGAAGGTAAAACGGTGCTGCTATTGCTGGCACTAACCAGCACCAGTCGGCGGGGATTGATGATGTCGCCATTGGCATCCCGGTCCAGCCCATAGCGTGGTTCCTGGGGCAGATCGGCGCCAAGTACATTCTGGATATCCAGGAAAAGGTCAAGGCTGAATTTTTTAAAACTCCATTTTTTATCAACCCGGATATCCAACTGGCTTAGCGGGTCCAAACGTACAGCACCCAATGAGCTATAATCGCGGATAATGGCCGGATAGTACAATTCAGTAGCCTGTACATTCACCGGGGCGTAGGGGGCGCGACCCAGAAAACGATAGCGTCCGCTGATTTCCCAGTTCTTCTTCATTTTATATCCCCCCAGCAGGGATACCAGCACTTTGTTGTCCCATACAGCCGGTAAATATTTTTCAGTATCAAACCCCGTGAACTCCGACCGGTAAAAGGTTAGTGAGCCGATGGCATACCAATGGCCGGTGAATTTTTGCTGAAACAGGATCTCAGCGCCATAAGTGCGCCCCTTGCCTACTGACTGTATCCTTTCGCTTCCCAGCACTTCAAACCCGCCACCCTTATTGGCCAGCGATACCTGATCGACCTGGGAAACGGGGTAGTCCTCATATTTTTTATAAAAACCTTCTATGGTAAACCGGGCAGAAGGGGACACCAGGTATTCAATACCAGCCACCAGGTGATCACTTTGGATATATTCACTGTTGCGGTTGACCAGTTCATTGGAGGGGCTTCTATAACCAAGGATGGTATAAGGGGGTATTTTGTAATAACGACCCACGGAGGCGTTAAAGGTCCAGGTGCCTTTGCTATCCAATTGATACGACAATCCGACTCTTGGGCTAAGACGTTTCTGTACATCATTACCCGATTCGGTAAAGTTATTTCCATCGGTTCTTAACCCCAGGGTTAGGGAGAGGCGGTTATCCAGCCATTTGCGGGCTGCCTGGCCAAATGCCCCATACCGGGTGAGAGTCACCCCGCCATTAAAATCGGTGTTATTGACCAGGTCAAGGGCCTTATTGGAATAGTCGCCCACGATCAACACCCCGCCATAAGAAAATGTCCAGGCGCCGGAAAGTTGGGTAACGGTTACCCGCAACCGTGTTTCCTGCTCTTTGGAATCATTGGAATAATAGAGACCGGTTTCCCGGATGTTATCCGTGTATTGAAAGAACTCATTGCGAAGCGAGTTATGGCTAAGGGCGGTGAGTACATTCCCTTTGTTATTCTTGAACCGGTGGCGCCAGCTCAATCCAAGCGTATTGGAGCGTTGGCGGATTACGGGTAATTGGTCCTGAATGGCTTTTTGCTCAGCGTCAAATTCCTTAAGTTCATTGATCTTCAAATCGTCCACCGAGCCAACCCCGGTAAAGATGATTTCATTTCGCGCATTGATCTGGTGCCTGATCTTATATTGATAATCCCAATAATCGGGTAAAAATGGAAGATCAAGGGCTTTAAAGAGTAATTGGAGATAGGACCGTCTGGCAGAAACCAGGAAACTGGTTTTGCTTTGCTCCTTATCTCCTTTAAAAAGGGGGCCTTCTGAGGTTATAGCAGCTTCGCTGGAGCCAAGTCTGAAGTTGGTATTGAACCGGTTGGCATTTCCATTGCGTTGGTCAAACTGCAGGATTCCGGAAAGGGCATTATCATATTGGGCGCCAAATGAGGAAGTGGAAAGTGTTACCCCTTCGATAAAGGATACGTTAAGTAATCCCACCGGTCCACCCGCGCTACCCTGGGTACTAAAGTGATTAATATTGGGTATTTCAATGCCATCGAGGTAATACACATTTTCATTGGGGGCCCCGCCTCGAATGATCACATCATTTCTAAATCCGCCAACCGAGCCAGACACCCCCGGGAAGGATTGTACCACTTTGGCGATGTCATTGTTTCCACCTGGATAGGCGGCAATTTCTTCCTGGCTGAGCTTCTGTACAGACAAGGGGGTGTTTAGTGGTTTACGAAAGGGGTTTGGCCGAAGCACCACTTCGGTTAATGTCCTGGTTTCGGGAACCAGTTCAAAATTGACATCTATGTTTCCTTCGGAGCGAATGACAATATTATAAAAGGTAAAAGGCGAATAGCCTACATAGGAAGCAGTAAGGTTATAGGTTTTGGGCACCAGACCGGTAAAGAAATAGCGCCCGCTACTATCTGTAGTGGCTTGTTTTTCCCCTTCATTAAAGCGAAGTGTGGCCCCCGAAAGCGGCAGACCGGATTGGGCATCACGAACAGTACCTGATAAGGTACCTGTTTGGGAAAACGCGGAAAAACAAATGATTAGAGCGATAAGGGTAGAGGCAAATCCTTTTTTCATAGAAACACATCCTTTCAAGCGCAAGATAACAACAGATACCAACTTAGGTTCAAAACGACGCCTGGTCACATTTCTTAAAATTAAATAAGATATTAATATCTTAAATATCCGTACCTTCTTCCCTCAATTTTAACCAAAACCAACAGTCATGCGCGCCATCACATTACTCATGCTGGCTTGTGCCGGCATTTATTTTATTTCCTGTAATTCAGGAACCACCACCTCAAAGGAATCCGCTGAAATTTCCAATGATTCATTAGTTAAACGAGGGCATTACCTGGTCACAATCGGGAGCTGCAACGATTGCCACACACCCAAGATCATGACGGCCCAGGGACCCATGCTGGACACCAACTTTATCCTTGCCGGATACCGTGAAGGAGTTCCCATTGGAAAAATTAATAAGGATGTCTTTGAACAAGGATGGGTTCTCCACCATGTGGAAACAACCTCCCTGGTCACACCCATGGGTGTCAGTTTTGCGGCAAACCTTACTTCTGATGAAACGGGGATTGGTAACTGGACCTTTGACCAGTTTAAAATCGCCCTTACCAAAGGAAAATGGAAGGGTATTGAAACCAACCGGGACCTGCTACCCCCAATGCCCTGGAGGAATTATGTCAATATGAATGAATCTGACATGAAGGCCATATTTGCCTACCTGAAAAGCACCAAACCGGTTAAGAATATGGTGCCTAACCCCATTCCCGCAGATAAAATGTAGCAAAGGGATTCGTGGCGGTCGCAGCCTTCTGCCGTGACCGCCACGAAAAACCTGATCTGTAAATTCCGGAAAAACCCTATTTTTGCAACTATATTGCATTTGCATTGAACCCGCAATCAGTCATACAAAGAATAGGGGCGATTCTGGCGCTGTTGGTGCTGACCATTGGCATCACGCCACAAACCTATTTTCATGACCTGTTTGCCGGGCATACAGATTCCCCCGCTAAATGGTCGTCTGGTGAAACAGAAGCGATCCACAAAGCAGGTACAGATTGTCATTTTAATGACCTGGCCGCTACTTCGCCCTATGTACATGGGAAATTGGAGATCTTGGTTCCCGCGATTGTCCCGGTTTCTGTCACCCCCACTCCATTATTGACTAAAGCGGCCCAATCTCCCAGTTTCTGGTGGGAAGGCCGTGGCCCTCCCGCTATTGGATGAACCTGATCGTTAATGGCAGCCGGCTGCCTATTTCTGTTCTTCCAATTCATGAGATTGAAAAAATTAGCTTTTCTATTATTCTTGTCATTGTCTGGGTTTACCCTTCAGGCACAGGTATGTGATTTCCGGTTGACGGGTCATCTTGAGGATGCCGATACAAGGGAGAAGCTTACCGGTGCCATAGTGTCCATCCGTGAGTTGGGCATGCGGATCATTACGGATGACAAAGGGGATTTTTTGTTTGAACATCTCTGTCCCGGTCCTTATACCATTATCATTACCCACGTGGATTGTGATACCATTGAAAAGGTGATTACCCTGTCAAAGGATATGCACCTGGACCTGATCATGCCACATGCCCGGAAAACGCTGGGGGAAGTGGTGGTGGAAGCCCAAAAGGGTGTGGCGAATACGGGGTTTAAGCAGGAACTGGCCGGTAGGGCATTGGAAGAAACAAAGGGTTTTTCGCTGGCGGAGGCTTTAAGCCGTATCAATGGGGTGACCCAACTGCAAACAGGGTCCACCATTTCCAAACCGGTGATCCATGGTTTGCATGGCAGCCGGATACTGACCATCAACAATGGGGTAAGACAGGAGGGACAGCAATGGGGAAATGAACATGCCCCGGAGATCGATCCGTTTATTGCCGACAAACTGGTGGTGATCAAAGGTGTGGATGAACTTAAATATGGATCGGATGCCATTGCCGGCGTTATCCTGGTAGAACCCAGGCCGCTGCGGTTGCAAAGCGGATATGCGGCCGAGATCAATTCAGCCTACTTTACCAATAACCGGCAATATGTATTCTCTGGCACCTGGGAACAGCAGGTAAAAAAATGGGCCGGGTTCCGGTACAGGCTACAGGGTACCTTTAAAAAAGGCGCTACGATCAGTACACCCCATTACCGGTTGAACAATACGGCAAACCAGGAAGCCAATTTTTCGGTTACCGCCGGGTGGAAAAAGGACCGTTTTAATACCGAATTGTATTACAGTTTCTTTTCTACACAAGTCGGTATTTTCACCGGATCGCATATTGGCAACCTGACTGACCTTCAGAACGCGATTGCCGCTTCGCGACCCGATCCGGTCTTTCTTGGCGAAAACAGTTATTCGATCGCACGGCCCTACCAGGATGTGGCGCACCACCTGGCCAGGATCAAGACAAGTTTTTACAAAAGGGAGCACCGGTTCAATGTACTGGTGGCCACCCAGATCAATAACCGCAAGGAGTATGATATTGTACGGAGTAGCAGCAATACCCGCCCACAGCTTGACCTTTCGATCCTAACCCTGTCGGAAGAGATACAGTGGGAACAGCCCCGAAAGAACAATTTCAGTGGTACGGCAGGCATTGCCTCTTCGCAACAAAACAATACCTATGGCGGCCGGTACTTTATTCCCAATTATGATGCCTTCAACATAGGCGCCTATTTCATTGAGAAATGGACACATCATAACTGGGAGGTACAGGGTGGTTTACGATTTGATCACAAACTCATTCAGACCCGGCGGTTAAAATACAATGGCGATACGATCAATAATGATTTTCAGTTTACCACCCTGGCTGCTTCCACCAATATCATTTACCGGCCTTCAGCCAGATGGAAAGCAAACCTGGGGATCAGTTTATCCAGCCGCGCGCCTTATGTTAATGAACTGCTGAGTGATGGCATCCATCATGGCACGGCAACCTACGAGCGGGGGAATATTTTCCTTAAACCGGAAAAGGCATTTCATTTCACCGCCAACCTTAATTACAATAAGGGCCCTTTTCAATTTGATTGGGTTGTGTACACGCATTTGATCCATGATTTCATTTACCAGCAACCCAAACCGGATAGTCCGGTACTAACCATTGCCGGAGCATTTCCGCTGATTGTGTACCAGCAAACCAATGCCGTATTGTCGGGCTCCGACCTGGCATTTTCCTGGCGGTTATTCCCGGCCCTGGAATGGCAATCCAAATGGTCGGTGTTGTTTGCGCGTGACCAAACGCGAAAAGACTGGTTGATCTGGATGCCTGCCAATCGCATCAACAATGAACTGACTTATACTTTCAAGGATGGGAAGAAATTGACCGGGTCCTATATTTCCCTGGAAGTACAGCATGTGATGCGCCAAAATCAGGTACCCTCTGAAAAAAACGGGAAACAGGACTATAAAGCCCCGCCCCCGTCCTATCATTTACTGCACCTGAATGCCTCCACCACCATTCATATCCGCAAGCAACCTGTAACAATTGCTGTAACAGGAAGGAATCTATTAAATACCGTTTACCGGGAATACCTGAACAGCATGCGTTATTTCACCGATGAAATGGGAAGGAATGTGGGGATACGCGTTAAGGTGCCTATTTCAAAAAGCTAATGGCATGAAGCCATGGTTTGATTATTAAACTAAATACCATTTTAAAAAATAAACCCAACGTATGAAACGTAATCTTAGCTATTTGGGATTCTTAATCTTAGTATCCACCCTGGTTCTTGTATCCTGCAAAAAGGATAAAGTAGAGGGAAATGATGAAGAAGTGATCACTACCCTGCAATTGACTTTTACCCCCAATGGAGGCGGTGCCCCGCTAACTTTCCAATATGATGACCCCGATGGTCCGGGTGGCGCTTCCCCTACCAAGGATGAAATTGTATTATCCCCATCCAAAACCTATGCGGTCACCCTTACCCTGCTAAACAAAACGGCCAATCCGGTGGATAATATCACTACGGAGATTGAGGCAGAGTCCGATGCGCACCGATTTTATTTTGAACATACGCTTGGAGGCAACCTGCTGATATCGGGTTTGGATGTGGATCCAAACGGGGTTCCCCTGGGATTGAGCAGTTCCTGGACCACCGCCGCGGCTGCTACCGGAACAACCACCATTACCCTGCGTCACTATCCGGGCAACCCACCTAATAAAGCGATAGGCGATCTGGTTAACAGCAGCAAATCAGGCACAGACATAGAAGTGGTATTCAATACCCGTATTCAATAATGTTTGTTTCCCCTGCGTTTGGCATAGACAGTATGGCAAACGCAGGGGAAATTATCAATGACCTTTACCGGCTGGAGGATATAAAGTAAACCGGCATCATCATCCTTTTTGCCCAGGCCTTTTCTGAGTGGTCTTCTCCTTGAAAGAATTGGGTCATCCAATTCTTCTCCGTATAGCCTTTCTTTTTCATTATTACATCCGCTATCTGTTGAAGCGGGGGATACATGGCATCCAGCGTTTGGTCCCCGTAATCAAAATATATCCGGTGCGAGGCGGGGTCTGGCAGGTTTTTACGCATGTATTGAAAGATAGCATCCGGGATGGGGTTATTCTGCATGGAGAAAACCCCGGGCCAATGCGTGGAGAAACAGGCGGCGCCACCAAACACATTGGGGTATTCGCAAATGGCATAAAGTGAGATCAGGCCACCCATGCTGCTACCAGCGATCATGGTATTGGCAGGATCGGGATGAGTTGGATATACACTGTCGATAAAAGGCTTTAGTTCTTTTACCAGAAACCGGAGGTAATTATCTGAATGAATTTTTTCTCCATTGAAGACCGATTGTCCCGCCTGGCGATTGGCTCCATACAGGGAATCTTGCTGGGCACGGGTCAGCGATTCAAATGGTTTTTGGGGGAAATAATCCGCATGTCGTTGTCCGGGTATATTCCACACAGCCACTACGATCATGGGCGCGTATTTCCTGATGCTGATCGCCTCTGTCAGGTTTTCATCCACCCTCCATTCCTGTTTGTTCCAGGTTGTATTACTGTCAAAGAGCATCTGGCCATCATGCATGTACAAAACAGGATACAGGCTATCCGGGGAATAACCGGGAGGTAACCACACATCCACATTCCTGGGTTTTATGAATGTTGATGGGAAGTCGGGGTACCGCCAAAGCTTGCCCGCGCAAACCTGGGATGGGGCCGGTTGCGCTACCTGTGCGTTTGCCATCGAGATGCACACGGAGAACAACATTACCAGAAATATCCTCATTGTCTGTGATTTATACTAAAGTTAACCCATCTTGCCAGAACCTGACGACACTCAATTGCGTGACTTTGGAATTAGTTTTACATTCGTATGGGTGATTCTGATAAAACAAAGCCTTAGCCATCGTATGAAAAGTTCAATTAAATTTTCAATCTACCTTCTGCTGGTTTACCTGATCGTTTTTCCCTCCTGCAGGAAAGACAAAACAGAAGGGAACCAGGAAGAATTGATCACAACCCTTCAGTTGACTTTTAAACGCATTTCAATCGGCGGGCCCAATATCCCATTTACCTTTGAATATGATGACCCGGATGGACCGGGTGGCGCGGCCCCAAGCATAGATGATATTGTGCTTCCCTTTGCCGCAGATTATGAGGTCACCATGACCCTGCTAAATAAAACCAGTACCCCTATTACCAACCTTACCGGAGAAATCCGGGCCGAAGGGGATGCGCACCGGTTTTATTTTAAATCTTCCCCGGGGCTTTATTTGTTTTATGGCGATTCAGACAAGGATTCCCTGGGGCTACCATTGGGACTTATCAGTAGTTGGACTTCAGGATCAGCTTCCTCGGGAACAGTAAAAGTAACACTGCGTCATTACCCGGGAAACCCGCCCAACAAATCAGAATATGATGAGGTAAACAGCCCTAAATCAACGACCG
Organism: Chitinophagaceae bacterium; assembly: GCA_041916555.1. Lineage (GTDB taxonomy): Bacteria > Bacteroidota > Bacteroidia > Chitinophagales > Chitinophagaceae > SpSt-398. The sequence continues at coordinate 53,197 of JAYRZH010000001.1, read as the reverse complement.
ACCTTGAAGTCGTTTTCAATGTCCGTATCCCTTAATGCGGATCAATCAGGTTAAATGGTCAGGTCATCGGTATGCTGCTTATGACAATACTCATTGGACTATCGATGAAATTATCTTTACATTCGCTCTATGAGAAAGTACCTGCTTAGCTTTCTTGTACTGGGGGTATGCTCTGTTTCCTCCGCGCAAGAGAAAAACGATTCGCTCCAACCAAAAACCATGCAAGAAGTTCTGATACGTGCCTGGCAACGCCGGGATGTGACGCGTTTGCCCGACGAACTAAATGGTTTTCTTTATACCGGTAAGAAGAATGAAGTGGTAAACCTGTCTGGTATCAATGCCAATGTGGCGATCAAGACCGGGCGGCAACTTTTCTCCAAAGTGCCGGGTATTTTTGTGTATGATATGGATGGTAGCGGCAACCAGTTGAATATTTCCAGCCGTGGACTTGACCCGCACCGGAGTTGGGAATTCAATATCCGGCAAAATGGCATCATCATCAACTCGGATATGTATGGATATCCGGCCAGTCATTATAGCCCACCCATGGAGAGTTATGACAAGATCGAGATTGTGCGGGGCACCGGCGCCTTGCAATACGGGGCCCAGTTTGGGGGGATGATCAATTATGTGACAAAGAAACCCGATTCTTCAAAACCCTTTAGTTTTGAGAGCATCAATACGGTTGGTTCCTTTGGGATGATGAGCAGTTACAATGCCTTGTCGGGCACCAAGGGAAAATTCTCGTATTATGCTTATTTCTACAAACGCCATGCGGATGGATATCGCGACAATAGCCGGTCGGATGCCGAGGCGGAATATCTTCAATTGCAGTATCGCTTTACGGATAAAACAAGTCTCCGGGTAGAATTTGGCCGCTCAACATACCGTTATCAAATTCCTGGTCCACTGAATGACAGCATGTTTTTGGCAAACCCGCAAATGAGTACACGAGGCCGTAATTATTTTAGTCCGGATATTTATGTCCCGGCACTTAGCCTTAATCATCGTTTCTCAGCCCGCACCCAATTGAGTGTGGTAGCCTCGGGAGTATTTGGACTTCGTAACAGTGTGATGCTGGATGCTTTTGCCACTGTTCCGGATACGATCGACCGAGCCACAGGCACTTACCGCAACCGCCAGGTTGATATCGACAGATTCAATAGCAAAACCGTCGAGCTGCGTTTGCTACATGGCTATGTGATCGGGAATGTACCTGCCAAGTTGACTATGGGGCTGGTTTATATGAACAATGATCTTCATCGTCGCCAGTTGGGCAAAGGAACCACCGGAACAGGATATGACCTGAGCCTGGTGGACCCTGTGTTTGGCCGGGACATTCATTTCAAGACAAAAAATATCGCGCTCTTTGCCGAGAACAATTTCATGGTGGGCCCCCGGTTGACCATTTCACCAGGGATTCGGTGGGAAAAGGGCGATTCAAAAATGAGTGGGAAGATCGTGTATTATACCGTCAACCCTTTGCCAACTACCATTTCTCATGATTTTATACTGGCGGGTATCAGCGCCCAATACCAGTTGACCCCTGAAAACATTCTTTATGCGGGTATATCACAGGCTTACAGACCGGTGATCTTTAAGGATATCGTGCCTGCCTCTACCTATGAACAAATTGACAAGAACCTGAAAGACGCATTTGGATTAAATGCGGAAATGGGAATAAGAGGAAAACTGGGCAACCGGCTACAATTTGATGTTGGCTTCTTTGCCGTCGATTATCATCACCGCCTGGGTACCCTGGTACTCACCGATAACAACGGAACACCATTCCTGTACCGCACGAATATTGGCAATAGCCGCACCTGGGGCGCGGAGTTATTTGCGCAATATAAATTTCCGGTCACTGGTCAGCTCTATGCCGGAATATTTACTTCCACTGCCTATACCCATGCCCGTTATTACGATGCCCAGGCCTATACAGGCACTACCAATATATCCATCGGGGGTAACCGCGTGGAAGCCGTACCCCGGTGGAATACCAGGAATGGAATCGATCTTTTATTCAGAGGGCTTAGCGCTACCTTGCTGTACAACTATACCTCGGCCACTTATTCCGACGCATTGAATACAAAAGTTCCCCCGGTAACTGGCGCAAAAGGGTACACACCAGGGTATGGAATCTGGGACCTGAACCTTTCGCTTCGAACCAATAGTGCTTTCTTTTTCAGAGCAGGAGTGAATAATATTTTTGACAAATCCTATTTTACCAAACGCCCCACCTTCTACCCCGGTCCAGGAATCTGGCCAAGCGATGGGCGAAATTTCTATCTTACTGTAGGAGTTAAAATCTAGGAAAGTTTGAATTTTTTGTAAATTAGGTTATGAAACAAAACACAACGAAGGTCCTTTATTGGGTATTTACCATCATTTTTTCCGGGTTGATGATCTTTTCTTCCATTGGCGGACTTGGCCCGAGTGAAGAGGTGGTCAAGATATTCCATGATTGGCTGGGCTACCCCAACTACTTTATTCAATTTATCAGTTATGCCAAGATCATTGGGTCGGTGGTGATCCTAATTCCGGGGCTAAAAACCTTGAAAGAATGGGCCTATGCCGGTTTGTTCTTTGACCTGGCCGGGGCTGTATATTCAGGAGTGGCTGTCAGTGGCAGTTTTGATCCGAGGATGCTCAGCATGCTTGGCTGGATCGTGCCGGGGATATTATCCTATTATTTTTGGAAAAAGACCCTGTAAGTTCATCGTTTAAGTCCTGCATTTATCCCTGCTGGCTTCACCTATCTGGAGAAGTTAGCAGGAGGTTGTGACAATAAATGATCGATCGCATACCTGACAAAGTCATTTAATGATATATTTTGAAGCGAAGCATAATAGGCAGCCTGCCTATGGAGTTCTGACGGGATCCGAATATTAAAACTGCCCTTATAAGCTTTTTCCGGTTCTTTCCCAAGCTTATGGCAAGTATCCAGATAATCATCTACCGCTTCTTTAAATGCCTTTTTTAATTCTTTAACGGTTGAGCCTTCAAAACTCACGAGATCATTTAGCCCAAACACTTTGCCATAAAACACCTCATTTTCTGCCGAATAATGTATAGCGGCGCTATAGGATTTATATTTCATCATTTCACTCAGGATTTAAATCCGCACCAATTCATGCCAGGTAAAATCTGTTGGTTTTGACAAAAGCCTTTCTATGAGTTTTTCCATTCTTGCCATACAATAATTCCTTCTGGTTAATTCCAAAAATCAACTCCATACTCATAGCTTTTTCAACTTGCAACTAAAATTCAGTTGCAAATTATGGTATTTATCTTAAACTAAAAAATTACCCACTCATGAATCCCTGCGGAATTATCTGCCGGTAATTTTACTTCCAGCCGCATGGCGCGGGTGCTTACGGGTTCAAATTTTACCCGGTCATATTGATCCTTGGTTACCGAATAGGGCATAAGGTTTTTTACCGGTATCCATTCCTCTCCTATCTTATAGTAAAGCGTCCAAGAGGCGGGTATTCGGCATCCCCCAAAGGGACCATCATCAAACCAGTACACGCTTGACTCTGAAACGGTGTAGGTGCCGTCAAAATCATACTGCACCCATTCGGTGGTGTTCCTTTTAGGCCACCAATGCAGGTAGGAGGCGCTGGCGTCCTTTGAATCCGCCGGTTCATACTGATCATTCAGCGTTTTGTTCATCCTTGGGTTATCCAGGGAGGAACTCACTTTGCTCTTGCTGGCAATGGTTGGGGCAGGTTTGGGTCTGGCCACGGAGGCATCATAGGGAATCCAGACCTCCATTTCAGACGGCCCCCTATTGGCCCAGGCATAATAAGGGATGGCCACTACTTCCTGACGGGTGTTGAGGACCCTGGCACCAGCCGGATCGGCTTTTGCCGACCATCCGGGCATGCGAAGGGTCACCACCCCATTGAGCAGGTTTTTATCAAAACCAGCCTTGATGTCCACGTTCTTATCTACCACAATATTCATCACCGACGCGTCCAGGTTATCCGGTCCTTCGAGGCAATACACCAAGGGTCCGCGTTGCAGGGCAAATCTTTTTTCATTGGCCTTTACCGCCGCGGCTGATTGTATTTTCTGTACCGTCATGGGCAATTCAAAACTGATCTTATCTCCTTTCTTCCAGACACGGTTCAACACCGCATATCCTTTTTCCATTATATAGGAATACGGTTTGCCATTAATATTGATGACAATACGCGTTGCCCGTTTATTAATCGTTTGGTACAGGTCACCGGGAAGGGGTTGAAACTGAGCCCATCCCGGTATCCGAACCTTGATGGTAAATGCGGCGGTTTGATCAGGCTCCACCGTGATGATATTCTTTCCTTCCCAGGGGTAATTGGTAGCCTGATGAATGGTTACGCTGCCGGCAGGTAATTTCACCTTAGCGCTGCTTCCCACAAAAAGATTGACATACAGGTCATTTCCATTTTGGCCATATACATACCCGGGCATGGAAGGAAGAAAGCGGGTCATATTGGAGATACAACAGGCGCAACTAAACCAGGCGCTGCGTTGATGCTGGCCAATGGAGGCCAGGGGATTGGGATAGAAAAACCGGTCGCCGCCCATGGATACACCAGACAGTACACCATTATAGAGTACCCGTTCCAGCACATCCACATACTTGGCATCGCCGTGCAGCAGAAACATACGGCTGTTCCAATACACATTGGCAATGGAAGCACAGGTTTCGGCATAGGCACTCATATTCGGCAAATCGTAATCAGCCCCAAAGGCTTCGCCATTTCCGGTGGCACCAATGCCCCCGGTGATGTATAATTTTTTCCCGATCACATCATTCCAGATATCGTCAATGGCGGCCAGGTATTTTTTATCTCCTGTCAGGGCCGCTACATCGGCCATACCGGTGTACATATAGGCCGCACGCACGGCATGCCCTACAGCGGTATGCTGATCCACCACCGGAATATGCGACTGGCTGTATTCCTGGTTGTAATGACCGGGTTTACCCCGCAGGTCAAGAAAGAACTTGGCCAGATTGAGGTATTCTCTTTTCCCGGTTATCCGGTACAGTTTGGTAAGCCCGGTTTCCACGACTTGGTGACCGGGGAATTTTTCTACTTTACCCCATCCAAAGTCATGAACCAGCAGATCGGCATTTTTGAGGGCTATATCAAGCATGTTGCGTTTGCCGGTGGCCTGGTAATGTGCTGCGGCGGCTTCAAACAGGTGACCGCTATTGTATAATTCATGGCTCAGGTCTTCGTCCTTCTCCCAGCGTTTGCTCCCGATCCAATCGTGTGGCTTGGGGGCCTTCATGGTCCGGAATGTATAGAGGTACCCATCCGGTTCCTGGGCAGCGGCAATAAGGGCGATCAGGGTATCCAGGTAGGCTTCCAGTCTGGGGTCGGGTTCTGTATGCAAGCTGTAAGAAGCGCCTTCAATAGTTTTGTAAAGGTCTGTATCATCAAAAGGAAAGGCAGTGGTGGTATCCACCGGCATTAATCCAGCCGCACGCAAAAAATTATCCATGCGCCCAGTACGTTGGCATTGACCAAAAGTGTAAGGGATCGATATTTCTTTGTTGATACGGATTTTGGGTTTCCAGAAATTATCCAACACTTGTACTTGTGTAAAGGGAACGGGTTGGATAGGGTAATCGGTTTGCTGGGCCTTAACGGTCAAAAGGGTGACCAGGAGCGCCAGGGTAAGCTGCCCTTTTTTCATGATCATTTAGTTTTTATGGTTCTAACGCCAAACAGGCGTGCTGAGGTTTTGCCATGAGAAGCCAGCACTTTCACACGAAGGCTGGTCTTGCCATTTGTTATTTCCGCCGGAATCGGATACTCCACCGGATAAAACTTATTTGATTCACCACCTTTCCATTCAATGGTAGTGAACAACCTATCGTTGATCAACACATCAAAGGTCCTGTTTTTATCATCCCCAATATAAACGAATAGCAGTGAATTGGGCAATGCCGGATCCACTTTCATGGTAAAGGAAAAATGGTGATCCGCTCTTGCTTCCCTTCCCATCACACCCAGGGCATCACTCACATAAGATCTTTCGGTGGCCTGGAGTTCGTGATCCCTTTCGGGTTGCATTTCCCCGATCCTGAAATAATCAATGGTCTGTGTCTCAATTTCCCGCTGTCGTCTTTTTTCTTCTTCATATCCTGCCTTCTTTTTCTCCCAATCGGTTTTGGTGAAATAGTCCCAGTACACCGTGTAATACTGTTGGTAGGTTTGGTAAAATGGCCGGAGGGTGGCATCAAAGGGTTGGCCTATGCCTTGCATGGTGAACATAAGCGGGCTTTGATTACCGGCTTTGATCCATTTACGGCTATCTCTTTCATCGGTCATAAGCACCGGAATACCATAAACCGGATCGGGCAGGCTGTCGCCTAATTGACCGGCCATCACGAGTGGCCCATACAAAATGGCAATCCTGTCCTTATTATCCGGCATGCTTTCCGTGTAAAAATCCATCCCAAACATGATCTCGACCTTATCCCCGTTAACCCAGGTCCTTTGTATGATTAGGTAACCATCCTTTTCAGTTAAGTCCAACCATTCCCGGCCATTGACCAAAACCCGGGTTGGTTTTTTTGCCCAGGCAGGATTTCGCACATGCAAGGCAAATAATACAGGGGATCTTGTTTCTATGGACAGGTGGATATTTCCGGTTTCGGGGAAACTTGTTCGCTGGGTCAGCTTAACCTTCTTCTCCTTCCAATTTACCTCCGAAGGAATAAACAGGTTTACATACAACCTGTCGGTGTCATTCTTTTTATTTTTTACCGATTGAAAATAAATGCTCTCCCCGTATTTCGCATGATTCTCCATGCCTGTGCCTACGCAGCAGGTGAAGGTATTAAAGGGGTCGCTGAACTGTTTGCGCGCTCCCATACGGAGAGGAAGAAAATAGCACATCATACCGGTCTCCGGGTGTTGCGAGGCCAGGATATGGTTGTAAAGCGCGCGTTCATAGTAATCCATGTAGCGGCCCCGGGGTGACCAGCCAAACAGGTGACGGGTCAGCTTGAGCATATTGTAGGTATTGCAGGTTTCACAGGTATTATCGCTGAGGCGATCATTGAGTTTGTCGGGATCACCGCAATATTCATAGTTGCTGTTTCCACCAATCACATAAGTGTGGTGGTTAACCATGGTCTCCCAGAAAAAGGAAGCGATGGTTTTATCACGTTCATTACCGGTTATCTCGTATTGATTGGCGCTACCTATTGCTTTGGGCACATTGGTATTGGAGTGTTTGCCGGGCATCGGATCAATCCGTTCTGAAAGAGGCTTCATCACGATCTCGTCAAAGAATTTATAGGAGAGGTCGAGGTATTTTCTTTTACCCGTCAGGCGGTAAATGGTGGCGAGTACATCATTCATACCTCCCCATTCACACCGCAGCATTTTCTGCCGGAGTGAATCCGGCAAGGGATCAACCACCCTGGCTGTCCAGTCGGCCATACCGGTTACCAGGTTCAGCGCTTTTTTGTTTCGGGTATAAACATAGGCGTCCACTAGTCCGGCCATTACTTTATGCACCGTGTACCAGGGGCTCCAACCGCCATTCAGGTCAAAACCACCCGAGCGAATATCTCCTCGGGCCACCTGGGCAAATATGGAATCCTCATCGGGAATGGCACCTATATATCCGGTACCCCTGGCTTTTTGGCAACGTCTGAGTTCCTCCACTATATAATCCACCCGTATCTTGAATTCATTCATCCCCGTACTGGCATACATCAGGGCACAGGCCGACAGGTAATGCCCGAGGGTATGACCCGACAAACCCATGCTTTCCCATCCTCCATACACTTCTCCCTTTGGTGGCAGTTTGGCATTGATGTAAAACCGGTGAAGAAGCCTATTGGGTTCAATGGTGAGCAAATAAGCCGCGTCTTGTTCCAAGGCATTTCTAAACGGGGAGCCATCCAGTAATCGGACCTGGTTTAAAGGAATAGGGCTGGCTGTTTGGGCCCGGACATTCGTGTTTATTATTATTTGAAACAGGAAGAGGAGGTAATATCGGGCATCAATCCTCATGATCGGTTTTGAAAAAGCTAACAAATTAAACATTAAGGTAATGAATTCGGAGAATTACGGATGATTACTCTTTTAAAACTTGGGAATAACTGTTACCTTTCCAATCCATCTGCTATAAAGAAGGATGTGTGGATCTATGGGCTCCAATTGGCTGAAACACATACTGGCACTGAGTTTAATATCACTTTTTGTCTTTTCGGGTTGTACCCGCGCAAATGATGATGACCCCGAACCCAATCCGGCCAGTCCCAATGGCATGTTATATGTAAATGTGGTTGGCGAATTCATGAAACTTGAACCTTCCACTGACTCGGTTTATTGGCGGGCGCCTATTTTGATCTACAACAACTCTTCCGGCAACCCGATGACCTTTGATTCCGGCTATTTTTATTTTGGAAACTATATGAGCATGACCTGCTATCGTGCCAGTACTGGCGGCATGGTATGGACACATAGCTGGCTGGCTTTTTCTGATGCGTACACATACCGGGAACCTGCCTTTAAGGATAGCCTGATCTTCTTTACCTATCCCACCAGCGTGTGGGATCATGGCTACCTGATGACGATGAATAAAAAAACAGGAACTTTTTACTGGAAGCGCCAGATCGATTCCGGAGGCGTATTTACCAGTTTTAATGGTATTCCGGTGGTATCGGGTGACAAAGTGATTTGCATGACCCGAAATGCCAATGATCAGTCGGTGCTAAAAGCCTTTAATACTGTAAATGGCCAGGAAGCCTGGGCAACCCCGGTCAATTTTTCCATGCAGAACAAAATCCTGGAAAAGAACGGGAAGCTTTTTTCCGCCTATGCCAATGAAGCGGTGTGTTTTGATGCCTCAAATGGTCAGGTATTATGGAAAACAAATATCAGCAACCCGGCATACAAATACACCTATAACTTTCTTGATAATGACAAGCTGATTGTGGTGAGGGTATTGAACAATTATGAATATCAGGCCATCCAGTTGAACCTTAGCACGGGTTCGGTAATCAACTCGCAGCATATTTCCCTGTTGACTACTTATGCCTCCTTCTCTCAACTGATTGCCCCGCTCGGATGTTCGTACCGCGATAACAAACTCTACCTGGCCCATTATTATTCGATCGACAGCCTGGACATGTATGCCTTTGATGCCAGTAATGTTTCCCAGCTTTGGACCAAGAGGTTTGCCAATTCCCTGCTTACGGGACTGGCTCCGGTGCTGACGAATAAATACCTGATCTTCCCCATCAATGATCAATATACCGGGCCAACCCCGGAAAAATCAACGATGGTGGTTTTGGATCTGGCCGGTAACCTCGTAAAAAAGATCCCATTCCGATCGGTGTACACGGATAAGATGGTGTACGAGGAAAACGGAGTGGTGTACAGTCAGGCGCAACATTTTTAAAGGACTTCATGCTTAAGAGAAATAAAATACGGGTCTTACAATTATTGGGTTATGTTGGTCTTGTAACCCTGTTCTTATCCTGTTCCAAGAATGGAGAAAAAGATGCCTCTACCCGTCATATTACCGGGACCGCTTTGGTTACGGATGAATATGGGATGGTGTCCGGTGGCTTGGGCGGGGTTACCATTAAGCTATCGAATGGAATCAAAGAAGTGTCCACCCAATCGGGACAGGGTGGGAAGTTCACCTTTACCTATGTACCCTTTGGCACCTACCGGTTAGAATATTCACTACCAGGTTATGGTACCATGAAATATTTTGGTATTCAACACCCCAAGCGGGTTGATTCCGTGAATATTCCATTGCAACTTGAGCCGATGGGGGTTTCGCAAAAATCATCCACCCAGATTACCTGGTTTGATGTGCAGCCAAGACCCAATGGCGCCATTGCGTATTGGATGAACAGTTTACCTCTCTTAAACCTGAGTGGCGTACCCCGGCACTATCGCCTGTTTGCCAGCCGGGATTCATTGGTTTCGGATAAAAAATTTGAATACACCACCCTTCTCACTACCTATACCGGCTCCAATGCAACGGGAGAATTCCCTGGTTTGCCGCGGGCCGACTGGCCAGCCGGCACAAAAGCATGGATTCGATTGTATGGAGATTCCTCTCCATACAATATGTATATGGACAGCACCACGGGGAAATGGGTTTTTCCCTGTCTCAACAGTGTGACCGTAAATGCCATACCCATCATTCTGCAATAAGATTACACTGCTGGTTTTCCAACAAACATGTACTTGACCAATATCATTGGTTTAGCCTTATTGTGGCTATAACTTGCCTTTATACGGTTAAATAGGTGCGCAGTATTCCAACGATAGTAAAATCGAGGAAGCTGCTGATGGGCATCCTGTTTGCTATTCTTTCTCATTTATCGGTCGCACAACCTGCTAATTCACCAAACAGCGAGCCGGGCAGCCAAAGACTTTCCACTAAAGACCAACCGGTACGGTATCAGTTGATCCATTCAGAAAGCCATGGGTATGGTTACGACATTTTTGTAAACAACACCCTGTTTGTTCATCAACCCACCATTCCCTGTCTTCCGGGAAACAAAGGTTTTAAAACAAAGTCGGATGCAAAAAAAGTGGCCACCCTGGTTATTGCAAAGATCAAGAAAGGCCAGATCCCTCCCTCTGTATCCATATCCGAAATGGAAAAACTTGGTATAGACCTGCGATAGGGTTTTTAGAAACTCATTTCAGCGTCTTTTAAGAGATCATAAAATATCATTTTATGAAAAAGTTTTTACCTCTCCTACTCCCCTGGCTGGCGACTGTATGTTTGGGACAGGGATCCTGGACACCCCAGGCAAACTTTGATGCCGGCACCAGGTATGGCGCATTTTTCTTTAGTATAGGATCAAAGGGGTATGTCGGTACGGGAACCGATGACACGGCTCCCTACAAAGCTGATTTCTGGGAGTATGATACCAAAACCAATACGTGGACCCAGCGCGCCGATTTTGGGGGTGGCATCCGCTCTTATGGCATTGGATTTAGTGTGGGCAATAAGGGATATGCCGGAACCGGCATCAGTGCTTCTTACAATTGGAAAGATGATATGTGGGAATATGACCCCGCCTCCAACACATGGTCGGTAAAGGATACTTTCCCTGCGGGGCCAAGGTATCATTTTGCCGCATTCACCATAGGTTCCAAGGCCTATCTGGGAACGGGTGAATACCGGGAAGGCCCCTGGACCAATTCCACCTATTACAATGATTTCTGGGAATTTGACCCGGCTGCCCAGCCAGACAGCCAATGGACACAAAAAGCCAGTGTGCCATTACAGGGACGAACCGCTGCCAGGGGGTTTAGTATTGGCAACAAAGGCTATATCGGTTTTGGGGTTTACTACTACGACACCCGTATGAATGATCTATGGGAATATGACCCTGTGGCTGATACCTGGACCCGCAAAGCCGATCTTCCGGCTGAAGGAAGGTATCAACCCGCCTTGTTTAGCATCGGCAATAAAGGGTATGTGGTAGGCGGTCACTATTACTCAGGGCTTAAAGATGTATGGGAGTTTGATCCGGTAGCCCCAGACGCCTCGGCCTGGACAAGACTGGAGGATTTCCCCGGAGAAGCTCGCTCCTTTGCTGTGGGCATGAGCATTGGCGATACTGCTTATGTTGGCCTGGGTACAAACGGGGCCATTCCGTTGGGTGACTGGTGGTCCTATGCCCTGCCTCCACCATTGGATACTATTCCGCCTGTAATTGTTTGCCCCCCTCCACAAACGCTCTGTTACCAGGCCGGCAATTATTATACAATCCCGCAACTCTCAGCCAGTGATAACACAGGAATAGAAAGCATTACCTATACGATTACCGGCGCCACTACACGGAATGGGAATGGGGCAAATGCCAGTGGCCCCTTTAATCCGGGATCCAGCACGGTGCAATGGCTGGTGAAGGATCTTGCCGGCAATATGAGTACCTGCAGCATGATCGTGAAGGTTAATCAACGTTTGAATGTGACTATTGCTGACAGTTACCCATTGCTTATTTGGGGTAAGGTAAATACCCTGTACATGGGGTTTGGACCAACCTGTGCCCCATTACTCGCTGTACCATCCGGCGGCACACCCTATCCGGGTATCAATGGATATCGATATTCCTGGTCGAATGGAGGTAACGCGATTGCCGCCCTGGTTTGTCCGCCTATGACAGCCGGTGCTTACAATTTTACCGTAACGGTTACTGATGCGGCAGGTTGTTCCGTTACGGCCACCAAAACCATTTATGTGGTGGATGCCCGATGTGGCCCTAAAAAAGATGAGGTATTGATCTGCTGGTTTGGTACTTCACAATCCTGTTATAAAAAATGGCAGGCAGCCCTGGTTTTGTTATATGGGGTAGGCGCCCAGGTAGGCCCTTGTGATAACTACAGAACCAATGAAGCAATAACCCAGTCCCAAGGAAAACAAACACAGGAAGGACCATTGAAAGATATCACGGTTTATCCCAATCCTTCCCAACATGGCTTTACCCTGAGTGTCCGGTCAGAGTCCACATTGGAAATGACCATAAGGGTGTATGATGGTGTTGGTCAATTGATGGATCGCTTCCAGGGGCCAGCCACGGGTCTTTACCAGTTTGGAGAACGCTACCGCGCCGGTGTTTACCTGGTTGAGGTACAACTGGGCACCACCAGGACGGTGGTTAAGGTAGTGAAAATGTGATGGTGGTTTGGGTAGCTGTTAGTAAACTATTCCCCCAACCGGTACCTAAGGGTAGCCAGGTTGGGGGAATAGTTTTAAAAAGGTTTCCCATAAGATAAAGGATAGCACTTGAGAAATCGGAGAAAAGACTAAACCAGAAAAACTCAACTTTTATTGAAAACGATGCGAAAACCCAATAAAAAACCCATTACTGTCATGAGAAGGGTTTCTTTCCACCCCCTTTTTATTTCCATTGGAAATATGAAGGTGCCGGATGCCAAAGAGGATGGCTTTGGACTTGTTTAACTGCACTTCACTGCCTATCCCATACTTGGTCGTTCCGTTCCAAAATGTACCCAGTCTGTTATCCTGATCGGTAGGTTTTGGAAACTGTTCAGACAAATAAATCATTCCACCGCCTGATTCAAAATACAAGCGCCAATTTTCCTTGTTAACGGGATAAAACCGGGCAAAGGGGCGGATGGCAAAACCGGTGGTGTTATTGAACTGGTCTTTGGGAAAATAGATATCAAACTCCACACCAATGGACAGGTACTTCCTTAGTTGAAAATTAATGCCGGTGTTATTCTGCGGCAGATAGGTATAAGGATACTTATACCCCCAGGAAAAACCTGTTTCATTGTAAAGGGATAGTCGATGACGCAGTGAACTATCCTTTTTTGTAAAAATCATGATAGCACTCACTGCCACAGCCGGAGCCAAAAATCCCATACCCGCATGAAGTTCGAGGGGTTTAAACCCCAGCGGATTATTGTACCACTTGTCGCCATAAGGAAACTGGGCACGGGTTGTTTGGGTGAGGACTAACCCAAGTATAAGGCCAATAATATAATTCCTGCATTTCATCACTATACATTTTTATCAAACCCTGCTCTGTAATCCAGGTTCAATCCAATTTTGACCAGGTCTGTTTCTGACCAATAAAACCTGATTTTGCCGATAATTCCAGTAGGCCATCACTATTGATCACTAAGGTGCAAGGCAAAACCTTATTTCTTTTGGGCAGGTGCAGAGTTCCCTTGAAAGTTCCCCCTTTATAAACCAACCCGGTGATCTGCTTCTTCCCAATCATTTCCTTGTCAGGTGCCTGTCTGATGATTGCCTCATAGGTATCACCGTTTTTAACAAACTCCAATACCCGGGTCCGGTCTTCGTTGGTCCATTTTCCAGTGAGTTTTGCTTCGTCAACCTGCGCCTGGGTGGGTGGTACCAGACCCATCATGATCAACCAAAAAACGGTGGTATGTTTAAAAACAAAAGACATCATGCCATTGATTTATTGCCATACAAAAATGAAAAAGACCTGATCGTTGACAAAGTGGTATTTGGGTGAAACGGGCAATTAGGAATCCAAAACGGGCAAGGCTAATACGATGGAAAGCCAGGAGTTAGACCGGGGAGCCGCGAACCAAGAGTATGCTTCCCGTCATTCTAACCTGTCTCCTGAATATTCTTCGTCCCTTTCTGTTTAGAAGGGTCAAGATCCTTCTCTTAGCTTCCTGTACTTCCCACAACATATACCGGTATGCTCTTCTTACCGGGAAAAGCCCTTCTCTTCTTTTTACCGATAGAAAATAGTCGAGATAGATAAGTTCCAGTTTAGGGGCCAGGCTGTCACAGCCAAGTATCCTGGCATTACGGTTTCCAAGAAAATGGGCAAGTCGTGCAGCCCGGGGATGTGGGGCCTGGGGAAGTACATTCAGACAAAGACTGAAACCTAATATCAACGTAAATAATCGAGACACAACAGGGTTTACCCAATGACTACGACGCCGGTAAGAAGTTTGCCAGGAATATACGAGGCGGGCAAAAGGGTGATTAAAACAGGCGGGGGTGCTGATGAAAAATTGGGTAAGTCCCAAATATTATGGGCCCCAGAAACCTCATTATTAGGCTTCCAACCATTTCAGGAATTCAGAGGCTTTGGCCTTGCTGATGATGACTGTTTCCGGGGTATCAACCATCAGTTTTGCCACTAATTTCCGGGCAAAAAACCGTTCCGCATTGGCAATGGCGTTTCGATTGATCAGGAATTGGCGGTTTGCACGGTAAAACATCTCGGGATCAAGCGATTTTTCAATTTCCTCCAGAGAGGAGGTAAGCTGGTACTTGCTATTCGATAGGGTTACTATGTTGATGGAGGATTTTCCCAGGTAGAAAAAGGCAATTTCATTGACTGGCAGAGGGATGATCTTCTCTTTCTGATGCACAAGAAGGGCTTTCTTGTATGGCAGTTCTAATTGCTGGAGAAGCCCCGTCAGCCCCTTATCATCCTCTTGCTTGAAAATCGACTTCATGGCCCAAAATTTCTCCAGGGCTTTTTCGACTTTTTCACGGCCAATGGGTTTTAACAGGTAACTCACCGCGTTTGTTTCAAACGCGTTCATCAAATACTCGTCAAAGGCGGTGCAAAATATGACCGGGCTTCGGAGTTCAAGCTGGTTAAATATCTCAAAGCATAAACCGTCAGCTAACTGAATATCAGAAAATACCAGGTCAGGGGGATTATGGGAGGACAGCCATTTTACGGATTCCTCCACAGAATCCAGGATGGCGAGGACCGCAATGTCCTCATCAATCTGCCGGAGCATATTGGCCAGCTCGCGCGCTGCCTTTGCTTCATCTTCTATGATCAGCACATTGGTCATTTTATGATGGGGAGTTTAACAGTAAAGGTTTGCTCAGAAGGTTCGATGACTATTTCTTTATTAAATACCAGTTGATAACGTTGCATCAGGTTGGCCAGCCCGATTCCATTGGAAGTTGGAACGGAGGACCGGGGTTGAAAGGTATTACTCACCACCAGGTACCCGTCCTGATCATTCCGAATTGTCACTTTCAGGGGTTTGTTCAAAGAGGCAATATTATGCTAAAGGGCATTTTCGATCAATAACTGCAAGGCAAGTGGCGGGATCCTTGCGCCTTCCACTGCTTTGTCAACCTTTATTTCCACCTCCATGGCTTTTTCAAGCCGGGTACTGAGGATGTACAGATAGGAATCCAGAAATGTCAATTCCTGTCGAATGGTGGCGGCATCCAGTTCTTTATAATGGAGTACATAGCGGTACACATTGGCCAGTTCCGAAACAAACTGCTTAACGGCCGGTTCCTCTGTAAGCGTACTCAGCGTATTCAGGGTATTGAATAAAAAATGGGGGCTTAACTGTTCTTTCAGGGAGGATAGGTTGGCCGCCAACTGGGCTTGTTTAAGCTGCTCCAGTTCCAATTGGTTTCTTTGTTTTTCAGCCAGGATATGCAGGTAATAATTGATGAAAAAAAACAGACCGCTAACCAGCAGCCCTCTCAACAAAAGGATAAGGGGCCTCTTTCCCCCTGAAATTTCCGGGAACTGAATGGCTTTTGGGGTAAAAATGGAGAAGAAATAATCATAGGGAAATGTAAGGAGAGCCACAGCAAATATGGCCACCGCCGCATACAGGGATCCTTGCTTTTTAACCTTTAGCAGACGCCATTGGTAAAACAGAAACTGGTACACGATCCAGCAACTGAAACAAAACACAAAATTGTAGAGAAGCCCGACCACCAGGAATTTAACATCCACCTCTTGCATGCGGAGTAACCTGGGCGAAAACGCGATGAGCGATATGCCGACCGACAAGATGAATCCTAATAACCAATGTTGCTTCTTCACCAACCAAAGGTAAAAAAACCGGCCTGCCCTTTCCCCCTGCGGAGCTAAAGCGGGCAAATTGAGGGTTTAAGCAACCTTATCGGACCTGTTTCTAAGCATCAGGTAGTTGAGTATATAGAAAAGAAGCAGGTGAAAATAGGAGACCACAAGAAACACGCCCATGGAAACCTGGACTTCGGGTTGCGGTTGGGGTTGAACCCAGATACCCGGACCCGTATTCCCGTTTGAAAAGGCAAAGGAACCCACCAGGTTCCACCCCAGGTGAATGGCAATGGGCGTATAGAGGGAGCCGGTCTTCATATAAGCCCATCCATAAACGAGACCCGCTAATCCGGTGATGAGGAAGATCACCAGCATATTTACCGGATTATTGAATACTTCAAAAGTAAACCAGTGATAGATGCCAAAGGCTGCGGCGGAGACCCAAAGGGCCTTGATCCCCCAACGGCGGATAAGCAGGTAGAATAAAACTCCTCGAAATAGGAGTTCCTCAAACAAAACGGATTTCAGGTGATACCAAAAACCGTTGAGGATAAGGGAGGCGCTCAAATCTGGATTGAGAACCCAACGCTCCCCGCCAAAAAACATACGTAGAAAGAAGGTGATGGAACTACAGGCCGCTGCCACCATAAAGAAGATGGCAAAATCAGCCATTCGTTTTCGGGTAGGGGTAAAACCCATGAATGACAGGTTCCCTTTTTCTATCAGCCAGATAAGCAGATAGGAAATTCCCAGTTGAATCAGCAGTCCAAGCATTTGGTGGCAGCGGTTTGGTTCACAGATTTATGGGAAATTATAAAAAAGAAATATACCTTGGATACAGGTAGGGTGAGCGGTAAAAACCCTGACCTTCACGGAGTAAAATCATTATAAACCTTTTTTATGACTGTCAAAGCGCAAATAAAAACCTATATCGAAGGGCAGCCAGAAACGAAACGCAACGACCTGAAGTTGCTCCATGCCTTATTTCAAAAAGAATTACCAGCCTGCAAACTTTGGTATCTGGATGGCAAGGACAGCAAGGGCAAAATCGTCACCAATCCAAACATTGGTTATGGATCCTACACCATCAAATATGCCGATGGCTCCACCAAAGAATTTTATCAGGTAGGGTTAAGCACCAATACATCCGGCATATCGGTTTATGTTATGGGGCTGGCCGACAAAACCCTTCTACCCAAAACCTATGGCAAGAAGATCGGGAAAGCAACCGTAACGGGATATTGCATCAAGTTTCGTTCGGTAGCGGATATCGACCTGGGGGTATTGAGCGAAGCGATAAAAGTCAACCGGTAAGACCCGATCAGTTGATCACCGCGTTGATCCTTGCCCAGAGGTTAAAATCATAACCAGACAGGGCAAAGACCGGGTTATTGGGGTCGCTGAAATCACCCATTCTAACCACGACCATTTTTTTACTGGGAATAACATAAACCCGGTTATCCTGGGCTCCCATGGCGGCAAACATATCCGCCGGGGCATTGGGTACCAGGTTGGTATTGTACACGGTTTGGCTTTGGGGCACCATGTATCTTCCTTTCCCATTCAGCCACCAGAGGTAGCCATAGGAAGGGTTAAGGGTGTTGGAGCTGGTGGTACATTCGGTGAAGTAGGTTTCATTAATGATCTGTTCATTGTTCCACTTGCCTCTGTTGAGGGCCATGAGGCCAAACCGGGCCATGCTTCGGGTATTGCTGGAATAGATTTTGAAGATGGGGCCAAAGTTCCAGGAGCCATCCATGCCGATCTTGTTTTTGAGTTTGGCGGAGAAATAGTTTTCAAAGCTTTGGCCAGTTCCGCCCTGCACTACATCCATTAATTCCTGAAACACATTTCCATAGGCCCAGCGGGTTCCCGCATCGGCCATATAGGTAAGGTTGGCCGGTATCACCAGGTTGCTGCTATCGCTAAGTCCGGAAGTCATGGTCAGCAGGTTTCTCACGGTGATCAGGTTTTCTTTGGCCAGTGGGGCGCTTGTCCAACCCGTACCGATATACTTCGAAACTTTATCATTGATATTTACAAACCCTTCCTGCTGGGCGATACCGGTGGTAGTGGCCACGAGGGTCTTGCCGGCGGAGTTCCAGGTCCATTGGTCAGTGGCCGTATGGCCATTGAAATATTCTTCCATCACGATCCGGCCGTTAATCAGGATCATAAACGACTTGGTATTGGTGGAGGCCAGGTAATCTTTCAATTTTTGGATGGAATCGGGTTTCCAGCCCAGGCTGGCGGTGGTTTTTGTTTCCCAGGTGGTGCCCGTCAGCGGGGGGAAGTACATGGTTTCATCCGCCGGGGCGGGGGTGTCATCTTTTTTACAACCGATAAAAACCAGGGTAACCAGGAGGGCGAGGACTAACTTCTTTTTCATAGCGTATTGAATTTCAACCAAATGTTGGAGCTATAGACTACGACATTAGGTTAAAGTTTAATCTAAACGAAGAAGTTGCGGAAAAATTTTGGGAAGGCAATCAATGATAACCAAAACACTGATGGGAGCGAATGGGATATCGGTGCCCTACCCCTTCAACATACTCCAGAGAATAGGTTGGCGAAGATTGAAGTGGTTTTAGGGGAAAATGAAAAGGGACTTCAGGTGGAAAAACAACTGAAGTCCCTTTGGGTAGTCCCGACAGGAATCGAACCTGTATCAAAAGTTTAGGAAACTTCTATTCTATCCATTGAACTACGGGACCAAGGGCCGCAAAAATACCCCATTCCTCCCTATCTTTCAACAAAAACCAACCTGCATGAAAAAATGGATCTCCCTGGTCACCCTGGGACTGCTCGCCTCGGGTAGCCAGGCCCAACCTCCCAAAACCCGGATCAACCATACCGCCATCTTTGTGGTGGACCTGGAAAAAAGCACGGCCTTCTACCGGGATATCATTGGCCTTGATACCATCCCCGAACCCTTTCACGATGGCAAACATACCTGGCTGAGCACCGGCCCCGGCTCCGCCCTCCACATCATCTCAGGCGCCCCAGGCCCCAAAGAATACTACAAAAGCCAACATACCTGCTACTCCGTGCCTTCCATGGAGATATTCGTGGAAAAATTGAAAAAAGCTGGACTAAAATGGGAAGATTGGGACGGCAAACCTTATGGCATAACCACGAGGGTGGATGGCGTGAAACAACTGTGGCTGAAGGACCCGGATGGGTACTGGGTGGAGGTTAATAACGACAGACCATGATTTGAGGATTGAAGGATTATCTGGATTAATTTCCAGTATTAGCCTAAAATTTGATCTCTGGATCCATAGAAAATCGCATAATCCTTAAAATCCCACAATCAAGGTTAAAATCCTGGTCGTATTTTCGCGCCATGAAGTTTTATAACCTGCTTATCAAATACCGCCTCCAACTGGGTATCCTGCTGATCGTTCTTGGTGGCGTAACAAACTATTTTTCAGGGTTTTGGCCCGCATTTCCGCTTTATTTCGTGGGACTGATCCTCATCCTCGGCCATTTCTTCTTTGGCCCCCTCCGCCTTATCCAGGAACACCTGGAAGCCGGCAATATGGAAGAAGCCGAAAAAGTAATCGGCAGCATCAAATTCCCCAACCTGCTCTATAAACCCATCCGCTCGGTTTACTATACCCTCAAGGGTAACCTGGCTATGATGAAACAAGACTTCGACGGGGCCGAAAAAATGATGAAAAAAGGCCTCGACCTGGGAATGCCCATGAAAGAAGCCGAAGGGGCCAGCATGCTCCAAATGGGTCTTCTCGCCATGCAGAAAAATGACCTCAAACAGGCAGAAAGCTATATCCGCAGCGCCATCCGTACCGGTCTCCCCGATAAAGAGAACGAAGCCACCGCCTACCTCCAAATGTGCAGCCTGATGATGAACAAACGGGAATTCAGGGCGGCTAAAGACTTCTTCCGGAAAGCAAAAGCATTAAAACCTACCACCCCGCAGATCGTCGATCAGATCAAACAGATCGAGAAGTATATTACACGGATGCCCGGATAATTTGTTAACCACAGAGACACAGATGCGCAGAGAATTAATTTTCTTCTGCGCATCTGTGTCTCTGTGGTTTCAACCTTTCAATTAATTCAATTTCTCAAAATGCAATTCCACCCGCTTATCCTTCCGGTAATAATCCAACACCAATACCTGTCCCATTTTACCGGGTAATACCAGCGAACGAGATGCCTCCGATTTGGTATTGATTTTATCCGTGGTGATCTTACCCTCGTAATAACTGATGGAATTAAAGGTCCCACCCCGGTATCCCTTCTCCCGCACAAAATCGGTATAACACACACTAAACGCGGTCTTATCCTTGTTTACCTGGGTATAGGCATAGTCAAACCCGCCATAAGTGTACTTTATCATCTTGCCCAATAAGGGAGTACTGACAAAATCATACCCGCTCTGCAACTCTATGCTGTTGGAGTTCTTATCATAGATCTTGGCCTCCTTTACATTAAAGTCTCGGTCAAACTTAATAAAGATCATGTCCGTGATCTTGATCTTAGTGGTGCTGATCCGGGTGTTGCCTCCACCCAGCAAGGCACTGGCTATCCCTAAGGCGCTGGCTACCTTCTTGTACCCCTCCCCGATGGCATATATGCTTCCATCTTCTACCTGCACAATATTATGCAGAAACATATAGCCGATATCGTCGATCTTGCCCTTGGAGTTTACATCCAGAAACTTACCGAGGTCAAGACTCCAGGATACATACTTCTCCGATTCGATCTTGCCCTCTGCACTCACTTTCCAAAACCCAAAACCCTTTGACTTGGCCTTCATGATATTATCATTCAGGTCAAAAAACTCCCCATAGATATAACCCTCCCCTTCGTTTAATACCGACATCGTGGAGGGATAAAACCGGTACTTGGAATCAGTGGAAATCTCAAATAATTTCTTCCCATTCTCCAGCGAAAGTCCAACAATGACCGACTCCGGTTTCTGGTCAAAAGCCCCGGAATACTTCAACACTTCGATATATACCACCCCATTGCTATACCCCAGGTAATCACCCACAAATTTCTTGGCATCTTCCGTAGGGATATAGGTCCATTGTTTTCTTTTATCACTGCTGAAAAAGTCGATCTGGAAAGTATAATCGCGGTCCTCACGACTGGGCATATTGGAAATAAAACCCAACCCATCTACCGGGTACAGTCCCTTAAAGTTGTTCTCATCATTGTTGTTTACAAAATACGTGGCGGCCAGGTAACGCTTCTCCTTATTGGTCAGTTGACGCATGTAGTTGAACTTCTTCTTCCCATCAGCGCCAAAAACCTGGTAATCCAGGGTCTTGTCCTCCTTATTGTAAAACAGGAAGATCAGGTCGGTGCCATTAAAGGAAGACTCCAGCAGGTTCATTTTCTTGTCATCCACAAACTTGACCTCCTTTAACTTCTTCAGGTTATCATCTGTTATCTGAAGCGTGTACTCGTAATTTTGTTTATCTACCTTATCACTGGCGTAGAAAAAATAGTACCCCTTAACCTCAGATCCTTCCCTGATGGCATCAGTATTCCTGATATTGATCTTATATACATTGTCAATGGCAGATAACTGGGCCATTGCTGTTACCAGACCGGTAATGGTCAAAAGGACAATAAGTGAAAGTCGCTTTTTCATAAATAGTGTTTATTTGTTGAGCTCCCGCTGTTTTTTAAATTCGTAAAGTCGTTTGAGTTCCGCTTTAAAGGCCGGAATATCCTTCATTTCTTCATAGTATTTTTTGCAAAAGGCCGTATTCAGGGCCAGTATTTCATCCAGCTTAATACGGGCGATCATCCGCAACAGGTTGTTATAGCCGGCCGGATAGGTTTTATCCTCCGTTTCCACTTTTAACCCTAACTTATGGTCCATCTGGCTCTTGTAAACATCATTCCAGGCCCTGGCAATGGAAAAGATAGCTGTTTTATTCCCGGGTTCCCGGTTTAATAAAAGCATGGCATAGTAAAGGTTGCGGCCCAACAGATTCCCCCGGTAACATTCCTCCATGATCTCATAATAAAAATCACGTCGCAATTGCTGAAAATAAGCGGAATCCACCTGGTTCATTCTCCCCGCACTGGTCGCTTTAGCAATGATAGGTTCAAGCTGCCTGATCCTGACCTCACAATCCGGATGGGTCTTTAGCGAGTCTTCTTCTTTCTTGGTTTTCGCATCAACATCCTCCACCATTTCTCCAAAGATCATCGATTCTTTCTGTGTCCAGCGCTTTTTAAACGCATAATCGGGCAGGTTGAACATTTTCTCTACCTCAGCCCCCTGTGGATTAATAAACAAGGTATCATCCACTTTGTCGAGCAACTGCAGGGTGTTGCGCGCCGCTTCCGGGGCATAACCGGCTTTGATCATCAGGTCAATGGCAAAAGCATCAGCCTGGCTTTCCTTGTCACGGCCATGGCGACGGGTATTTAAAGTAAGTTGCTTGATGAGTTTTTCAAACTCCTGGTTTCTCCCATAATCCTGTGATTTTATCCGCTTGATCTCTGCCTTAAAGGATTCACTATTGACCGTTTCCACAATTTTCCGGATGGCCTCAGGGGTATGTTTGAAATAATAGTGGGCGATTTCATGTGCCAGGACAAAAATCAACTCAGCCTCAGATTGCATATAGATAACCAGTCCCGCATTCAGGGCCAGGGTTCCATCACCCATGCTTACGGCATTGGGCCACCAATCGCGGGAAAACACCACCCGAATATCCAATCCCTTTAAGGATGGTTCGGCTTCAGCAAGTTTGGCCACCAGTTTTTGCAAATAATCATAGGCTGCTTTTTCGGTTACAGGTCTCGAGCTGCCCCAGAACTTCTCGATCTCGGTAAACTGCTCCTTGAATATGCGTTTGTAGTCTTCGGCATAGTTGCTACCTATACCCTTGACAGCCGCATCTTTTTTCAATAGCGATTCATTGAGAAAAAGCTTTCGTTGAAGGGTGTCGTCTTGTTGAAAATTATGCAGGTATTGTGCCCTGGAAACCGGGGAACAAGCGAAAAGAAGAATAACAAAGAGGCTGACTATTTCAAGCCTTATTTTCATGTTGAATGGTTCGGGGGCGAAATTACTGCATTTACTCGCCAAATATCTCCCGAACTTTCTGAAAGCGGTAGTCAAAAATATCCCGTAACTCCTTTTTAACAAACCATTTATTCAGCCAATCACCTAAGAAACCCAGGGGGATACGGTAATGGACAATATCCGTCATTTCCACCCCACCCGGCACTTCTTTAAAAAGATGCTGGTGGTGCCAGAGGGAATAAGGACCAAACCGTTGCTCATCCACAAAAAAGGCCTGGTCTTTTACATGGGTGATCTCGGTCATCCAATACATCTTTATCCCAAGCAAAGGACTTACCTTGTACTCAATGATCTGACCGGGGTACATCCTGTCGCCATGATGTTCTGATATGACCCGGAAATTCATTTTTGGCGGGGTAATGGCCTGTAAATTTGCAGGGTTGGAGAAAAAGGCCCAGGCCTCCGTGAGGGTAACGGGAATGAATTGAGTTTTCTTGATATTGTGGGTGGCCATATTGCTGATTTCGCGGATTAATAACCATAACCAGGAGAAATAGTTTACATGTATCAAAAAGAAAAACTGGAAGCCAAGTTCAGGGAAGAATATGAGAAGCTGAACCCGCAGCAGCGGGTTGCCGTGGATGCCATTGAAGGTCCGGTGATGGTGATCGCGGGACCGGGGACGGGCAAGACCCAGATCCTGGCCAGCCGGATCGGGAAGATTTTGCTGGATACGGACGCCAGACCTGAAAACATTCTCTGTCTTACCTATACGGAGGCCGGAGTGGTGGCCATGCGAAAAAGGCTGCTTCAGTTTATTGGCCCGGATTCTTACAAGGTTACCATTACCACCTTTCATGGATTCTGCAATGAAGTGATCCAGGAAAACCTGAGTTTGTTTGAAAAAACCGCCCTTGATCCTATTTCAGAACTGGAGCAGGCTGCGCTTTACAAAGAATTGATCGATGGCCTCCCCAAAAACAACCCCCTGAAGAGATACCGGGGCGATGTGTATTTTGAGGCCAAGCGGTTGCAGCGATTATTCAGCAGCATGAAACAGGAGGGCTGGACCCCTGCCTATATGATTGAGAGGATCGATGAGTACATCACCTCCCTTCCTACCAGGGATGAATTTGTTTACAGGAGAAAGTACCGCAACTTCAATCCCGGCGACCTGAAGCAACATCTCATAGATGAGGCGATGGAAAAAATGGAGACGCTGAAAGCCGCTATCAACCAGTTTGACCGCTTCCAGGACCTGATGCGGAAAAAAAACCGCTACGATTTTGCAGATATGATTAATTGGGTGATCAGGGCTTTTGAACAAAACAAAAACCTGCTGGCGAATTACCAGGAACAATACCAGTACATCCTGGTGGATGAATACCAGGATACCAGCGGAACGCAAAACCGGATCGTGCAATTGCTGATCAATTACTGGGATAAACCCAATGTGTTTGTGGTGGGGGACGACGACCAGAGTATTTACCGTTTCCAGGGCGCCAATGTGGAGAATATGCTTGACTTTGCCCAGCAATACCGTGAGGTATTAAATACGGTGGTGCTGACCAATAACTACCGTTCCACCCAACCTATTCTGGATGTTTCAAAATACCTGATTGAAAAGAATGAAGAAAGATTGGTAAAAAAGATCGATGGGTTGAGCAAGGACCTGGTATCGGCCAACAAAAAGATCAATGGCCTAAAGCACACCCCCAAGCTTTTTGAATATCCCAAAATGCGTGATGAAATGATCGGGGTTACGCTACAGGTGGAAAAACTGGTCAACTCGGGTGTACTACCCGGACGAATCGGGATCATTTTCCGCGAGAATAAATACGGGGAGGACCTGGCCTTGTTTCTACGCTGGCGTGGCATTCCCGTGTTTTCCAGGCGAAGCGAGAACCTGTTTAATATTCCCCTCGCCAGAAAGATCATCAACCTGCTGCGTTACCTCGCTGCCGAGCATGATGCCCCTTATGGCGGTGATGAAATGCTGTTTGAAATCCTCCACTACCATTGGTTTGGCATAAAGCCGATAGAAATCGCCAAACTGAGTATTGTGGTTTCAGAGAGAAAATTTTCAGAAGACCCCACTTCTATCCGCCGCCTGATGGCCGAAAAAGCAGCCCTCCCCGACCCGGATCTGTTCACTCCCGGTCTGCCTGAACCCCTAAAGAAGGCCAGCGCCATACTGGAAGGATTGATCGCCGCCGTGCCGAATCTGACCCTCCAACAATTATTTGAAGAATTGATACGCTCCACCGGGTTGTTACGCCAGGTAGTGGAAAGCCCCAATAAACACGAAGACCTGGAAGTGATCTCGGCCCTGTTTGATTTTATCCAGGAAGAAAACAGGAAAGACCCCGAAATGTCATTGGCCGGACTGGTGGGATTGCTCGACCTGATGGAAAAGGAAAAACTCCGGTTACCCCTTACCCGTGTTAGCGGGAGTGAAAAGGGGGTTAACCTGTTAACCGCGCATGGATCCAAAGGACTGGAATTTGAACATGTATTTGTGGTAGGGGTCAATTCCTATTCCTGGGATAAGAAAAAGGGTGGAAATGCGGAATACAAGTTCCCGGATACCCTGTTTTCCTCCCAGCCACAGGCATCCGACGAAGAGGAGCAGCGGCGTTTATTCTATGTAGCCCTGACCCGTGCTGAACAACACCTGAACATTTCCTATTCTCTTTTCAAAAATGATGGAAAGGAACTGGAACCCTCCCGGTTTATTGCCGAGGTGCTGGAAGGTCATGCCCTGCCGGTAGAAAAAGTGGTGATTGATGAAGGGGTGGAAGACGAATTTGCCCTGTTGCGTTTTGCCGACGCCCCGGCCCCAGAATGGGAAAAGGCCGACGAGGATGTAATTGGCCGGATGCTGGATCGCTTTACCATGAACGTAACGGCCCTGAATAATTACCTGAACTGTCCGCTTGAATTTTATTTCCAAAACCTGGTGCGGATTCCGTCTCCGAAAAATGAGAATACCGAATTTGGCTCGGCGGTGCATTATGCGCTGGAACAATTATTCCGGAAAATGCAGGATGATGGAAAGGACAGCTTCCCACCTGTTCATTCTTTTGTGGCGGATTTTGACTGGTACATGCACCGACACCGGGAGAGTTTTACCCGGGAACAGTTTGACCGTCGTACCGAATACGGTCACCAGATACTCCCGGCTTATTATGAAAAATATGTAAACAGTTGGAATAAGATCGTGGCCATTGAAAGAAACATACGCAATGTGGTCGTCAAAGGCGTACCCCTGAAAGGCAAACTGGATAAACTGGAATTTGATGGCAAATCGGTGAATGTGGTGGATTACAAAACCGGCAATCCGGATAATGGCCTGGAAAAAACCCAGCCACCCAGTGATAAAAACCCCAATGGGGGAGATTACTGGCGACAGGCTGTATTTTACAAAATACTGGTGGATCACTATGAGTCAAAAGACTGGAAAGTGGTGAGTACTGAGTTTGATTTTATTGAGCCTGATAAGAAAAAACAGTACCAGAAGAAGAAACTGGTGATCACGGAGGCCGATATCACCACGGTGACCCAACAGATCGTGGATACCTGGACCAAGATCCAGAACCGGGAGTTCTATACCGGTTGCGGGAAGGAGGATTGTCATTGGTGCGGGTTTGTGAGGGAGGTAAAGTGATTTCGCGGATGGCGGTTATATTGTTTTCTTAAAATGAGAGAATCCCTGCTATTTGAGGGGGTCATTCTGTAAGTTTGCACTCCACGACCAGAAACATGAAGACTCCTTTTTCCCTTAGAAGCATTACTGCCGGCTGGATACTCTCCATCCTGGTTATTGCCATCCTCACACCCAATGTGCTGGTCATAAGTTCCTGCGCCAATATGATCCCGCCTTCGGGAGGGCCCCGGGATTCTTTGCCACCGGTATTAAGAACGGTTACCCCGCCTGATTCAAGCAAGCATTTTACGGCCAGGACGATCACCTTTACCTTTGATGAGTATGTTGAATTACAGGAAGCGCAAAAAAATGTATTGGTCTCCCCCACCCCCGAGGTAAACCCCACGGTGGAATCCAGGTTAAGGACGGTTACGGTAAAATGGGAAGACAGTCTGGAAGCCAATACAACCTATAGCATCAATTTTGGCAATGCCATCCAGGATATCAATGAGCGTAATGCCCTCAGGAACTTTACCTACATCTTCACCACGGGTAATTATTTTGATTCGCTTGAATTCAGGGGTAATGTGATCCTGGCAGAAACGGGAGGTGTTGATTCTACCCTGTTTGTATTGCTTCACCGTACAGGAGAAGATTCGGCGCTGGTAAATAAGAAACCCCGGTATATGGCCCGGGTCAACAAACAGGGGGAGTTTCGCTTTCACCACATAGCCCCCGGCACCTATTATGTGTATGCTTTAAAGGATGACAATGGCATGGGCAAGTACTTCTCCACAGAGCAGTTATTCGCGTTTGCCGATTCACCGGTGGTTGTGGCCGACAGCACAAACCCGGTGACCTTGTATGCCTATGCCGTCAAACGACCACCCGAACCCCCAAGTTTTAGTACGGCCCCCAGCCCGGGACGTCCAAATGAGATCCCGAGGATCAAGTTTACCACTTCCCTTTCGAGTGGGGTACAGGACCTGCTTGTTCCATTCTCCCTGAAGTTTGAAGTACCCCTGAAGGATTTTAACCCGGCCCTGGTAAAAGTGAGTACGGATACCAGCTTTACCCCAGCCACCGGTTATACCTGGGAACTGGATTCCCTACGGCAAAAAGCCACGCTGGCCACCACGCTGCGGGAGGATACCCGGTATAATGTCATACTTGAAAAGGAATTTGGAACCGATAGCCTGGGGCATCAATTATTAAAAACGGATACCCTCAATTTTCAAACCCGGCGACAATCAGAATATGGTTCGCTGCGAATACGGTTTAAAAATGCCGACAGCCTCCAGCACCCGGTGATCATCATCAGCCAGAACGGACGATTTGTGAGTTCTGTTTCTATTGCCAAAGGTGAATATTTCACGCCGCTCTTCCTCCCCGGCACCTATGAGTTGGCCCTGCTTTACGATAAAAACAACAATGGTCAATGGGACCCGGGTGAGTTTTTTGGAAAAAGGCTCCAGCCCGAAATTGTCAGACCCCTGAAGAATAAACTGATCGTGAGGCCAAGCTGGGATAATGAGTTAGATCTCGAGTGAGGGGTTTTTGCAATGCAGGGATTTCGCGGATTTCAGGGTTTTGAGGATTTTATGGATTTCACGGATTTCGCAGATTAGATGGATTTCAAGGATAATGAAGAAATAATCTGAAATTTGCGCAACCAACAATCCGTCTAATTAACAACCAACCTCCATGCAGTTATCCTCCCAATTACTTGAATCCGCTGTAGCCGCCTTTGCCAAACTTCCCGGCATTGGCAAGAAAACCGCTTTGCGGCTGGTGTTGCACCTACTTAAGCAGGAGAAGGAGGAAGTGTCGCAGTTTAGCGAGATCATTAACCGCATGCGACAGGACATCCGGTTTTGCCGTCGTTGCCACAACGTGTCAGATGCAGAGATCTGTTCGATTTGCGCCAATAGCATGCGTAAGCAGGAGATCATTTGCGTGGTGGAAACCATCCGGGATGTGATTGCCATCGAGAGTACCCAGCAATTTAATGGTACCTATCATGTACTGGGTGGGGTCATATCGCCACTGGATGGCGTGGGCCCCGACCAACTGACCATTGAAAGTCTGGTACAGCGGGTACAGAAAGAAGGGACCAGTGAACTCATTTTCGCCCTCAACCCTACCATACAGGGTGATACCACAATCTATTATATCCAGAAAAAACTGCAGGGTTTGTCATGCAGGATCACCACCATTGCCCGGGGTATAGCTTTTGGCGGCGAACTGGAGTATGCGGATGAAATGACGTTGGCAAGAAGCCTACAGAACCGGTTACCGGTGGAGTCTTATGTGGGGAACAGGCAATAGATCCCCCCTTGCAAAATCCCCCTGCAAACGCTATCTTTGCCCCAAATGGCGGATTTGTTTATTGTTCGGCCTGATCAGAACTAATAAACGCGGAAGGAACCTACCTTACTGTTTCCCACTCGTTTATAGTAATAACCCTGATGTAGCCTAACCAGTCTGCCACACAACTTTTTGTATGGATATACGTAAAGAGCTGGAAAAGAGGATATTGATCATTGATGGAGCCATGGGTACCATGATTCAACGGCATAAGCTGTCGGAAATGGATTACCGTGGGGACCGGTTTAAAGACTGGCCATCTGACCTGAAGGGTAACAATGACCTGCTGGTTTTGACCCAACCCCGGATCATCATTGGCATACATAAGGAATACCTGGAAGCCGGGGCCGATATCATTGAAACGGACACCTTTAATGCCCAGCGGATTTCCCTGGCCGACTATGATATGCAGAGCCTGGCTTATGAGATCAACCTGGCTGCGGCCAAATGCGCCCGTACCGCCATTGAGGAATACCGCGCCTCGCATCCCGAAAATAAATCCGTTGGCAAATGGGTGGCCGGTGCCATTGGCCCCCTGAATAAAACCCTTTCCCTTTCTCCCGATGTAAATAATCCCGGATTCAGAGCCCTGAGCTTTGATGAAGCGGTTGACGCTTACTATGAACAGGTAAAGGGCCTGGTTGACGGAGGCGTGGACCTTTTATTGATTGAAACCATTTTTGATACGCTGAATGCCAAGGCCGCGATCTATGCGGTTAAGAAATATTTCAAGGACAACCAACTGGCCGAGTTACCGATCATGATCAGTGGAACCATCACCGATGCCTCCGGCAGGACCCTAAGCGGGCAAACCCTGGAAGCCTTTTATACCTCAGTGATGCATGCCAGGCCGCTAAGTGTGGGGCTGAACTGCGCCCTCGGGGCCAAGGAAATGCGACCCCATATTGAAGAGCTGTCGCAGATCGCCGCCAGTTATGTTTCCGCCTACCCCAATGCCGGGTTACCCAATGCCATGGGTGAGTATGACGAAGCCCCTGAAGATACCGGGCATTACCTGGAAGATTGGGCCAAGGAAGGGTTTGTAAACATAGTAGGCGGATGCTGTGGCACCACGCCCGACCATATCAGACATATTGCAGAACACGTAAAAAATATCAAGCCAAGACCTCTTCCGATCGTAGAAAAAGAATTAGCAGGTTAAAATTGGTAAATATGGAAAAAGCACTACTCTTTATCTCCATCCTGATCCTGATCGTGAACAATTTCTCGTATCTGAAAGGCCTATTGATCAAAAAGAACACCTGATGCAGGAACCCATCATCATCAAACCCTACCTAAGACTTTCCGGACTCGAACCACTGCTTATCCGCCCCGAAACGAATTTCATCAACGTGGGTGAACGGACCAATGTGACCGGCTCAAAGAAATTTGCCCGGCTGATCCGGGAAAATAAATATGAAGAAGCCCTGAGCGTTGCCCGTCAACAGGTTGAAAGTGGCGCGCAGGTGCTGGATGTGAACATGGACGATGCCCTGCTCGACGGGGTACAAGCCATGACCACCTTCCTGAACCTGGTACAAAGCGAGCCGGATATTGCCCGCATCCCCATCATGATCGATTCCTCCAAATTTGAGATCATTGAAGCGGGTTTGAAATGTGTCCAGGGCAAGGCGATCGTAAACTCGATATCCCTCAAGGAAGGGGAAGAGAAATTCATTCACCAGGCGGAGATCTGTAAACTCTTTGGTGCCGCCGTGATCGTAATGGCCTTTGACGAAAATGGACAGGCGGATTCCAAAGACCGCAAAGTGGAGATCTGTCACCGCGCTTATACCATTCTGACCAAAAAAGTTGGTTACGATCCACAGGATATCATCTTTGACCCCAACGTATTTGCCGTAGCCACCGGTTTGGAAGAACATAATAATTACGGGGTTGACTTTATTGAAGCAACCCGTGAGATCAAAAAACTCATGCCCCTGACTAAAGTGTCGGGAGGGGTGAGCAACCTGTCTTTTTCCTTCCGGGGGAATGACCATGTTCGCGAAGCCATGCACTCCGTTTTTCTGTTCCATGCCATCAAAGCCGGTATGGATATGGGAATCGTGAACGCGGGACAGTTGGTGGTTTATGATGAAATTGAACCTCAATTAAGACAGCTTTGCGAGGATGTCATCCTCAACCGCAATAATTCCAACAACGAAGCCACCGAAAAACTGATCGCCTTTGCTGAAACTGTAAAGGCAAAGGGCAAGGAAGAAGTGAAGAACGAAGCCTGGCGTGCCGGGACCGTAGAAGAAAGGTTGACCCATGCCCTCGTAAATGGCATTGCCGATTATATTGACCAGGATACAGAAGAAGCCCGACAGAAATACCCCACGCCCCTATCCGTAATCGAAGGCCCTCTGATGGATGGAATGAATGTGGTGGGTGACCTGTTTGGCGCCGGAAAAATGTTCCTCCCCCAGGTTGTAAAAAGCGCCAGGGTGATGAAAAAATCAGTGGCCGTGCTCACGCCTTATATTGAGGCGGAGAAGGAAGAAAAAAGAAAGGCCCAGGAAGCCAGTGGCAAGGTAGCCAGTGAAGCCAAAGGATCTGCCAAGGTATTGCTGGCCACCGTAAAGGGCGATGTGCACGATATCGGGAAAAACATTGTGGGGGTAGTGCTCGGTTGTAATGGGTATGATATCATTGACCTGGGAGTGATGGTACCTGCCGATAAGATCCTGGATACGGCAGAAAAAGAAAAAGCGGATATCGTTGGCCTGAGTGGATTGATCACCCCTTCGCTGGATGAAATGGTGCATGTGGCCCATGAAATGAAACGCCGCGGTATGAAACAGCCCCTGCTGATAGGGGGTGCAACCACCTCCCGTATGCATACGGCGGTAAAAATCGCGCCCCAATACGACCATGGGGTACTGCATGTGCTGGATGCCTCCCGGAGTGTAACCGCGGTGAGTACGCTGCTTAGTCAGGACCAAAAACAAAATTTCCTGGCACAAACAGCCAAAGAATATGATGAACTTCGGCAACAGTTTTTAAATAAACAGAAGCACAAATCACTGATCCCTTACAAGGAAGCCGTGGTGACCAAGGAATATTTTGATTGGAAAAATTACAAACCGGTAGCCCCGGCGGTAAAAGGTGTGAAAGTGATAAAGAATGCCGACCTGGGAACCATTGCCAAATACATCGACTGGGGTCCATTTTTCATTGGTTGGGAAATGCCTGGTCATTTCCCCGAGGTATTGACTGATAAAATATTTGGTCAGGAAGCCACACGCTTGTACAATGATGCCCAAGCCATGGTAGCCAGGATTGTAAATGAAAAATGGTTCGCCGCAGATGGCGTGATCGGGATCTGGCCAGCCCAGAGTAATAATGCCGATACCGTCACCCTTCAAACGGATAAAGGCGAAGTAAAACTGGAAATGTTGCGACAGCAATTGAAAAAAGCGGTTGGACAACCTAATTTTTCACTGGCAGATTTCATTAAACCAAAAAGCCCATCCCCTAGCGCTTTAAAAATAGACGAAGATACAGCTAAAGCCCCTTCCCAAAGGGAAGGGGAGAAAGAGCTTGCAGCAGGTTATATGACCGCGGATAAAGGGAACTATAAATTTTTAAACGAATTTGCTGAGAAACACCGCAAAAATCCAACGCAGGCCGAGGAAGTAATGTGGAGTTTATTAAAATCCAAGAAAATTGAAAATTATAAATTCCGCCGCCAGCATATAATTGGAAATTTCATTGCTGATTTTGTATGCCTGGAATATGGATTGGTTATCGAAATAGATGGCCTTATTCATCAATTACCTGAAAACCAGATATCCGACCAGGCGCGAAGCCAATGGCTCTATGATGAAGGATATGAAGTCATACGTTTTACAAATGAAGAGGTAATCAAACATACAGAGGACGTCATTGAAAAGATATTAATCGCCTTAAAGAATTTACCCTCCAGGAAGGGAAAATCCGACCTAAGTTCCCCCTTAGGGGGCCAGGGGGCCTTCACCGACTACATGGGCGCTTTTGCCGTAACCATCCACGGAGCCAAAAAACACATTGACCAGTTTGCCTCCGAACATGACGAATACAACAAGATCCTGGTGCAGATACTCGCCGACCGTTTTGTAGAAGCCTTTGCCGAATACCTGCACGAATGCACCCGCAAAGAGTATTGGGGGTATGCTAAGGATGAAAAGTTGAGCAATGAAGAATTGATAAAGGAAAAATACAAGGGCATCCGCCCCGCCCCCGGGTACCCGGCCTGCCCCGATCATACAGAAAAACTCAAGTTATTCTCCCTGCTGAACGCCACAGAGAATGTGGGTATTGAACTCACCGAAAGCCTGGCGATGAACCCACCGGCCTCTGTATGCGGCTGGTATATCGCGCACCCTGAAAGCCATTATTTTGGATTGGGTAAAATTTCCCGTGATCAACTGGAAGATTATGCTTCCCGAAAAGGGATGAGTTTGGAAGAAGCGGAAAAATGGCTTCGCCCGGTATTAGAATAGGTTATTGATCTTTAAAAATAAATAAGGCACAGAAAATGATTTTCTGTGCCTTATTTATTTTCAGGAAGATGTTCTTACCTCGCTTTTACCACAGTTGTTTTTGTCCAGGAGTCATGCCAGGGACGACCGCCAAGGGCACTAAATGGCTCAAAGGGGACCATGCGCGAGAGGGTGCGTAAGAGAGCGTCCTTAAACGTGAGTTCCCCGCCATCTTCCCGAATAGCCCGTGTACCGGTGATTAGTTTACCAAGGGTATAACCCTTGAATACTTTTTCGCAGATGGTGTAATAAAGAAAATAGTTAAACAACACAACGGCAATCCCAAGCAGGATCAGACTTGATCCTTCCCCTTCATTCACAACCTCGGTCATGTATTCCGGAAAGAGAATACCAAGAATGGCGCCTACCACGGCTCCGGTCAGGAAGGAAAGTCCATACCGCATGACGACATTATCAATTAAAAAATTGACAAACCGCTGGCCGGTGGTAGCCTCTATCAATGGTTTATCGATATAGTCATCAAACAGTCCCGGCTCGGGGGTGGGGTTGTTCAACTGGTCCTGATCGCTCATAGTAGTTAAGTTAAGATTTGATGGTATTGAAGCAATTCTTTTAGTTGCTCCGGGTTTTGAAAATGTATGCTGTTGATACCGAGTTCTTCGGCGGCTTTTACATTTCGGAGGTTATCATCAATGAACAGAGCCTTGGCCGGATCTACCCGGTACCTGTCAAGCAGCCGATGATAAAACTCAGGGTATGGCTTTCTTGTTTTTTCCTCGCCACTTACCACCCGGCCATCAAACCAGTGTAAAAAATCGTACCGTACGAGGGCGATATCAAAAAGGTTGGCTTGCCAGTTGGTTAATGCATAAGTACGGTGAAGACCCTGATCTTTCAACCTTCGAAACAGTTCAACGGTACCAGTGATGGGTCCGCCAAGCATATCCGTCCATTTTCCATAATAATCGCGGATGGCGGTTTCCCATTCGGGGAATTGCTTAACCAGTAACTGGGTGGCTTCAACAATGGAACGGCCTGCGTCCTGCTCTTCATTCCAATCGTTGGTACAGATATGATTGAAAAAGTAATCCCTTTTTTCCGGACTGTCAAAATAGTTTTCATGAAACACATATCGCGGGTTCCAGTCGATCAACACCCCGCCCAGGTCGAAAATAATCGTATCAATAGAGTTGTTCATCATATTCAATATTAGTGCCTGTCATATTTTTATTGTAAAGCAATTTACTACGGGAAGCAATAAAGGCCGCAATAGCTGTCAGAAAAACCAGTAAACCCAGTCCGGTTGACAGGTTGACCTTTTCCGAAACAAACCCAATCAGGGAAGGCCCCGCCAGAAATCCGATCAGTCCTCCCGTTGTAACCATGGCAAACCCATCTACCGGTTTGACCCCGGGAATATTGCCTGAGGCACTAAAAAGCACGGGAACGATACAGGAACATCCAAAACCCACGAGGATATAGCCCAGAATACCCGGTACGGCGGCATTTGAAAAGACAACCAATAAAAACCCTACTGAGGCCAGCGCGGCTCCTCCCACCACCACCCGCTTGCTTCCGGCCCTTGTAACAAGACCGTCTCCATTCAGGCGGCCAATGGTCATGGCTACGGCAAAACCGGTGTAGCCCAGACTTAGCAGTTCTTTGGGGGCGCCAATCACTTCCCTGAAATAAATCGCGCTCCAATCGGCCACACAACCCTCCGACATAAAGATCACCAGGCAGATAAAGGAGATACTCAATACACTCAGCGAGGGAAATTTTAACCCCGACCGGCTGTGGATGATTTCGGTATGGGACAAAAGATGATGCCGGTTAATAAACAAAATGGATGCCACAAAGATGGCCATGATCACAATTTGCCAGGTGGATCCAATGCCCCCGGCCACAAATAAAGGGACCAGACCTGTACTGATACCGCCGCCAATGCTATAGAGGGCATGGGAGGTACTCATCAGTTTCCGGTTATACTTTTTTTCAAAGGCGTTGATGGTGGTATTTACTGAAACCCCGTTGAAAAAACCATTTATACCAAAAAGGTACAGGCTGATCCAGAAAACATACCGGTTAGGAGCGTTTACCAGCAGGATCATGATGAGGGCAAGGGATAAATAACCGGTCACCATCCAAGTGCCAACCGGGATACGGCTAAAGAGGCGGCCTGATAAGGCTACTGCAGTAAGGGCACCAAGGGGGGATAGCAAAAGAGATAACCCCAGACTGCCATCCGTAAAACCCAGTCTGATTTTTATTTCAGGGATAGCCGCCACCCAAATTCCAAACAACAAACTGGTACAGGCCAGAAGGATACTGACCGCAAAAACCGGTTTGAGTCGAAAAAATTGGATAAAGTTATTCCACATCAGGGGCGGCTGGCTTACTTAAATTTTAATTTCAAAAATATCATGATGGAACAAAGGGTGATCATAATGACATTGGTCACGATGATGACATTATCCGCGCGCATTATTCCATAAGCGATCCACATCACTTCATTAATAAAGGCAATGACAAACATCATCAGGGATACATTGGCGGCCGATTTTTCTTTCCAGGTTTTTAGTACCTGGGGCAAAAAGGTAAGGGCCGTAACTGCGCAGGCAGAATACCCTAGAATATCGACTGTGTTCATACTAATGGTTTCGTTTCATTATGAGGTTTCCCGCAGCGAACGCGGCGTTCGCTGCGGGAAACAGTATCCTATTTTTTCTTTCCTTTCTTTTTGGCTCCATATTCCTTAACCTGCTCCGGTGTGGCGGGAATAAGGCTTACAGCAGTGCCTCCACCCGGTGCCAATTTAAGCATCAAAGCGGATTTGGCATCAACAATCATTTTATCAATGCCATAGG
This sequence comes from Chitinophagaceae bacterium, assembly GCA_041916555.1. Classification (GTDB taxonomy): domain Bacteria; phylum Bacteroidota; class Bacteroidia; order Chitinophagales; family Chitinophagaceae; genus SpSt-398. The sequence continues at coordinate 16,500 of JAYRZH010000001.1, read as the reverse complement.
CTTCCGGATTATTTTGCCAATGGGCATCAGCGGCATCACGGTAAACCGATGCCAGGTATTTGGTATTGGGGTCCAGAAAATCGAGTTTGATGGTTGACTGCCGAGCGTTTTCATCGGTGATAGATCCTAAAAACCAGGCGGCTGAGTTCTTTCCTTTACGGGCTATAGTGAGGTAATCACCCGGTTCGGCCTCCAGGACTTTTGTATCATCCCAATCCACCGCCACATCTTTGATGAATTGAAAGGCATCCGGGCGGGCTTCATAATTCTCAGGAAGATCAGCGGCCATTTGCAGGGGGCTATACAAGGTGATGTAGAGGGCCAGTTGTTTGGCCAGCGTGGTATGAACCTGTTCTTTTTTACCCGGGTTATAATGGCTCATTTTGATCTTAAAGATGCCAGGGGTATAGTCCATCGGGCCACCCATCAGCCGGGTGAATGGCAGAATGGTTTCATGATCGGGAGGGTTGCCCACGCTCCAGGCATTAAATTCATTTCCACGGGCTGCTTCGCTGGCTATCCAGTTCGGATAGGTGCGGTGCATGCCTGTCAGTCGCACAGATTCGTGCATATCGGCCATAATGCCATAAGAGCCTGTTTTAGCGGCCACACGCTCATAGTGCCTGACCATCCACTGGCCATCGTGGTGTTCCCCGCGGGGAATTATCCGGCCTACATACCCGGTTTTTACCGCATCATACCCATATTGTTTCATCAGGCGATAGGCAGTGTCCATCCAGCGTTCATAATTGGTAACCGAGCCAGAGGTTTCGTGGTGCATGATGATCTTCACGCCCTTGCTTTTGGCATAGGACGAAAGTTCAGCGATATCAAAGTCGGGATAGGGGGTTACAAAATCAAATACATCTTCTTTCCATTGACCAAACCAATCTTCCCATCCAGTGTTCCATCCTTCAACCAGGACTGACTGAATATTATTCTTTGCGGCAAAATCAATATACCTTTTCACATTTGCCGTATTGGCTCCATGGGGCACTTTGGTGGCCTGTTGGCTTCCCACCTGACCACCGCTATAATCCCAACTGCTGACCCCTACGTGCATTTCCCACCATACCCCTACAAATTTTTGGGGTTTAATCCAGGAAGTAGATGATAGTTTGCTGGGTTCGTTCAGGTTCAGGATCAGTTTGGAGGCCAGCACATCGGTGGCTTTATCACTGATGATGATGGTTCGCCAGGGGGTTTTGGCGGAGGTTTGCAAATAGGCTTTATTTCCCACTGCATCAGGCACCAGGTGGGCGTTGAACGTAAAATTCTCTTTGTTCAGTACCAGGTTCATGGCCGGGTAGTTAGACAGCGCGGCCTCATGAATATTGATATAAAGCCCTTCGGCTGATTTCATCATCAGCGGTGTTTGAACGGCGTTCCGGTCGAAAAATGTTTTGGCATGGATCTCAGAGCTCAGCTTTCCTCCGGCTGCATCGATTTCACTCAGTTTGGTTTGATTGTACCAATACTCGTTGGTATCATAATCACCGGGTATCCACCAAACCTGGTGGTCGCCGGTAAGGGCAAACTGGGTATTCTCTTCCCCGATGATAAAATGTTTGAGGTTGGGTTGTTCAGGAAATTCAAAACGGAAACCAACCCCATCATCAAATACCCGGGCTACGAGGATGACAATGATGTCATTGGTTGATTTTAATTTCAGGGCTATTTCCTGGCAATGGTTCCGGATGGTTTTAACTTCTCCCCACACGGGGTTCCAGGTTTCGTCGATCAGGCGTTTGTCGATGACCGTCACCGTGAATTTATCTAAAACAAGATCGGGTACATTTAATTTAAATCCGAGGACCGATTCCTTAACCACGGGTTTTCCTTTGTAATCCACGGCATAGGCCAGGCCATTACCAGGGGTGGAAATCAATCGAAAAACCATATTCCCATTGGGTGAGCTTATGGATTCAATATCAGCGGCGCGCAGAACACCCACCAGGATAAACCAGGTGGTAAACAGGGTGACAAGCTTTTTCATGTAAAAAAATTGAATGGTGAAGGTAGCGCCTTACCTGAAATCCCGAATTGATTTTTGTTATCTCTTTACAGGATTTTCTATCTTTTCTCAAACAACCACCACAAACGTTTGCGGTCCTTGACCTTGAAGTTGGTACGGATATAATGCAGCACATGGTCAACCGCTTCGGCGGGGTCGTCTGTCATTTTTACAAGGGCCAGGTCTTCGGGAGAAATGGTCCCTTTTTCGGCCATATCTTCCATCATGTCCCATAATTCCTGGTAATATTCCTTTCCAAATAATACGATGGGAAAGGAAGAAATGGTTTTTGTTTGAACAAGGGTAAGGGTTTCAAATAATTCATCCATGGTGCCAAAGCCACCGGGCATGATGACAAATCCATAAGAGTATTTGGTGAGCAACACCTTTCGGACAAAAAAATGTTCAAAGGTGATCGACTTGTGTACATAGGGGTTTACATGTTGCTCAAAAGGCAACTGGATATTACAACCCAGCGATGTGCCCCCGGCTTCAAAGGCACCACGGTTGGCGGCTTCCATAATACCCGGGCCGCCTCCTGTCATCATGGTGAGACCGGATTCCGCAATCAGTTTACCTATTTCCCGGGCGGCAATATAATAGGGATGATCTTCCTTGAAACGGGCCGAGCCAAAGACCGTTACACAGGGACCGGCAAAATGCAAGGCCCGGAACCCGCGGATAAATTGCCGAAATACCCGAATGGCAAATAGCAATTCATAACCCCGGCTTTTGGGTCCGTCGAGGTACACATGGGATTTGGGAGGAATGATACGGGAATTTTCTTTCATACGGGAACCAATTTGGGAAATTGGAAACAGGATGATTTCCAATTCTACAAATTACTCAATTAGTCCCAATTTCAGCTTGTAAATCATTTTGTACCTTGTGCCAATGCGTATTATTTCTTACAATGTAAACGGCATTCGCGCCGCGGTAAAAAAAGGACTGATTGATTGGTTAAAGACCGATCCGGCAGATATCATTTGCCTTCAGGAAACCAAGGCCACCAAAGAAGATGTGGACCACCAGTTGTTTCACAGCCTGGGTTATCACGATTACTGGTTTTCGGCCCAAAAGAAGGGCTATAGTGGCGTGGCCGTGTTTTCAAAAATAAAACCCGATAAGGTTGAAACCGGAAATGGCCACAGCGCCAGTGATGATGAAGGCCGGGTCATTCAACTGGATTTTGGGGATATCCGTTTGATCAATGCTTATTTTCCTTCCGGTACCAGCGGTGATGAAAGACAGGGCTTCAAATACGTGTGGCTTAAAGAGTTTCAGGTTTATTTAAATAAACTAAAGAAAAAATACCCCAAGCTTATTCTTTGCGGGGATTATAATATCGCCCACCAGGAAATTGATATACATGACCCCAAGGGCAACAAAAAATCAAGTGGTTTTTTGCCGGAAGAAAGGGAATGGATGACCAAATTTTATGAAAGCGGTTGGGTGGATACCTTTCGCGTCTTTCACCCGGAACCACACCGCTACAGTTGGTGGAGCCAGCGATTCCCCAGCGTACGGCTCAACAACAAGGGCTGGCGAATTGATTACATCAATGTTACCGAGCCTTTGCGTAAACATTTGAAGAATGCCGAAATTTATCCGGATATTAAGCATAGCGACCATTGTCCTGTGTATTTAGAACTAATGACCTAGATTCACTGCAGGTTCATACTGATCTGCTGGTCATTTCCTTTATTACCAACGCTTGAAGAAAGTGGTCATGGAGGAGTAATTTTGTCGCATGATCCTATACAATATCACGATCAAACCGGATCCAGAAATTTCCGGGGAATACCTGGCCTGGCTGAAGGAAAAGCATGTCCCGGAAATAATGGCAACCGGCTGTTTTACAGATTACCGGATTTGCCGGATGCTGGACCTGGAAGAGGGGGAGGGCACAACCTTAGTCGTTCAGTATCATGCCCCTTCCCGGGAAAGCTATGAAAAATACCTTCGGGACCATGCGCCAAGGCTTCGGGAAGACGCTTTTCGCACCTGGGGCGACCGGTTCCTGGCCTACCGGAGTATCATGGAAGTTGTGCAATGATTGTGGATACCGTTTTCGGGTCAAATCCTTTAAATTTGCCCCCTCATAAAACACCAAATTTACCAACCATGAACAAAGCTGAATTGATCAACAAGATCGCCGATGATGCGGGCATCACAAAAACACAGGCCAATGCTGCCCTGGATTCCTTCACCGAAGCCGTAACAAAGACCCTCAAAGGCGGTGGTAAAGTGACCCTGGTTGGATTTGGTACTTTCTCGGTGTCAAAACGCGCTGCCCGTAATGGTCGGAACCCCCAAACCGGGGCCGTGATCAAGATCAAGGCTCGCAAAGTTGCCCGTTTCAAGGCCGGTAAAGAACTGGCTGCTAAGCTCTGATCGAATATTATTTGAAAGCAAGCCAGGATTCTGGCTTTCTTTCCCTTTTTCATTTATCTCATCACTTAAAAAAACTATAACCATGGGTAGAGGCGATAAAAAAACCAAGAAAGGCAAGATCTTCAAAGGCTCACACGGAAAAAGCCGTCCGGCAAAAGCCACCAAAAAGACCGGCAACAAGCCCGAAACAAAGAAATAAGATAGTTACCAACTATTAAAAGCTAAAGGCTAAAAGCTCACATCTGTTTGCTTTTAGCCTTTAGCTTTTTGTAAATAATTTTTCCGCTCAGGGTGCCAGCCTCTCCATCTTCCACCCTCCATTCTCTTCCAGGGTATATTGAAGCCTGTCATGCAGACGACTGGGTCGTCCCTGCCAGAACTCAACAATTACCGGTTTCACTATATAACCACCCCAGTGGGCCGGCCGGGGAATAAATTTTCCTTCCAGTTCCTTTACTTTATCTTTAAACCGGTGGTCAAGCCATTCCCGGCTTTCAATAACACTGCTTTGTGGCGATACCAGGGCGCCGATTCGGCTCGCCTCGGGTCTTGATTGAAAATAATCATCATTTGCCTGATCGCTTATCTTGGTAATGATACCAATGATTCGCACCTGTCTTTCCAGTTCTTTCCAGAAAAATAATAAACAGGCCTTGGGGTTTTCGGCAATCTGCTGGCCCTTATAGCTGTTATAATTGGTAAAAAAGGTAAAGCCCTCTTTGCTGAATTCTTTTAGCAATACTATCCTGGCCGAAGGAACCCCATCACCGGCAGCCGTGGACAGGGTCATGGCATTGGCTTCATCTATTTTAGCATCAATGGCTTCCTGCCACCAGATACTAAACTGGCTGATCGGGTCAGTTTGCGCCTGAGATTCCGTAAGGGATTCAAAGGAATAATCGCGTCGAAGGTCTGCAATACTCTTACTCATGGTTTGCTCTTTTGGAACAACGAATTTAAGAAGTTCGGAGATGGGTGTGGTTGAGAAAAATCAGGATAAAAGAATAAGGGATTATAAATAAAGAATGAGGAAGTAGGAAATTCTCCCTCGCTTCCTCATTCCATATTTTTTAAATACTTATTTGTTTACTTCTTGTTTCTCAACTGCTCTCTTTCCTCCGCCATAATATGCAGCATGCTTTCCAGCTCGCCAATGCGTTTGATCTGGCTTTCCAGTTTTTTATTGGCTTCTGTTACTTGTTTCAGGTCATTATTCAATTCTTCAAGGTAGCTGACTCTTTTTTGGAGTTGCTGACGTTGGAAATTGGATTCCCGGAGTTTCTCCTCGGTTTCGGTAAGCAAGGATTGGAGATGTTGATTTTCCGTGGTCAGGTTTTGCGCCCGGTTGCGGGTTTCATCCAACTGCTTTGACATTTTAAAATTAGCCTCTTTCAGGTCTTCATAATCAACTCCCAGCATTTTGGAGGTAGTTAGTTGCGATTCCAGTTTAACGATCTTGGATTGCAGCGTATTGAATTCTGAATAGGCATTGTCCAGCATCGATGTCATTTCCGATGTCAGGTTCTGCCGTTGGCGTATTTGATTGATCTCAGTTTCTTTTTCCTGCAGGGCACTACGGAGACTATCGATCTGTTCATTCAATTCTTCATTGGCCTTGAGGATCTCTTGCTGACGTTCTTCGGTTTCTTTCACCACATCGATCTGCTGAAGAAGCTGATTGATCTTTTCATTATGTTCCAACAGGCTGGATTGGGCCTGACGCAACTGCGACATATAATCCACTTTGCCACCAGACTCTGCCGGCAAGGAAGCCGGTACCTGGCTAAGGTTTTCCCGGGCCGATTTCAATTCGGTGTTGAGTTCTTTTACCTGTTTGCGGAGTTCTGTCAACTCCACCATGTATATCTTCAGATTTTCTTCATGCTCCAAGTTGCGCTGGTTCAGGTCATCGAGCATTTTTTCTTTGGCCTCAATATCATTGAAGTATTTGCGCTTCCACTCATCCAGTCCGCGGTTTACTTTCTGCAATTCGGCCGGGTTATTGCGACTGGAGCGACGGCTGCTGATGAAGTAAAATACGGTTACCCCAAGGAGAATTCCCCCTGCGGTAAGCATGATCAGATCAGCAATAGAAACTTGTAAGGACGCGATCAGGTACATCATTTTTCCACACTTAATAGATCGAAAGAAAATGAACGAATCTTGCCCGGTTATTACAACGGTAAAATAATCAAACCTTTAGGGATGTTACGAAAAAGTTTTTCACAGCAAAGGATCCGTTCAGCCTGTTACCAGGGTCCCTACTTTCTCTCCTTTTACCACCCGGCTCAGGTTGCCGGGTTTGTTCATATTGAAGACGATAATGGGAAGGTTATTTTCCATACATAGGGTAAACGCGGTCATATCCATGACTTTCAGGTTCCGGGCAATACATTCCTGGAAACTGATGTGGTCGTATAATACGGCATTCTTATCTTTCTCAGGATCAGCGGAATAAATACCATCCACCCGGGTGCCTTTCAGGATCACATCCGCTCCGATCTCGATGGCGCGGAGTGAACCGGCTGTATCGGTGGTAAAATATGGGTTACCCGTTCCGGCGCCAAAGATCACCACCCTTCCCTTCTCCACGTGGCGGATCGCCCTTCTCCGAATATAGGGTTCGGCGATCTGCTCCATCTTGATGGCGCTGAGCAACCTGGTATAAACCCCGATCTTTTCCAGACTGGCCTGCAGGGCCATGCCATTGATCACCGTGGCCAGCATCCCCATGTAATCGCCATGGGCTCTTTCAATACCCGATTCAGCTTCATTCATGCCCCGGTAAATATTCCCACCGCCTATGACCACGGCTACTTCCACACCCAGATCGGTGGCCTCTTTAATGTCTTTGGCAAATTGGGATAAAACGGCGGTATCAAAGCCAAAACTCTTATCGCCCATGAGTGATTCTCCGGAAAGTTTGACCAGGATACGCTTGTATTTGGGGGTCATGATGTTAAGTAGTTAAGTCGGCCGCGAAGATAGGGAAAATAGATGTGGGAGAGATTCGGACCTCCGACCCTTTACCTTAAATCCACCGGTTCCTATGCGCCAGGCTAATCACCTGCGCTTTGGAATTGACATGCAATTTTTGGTAGATATTGGCAATATGCTTGCGAATGGTAAGCACGCTGATATTCAACTCTGCGGAAATGCGTTTGGCATCCCACCCGTTTACCATATACTTCAATATCTCCTTTTCCCGGTCGGTAATGCCCTGGGGATAGGCCCCGGGTTGGTTCGTCTTGGTTTGATTATTATCTGAGGTACTGAGCAAGCGGAGGGTTTTCCGGGCTATGGCCGGACTCATCGGCGCCCCGCCAAATTCCAGCACATTGGAGATGGCTTCCTGAAGCACGGGGGCCGGTTCATGTTTCAACAGGTACCCCGATGCCCCTGCCCGGATGGCCTCGAATATCTTTTCTTCATCATCAAACACGGTAAGAACGATAAAATGGATCTGCTCGTAAAGCGATTTGGCCATGCGGATGGTTTCAATTCCATCCATCCCGGGCATTTCAAGGTCCATAAATACCACCTGTGGCAGCCGGCTGTGGGGTAGCCCTTTTAGCTGTTCCAGGCAATCATTTCCGTCCGTGGCGGTAAATAACACTTCTACCTCGGGCATCACCTTTATCTTTTGGATAAATGTGTTTCGGTTTACCTGGTTATCCTCTGTAAGGGCGACGATGAATGCCATGATGGTATAAAGTTAATCGGTCTGCCTGGCCAGGCAATAATCAATTTGTAGTACCGGAGATCAAAACGGTGGTGCCATTTTCCCCGCTTTCCCAAACTACATTCCAGCCTTCCTGCGCGCACCTGGCGCGGATATTACCCAGGCCGTTTCCTCCCTGGGCTTCAGTACCCATCCCCCTTCCGTTATCAAGGATACTTACCTGCCATTGAACTGTACTCACCATTCGTATCACCACTTTGGTGCCCTGGCTGTGTTTGAGGGCATTGACCACCGATTCCTGGATAATCCGGTACAGGTGAAAGGCCTGGGAGGAACTAAGGGTTAAATCATTATCGATGCTTTCGATCACTTCAAAATTAAACTGGCGGTAGCTGGGTTGTATCCTGTTAAGAAAAACCTTGATCCTGTCACTGATGGCTGTCAGGCTAAGCGCATCCCGTTTCAAGACCCAGATGGTATCATTTAACTGGGAAATGATGGATTGGGAATTATTTCTTAATTCCCGGTACACCTGTTTCTCTTCCTCGGTTCCTTTATTGATGTCAAGATAATCCAGGTTGGCTGCCATGGAGGCCGCATAAGCTCCCAGGTTATCATGCAGGTCTGCCGCAATCCTTCTTCTCTCCTTTTCTTCGGCCTCCCGTACCGCCTCCTCGGCCTTTCGTTTTTCTTCCCCCCGGAGTTTTTCAATCCGCATCCGCTGTTTGCGCCGGTAATGCCGAAACACCGCGATGCCCGTAGCTAATAATAGCCCGGTAAGCACCAGGGAGGCGATAAATAAAAAGTTCTTTTGCTGGAGGTCATACTTCTGTTGCAGGATGGTATTTTCTTTTTTCTGGACCTCATACTTGGTTTCCAGATCGGCGATGGCCTCCGCGGAATTTGCTTCATAAAGCGAATCTTTGGCATCCACCAGTTCCTCCAGGGTAAGCTGGTACTGATCCCATTTCCCGGCTTTTTTATAATAACCGCTTAGCGCTTCCAGGTAATTGAGCCGCACTTTGGGGTCATTGGTGTACACGGTTGTGGCTTCCCCGGCCGACAAACCCACCAATTCCCCTTTTCGGAGGTTATTCAGACAGATTTCTATGGCTTTATCCAATTGCCCGGATTGGGCATAGAATTCCGCCAGCATCAGATTTTCTTCCACCAATATTCCGGCGTTGACAGTCTTTTTCCGGGTCTGCATCATTTCCAGCAGGGCCTTTTCCGCTTCGGTGTACCTCCCCTGCCGGGTGTAGAGATCGGCCTGCACCCGCAGGGCGGTGGCCAGGTAATTCAGGTTCTGCAATTTCCGGCTAAGGGGTATGGCCCGTTGAATATAATATTCCACTGAATCGGGCCGGCGCAAAGAAACATAGGCATTGGCGGCATTGATATAAGCCGGTGCCAGCACCTGGGGGAAACCACGACCTTGATTTCCCACAAGGATCGCCCGGCTGATCCAATCGAGTGCTTCCCGCGGTTGTGACCGAAACAAGGTTACAGAGCCAATCGTATTATTGATCAACCCGAGAGAGATGGTATCCTTGTACCGTTCGGCCTCGGGGAGCAATTTGTAGAGTATCTCCAGGGCTTCGAGATATCTTGATTTTCCGCCATTGAACAAAGCAATGGACCGGCCGGCCTTGAAATAGATATCCCTTGTTTGGGGATCAACCGGACTTAAGGAAGGCCAGATCTTCTCGACAAAATAAAGGGCACTGTCAGACCAACCCCAGCGGAAATACCAGTTGGCATAGGCAAGTTCGGCCAGAAGTTTATACCGTTTGTTTGAGGATTTTTCTGCCAGCGCATACATTTCAGGCGCCAGGATATCCATACTGTCGCGGTTCAGGCTTTGGTACTCTTCAAAAAGATCCAGGTAAGCCCCCAGTTTCTTCTCGGGTTCCACGGCCTTGTTTACCTGTTGGCGCAGACTATCTATGATGGGTGTTTGCGCGAAGGCCCCAACATAAAAACCCAATAAAACCAGGAGATACGCGAAGCGCATGGGTCAATTTTTTTCTAAATGTATCATTTTCCGGGGTCGGAAAACAGCGCTACTACAAATTGAGTATGGCTGGTCATGCCTCCAATGTCCACCTTTGGTTTCCTAAATCAAACCACATGACCAGCAAGACCATCTTCCTCCTCACGGGCCTGTTTTTTTTTATAGCTTGTAAAAAGGACAACAGTGAACCCCAAACCCCATCCGATATCAGTACACCGCCAGCCACCCTGGGTTTAAATGCCTTTTATAAAAAATACGTGGATGCCGGTGGCATACCGGTTATCAGCTCTGACAAGGTATCAGACCAGGCCCTGCTTCGTGCCAGGGATATCGTGCTTTACATGGTGCAATCCATTCCGGCTGAAAAGGCTAAGATGATCGCGAATAAACTTCGGGTAGGGATTATCGGGATCAATGAACGACCCACCCAGATGCCGGAATACAGCGACCTCTATACCGCTTTCCCGGGAACAGACTGGGATAACCGCGCGCGTGCCTATGGCGCTACCCTCCAACGACCACTGACCTCCAATTGCGAGGAAAATATGACTTGCCAGCAAAGTCTGGACCGCTACAAAGGGGAAGAAATCCTATGTCACGAATTCGGCCATGCCATCCATGAACTGGGAATCCGGTTCACTGACCCCAATTTCGACAATGAGCTCCTGGCCGCTTACAACCATGCAAAAACCAGTGGGTTATGGACCAATACCTACGCCATCTCCGATGTACGGGAATATTGGGCAGAGGGCATCCAGTGCTTTTTTAATGCCAATCTGGAAGCCATTCCAACAAACGGGGTTCATAATCAGGTAAATACCCGTAGTGAGCTTCAGGCCTATGACCCCACCCTGTTCAATATCATCAAGCGGTTTTTTCCGGCTGACAACAAAAAATTCGGTTGTTATTGACTGATGACCTTTCCTGTCTCTTTACGATGTATGCATGAAGCCATCGTTAATCTTGCTCATCCAAAGGGTTTTGATTGTATTTTAGGGATAGTTTTAAACACGTAAAATATTTTCTGAACCCGGAGTAATGGATGTAGTAAGCCAAATCATCGGCCTGAAGGAGAATGATTCAACGGTATTACAATACATATATGTAAGTAATTACCCAAAGATCGAACGGTTTGTGCTGGATAATAACGGCACTGCCGATGATGCCCGGGACATTTTCCAGGAGGCTTTTGTGGCGGTATGGCGCAATGTGCAGATGAACCGGTTTGAGGCCAGGAACGAAACGGCCCTTGGCGGTTACCTCTACCAGATCGCGCGGAACAAGTGGCTTGATCAAATCAGATCAGTGAAAAACAGGAAAACAACACAATTACCCGATGGGGCGCTTGACCAGGTACCTGACGAACCGGTGATGGAACAGGAAGACTCGGATTACCTGGATAGGGTTAAAACCGAATTTGCCTCCCTTGGAGAACCCTGCCGGGAATTGCTGAAACGTTTCTATTTCAGAAAAGAGAGCATGCGGGAAATAGCGGCGCATTTTTCTTGGACCGAAGCCAGCGCCAAGAACAACAAGTACCGATGCCTGCAGAAGCTGAGGAATAAAGTGATCGATAAAGAGGAAAATGATATCCCATGAAACCGCGGTATAACATATCACCCGAAGAATTTGACCAGATCGAGCAATACCTGGCCGGAAACCTGCTCCCCAATGAAAAAGAAGCTTTTGACTTCAAATTAAAGCAGGACCCAGATTGGGCTGCCAAGCTTAAAGAAGTCGAACTGCTCCTGCTGGGTATTCAGGAGGAGGAATTAAAATCCACCTTGCGCTCTTTACATTCCCGGATGCAAGAAAACACGCAGGAAAAAAAGGTAGCTCCGGTTCGTTCCATGCGTATGAGATGGCTGGCAGCCGCCTCGGTTTTGATCATAGCGGCGCTGGCAACATGGTGGCTGGCCGGGAGTAAAAACCAACAGGAGAAATTATTTGCCGGGTACTATACTCCCGATCCGGGTTTGCCCACTACCATGAGTGTAAATGGCAATTATCAGTTTGATAAAGGCATGGTGGCCTATAAGGCGAATGAATTTAAGGAGGCCCTGGCCGTTTGGTCAGCATTGGCCAAAACGAATAAAGAAAATGACACGCTGAATTATTTCCTGGGAATAACCCAACTGGCATTAAAAAAGAATGAAGAGGCTTTGGCATTATTAAAACCCATTGCCAATGACGCCAACAAACCATTTTATAAAGACGCTTGCTGGTACACCGGTTTATTATTAATCAGAACTGGCAGCAAAGACTCCGCCGCACCCTACCTTCAAAAATCCAACCATCCCCGAAGCACCGAACTATTGCAGGAAATCAAAAAGTAATAATGGTCCGGAAATACCTCATCCTATCCCTGGCCGCCTTAGGCCTGGCTATTCTTTTGCCTACCATTGCCCAGGAATCATCACCTGCGGGCAACGAGATCGAAAAGGCCATCGTGCAGAAGAACTATCAAAAAGCTGACAGCCTGGTCAGGCGTGACCTGGCGTTGTTCTATGCCCAAAAGAATTTTGATACCATCCCTTCCTATTTACATTATGTGGGCAACATCCTGCACGAGCAGTTTGGCACTCCCAGGGCGTCTGCTGCGGTGTTTGCCTTTGTGGATACCCTGGAAGCCAGGGGAGCTTCGCCCAAAGTGCTGATCGCGGCCTGTCGCCGGGCCGCTGAGTTTTTTGCCAACCTGGGACAAAACAGCGATGGGTACAAATCATGTGAAAGATCATTGACCTATGCCCAAATGCTAACGGAACGAAAGCAATTGGAAATCGCGCAATGCCAGTATAACCTGGGGGTGTATGCCCAGCGTTTGGGAAATTTTGTGCTTTCCCGTAACCACCATCGTATTTCGCTGTCCATCCGCGAAAAAGAAGAAGGAACCACGCCGGAAGACCTGTACTTCTCTTACAACGCCATGGGTGGCATTTATTGGTATGCTTCCCTGTACGATAGCGCCTCAGCCTGCTTTAATAAAGCCCTGGGGAATGTGGCAAAAATGACCCCAACCCCGCTGAACAAATACTACCGGCCAGCAATGATCCATAATAATATGGCTGCTCTTTTCAGCGCGGAAGGCAGGACCTCCGATGGAATAAGTTCCATGGAGAAAGCCATCGATCATTTTCAGCAATTCATTGCCACTCCCGAACCTCATGAAAAAAAGAAAGACGCCCAAGTGGGCATCCTCGAAGCCATTGATAACCTGGCAGGACTTTACAAAGAGATCGGGGATTATGGAAAAGCCGGAGAATTGCTCAGGTATTCCTACCAGCAAAAACTCAGTCGATACAACTCCGATAACCCGGGAATTTTTATCTCCGAGATCCTGATGGGTCAGCATTTTAACTCCATCCGGGAATATGATTCAGCGCAGTCCTATCTCCTGCGCGGATTGGATAAACTGGCCAAAGCAGAGGGCGATTACCTGTTTTGGGCCGGAGATGCCCATTTTAACCTCGCCATGGTGTACGAGAATAAAAAGGATTTTGAGAAAGCCAGTTATTATTACAAAAAGGCCGACAGTCTGTATGAAACCAGTTACCAAGGCACCTATGATAATGTGTACATGGATTTTATCCGGAACGCTTCCTTGTTTCATGCCAAAAATAAAGATTACCAAAAAGCCATGGCCGGCGCGGGAAAAGTATATGAATACCTGCGGTCGGTAGGACAGGAAAAAAGCCTCCAGGGATTCTATCAACTACTGAATATCGCTGAGGTCAACTACCTGAGCGGACATTATGCCGAAGCCATTCGATATAGCAGGGATGCGCTGACCGTGGTGAATGAAAAAGCCACGGGTGGAATGACCATGCTGGATTCAGCCAAGATCGATGTATTCAAACCCAAAGCTATTCTGCTGAATGAGAAATCGGAATACGCGCTTCGCCCGGTACGCGACAGTCTTTACCTTACCGGGGTATCGGCCCGTCTTGACCAGGCCCTGAAAATTCTGGAAAAAAGAAAGGTGCTGATCGATGACCCGGGAAGCATCAATATCCTGATCGCCGATAATGCCGACCTGCTTGAATTTGCCAAACAAATTGAATGGGAGCTTCACGAGCGTACCGGGGAAATGGCCCGGCTGGACCGGTTTATCAATCTCCACGAATCCGGATTGTACAATCGTATCCGTAGCCGGCTGGACATGAAGAAGGCCATTCGATTTGGAAAATTACCCGTTGAACTACAAGAGGAGGAGGAGAGACTTAAAGAGGCCATACCGGCTTCTCTCACCTCAGGGAAACCCAACAATGAACTGATCAACGATTACCTGAATGCCAACCGAAGCTGGGAATCCTTCCTCGAAAGGATCAAAACAGGTTACCCGGTGTATTACAATATGCGGTATGCCAGTTTGTTTCGCTCACTGCCTTCCGTTCAGGGATCCCTGCCAGCCCATACTACCCTCGTCAGGTATTTTTTCACCGGCAACCAACTCCTGGCCCTGGTCGCGGACAGCGCGTCGAGAAAAATGATAAGGCTGGAAGGGAAGGATTTGGAAAAGAATATCGCACTCTTGTTACAGCAGTCCTACCAGGAAAAACCGCTAAACCAGGTATTAAATGATCTGTACCAGGCCGTATGGGCACCCCTTGCCCCATCCATTCACAATCAAAAACTGATCATTGTTCCGGATGGAATACTGTATAATCTCAATTTTGAATTGCTGACACCCGAGCCCATAGAATCTTACCGCGATTTGGCCCGAAAAGGATTATTGGCCAAGCATGATATCGTTTACCATTACAGCCTCTTTATGTTGGAGAACCAGCAGCAAGAGGAGAAGCTTGGTTCCAACTATGTTGGTTTTGCCCCCGGTTTCTCCGATGACCTCAAGAAAGCCTATATGGCAACCGTAAAGGATTCGGTAAAACTCGACTTTCAATACCTCTCCCTGCTTCCCCAGCCAAATACCAACAAACTCGCCAAGAAATTCAAAAGCCTGCTGGGTGGACAGGCCTATCTGAACCTGGCCTCCACGCCTTCGGTATTCAGGAAAAATGCCGGGGGGCATAAGATCCTGCACATTGGCACCCATGCCGAATACAATAATATCCATCCGGAAAGGTCGAGGTTGATTTTTGCCAAAACTCCATCGGTAATGGAGGATACCAACTCGCTCTTTCTCTATGATATTTATAACTGTGATGCGGGAGCCGATCTAACCTTACTCACCGCCTGCGAAACCGGACGTCCGGGTTACCAGGATGGGGAGGGAATGATTTCCCTGGCCCATGCCTTTAACTATGCCGGAAGCCGCAGCATTCTTACCGGTCTTTGGAAAATAGATGAAGCTTCCAGCAGCCGGATCACCGAATCTTTTATCGCCCATCTTAAAAAAGGGTTATCCTCCGACGAGGCCCTTCGCCAGGCCAAAATTGATTACCTCAGCGAAAACCCCGACCGGATCCTTGCCCCTGCCTATTGGAGCGGGTTGATCCTCATGGGAAAACCCGGGGTAATACAGTTTGAAAACAACAGCTTCCCCTGGTGGTGGATCGCGGGAGGGTTGGCGTTGGTGATTGGGATTGGAGTTGTAGTGAGAATTAGAAAAAGAAATAAGTAAGAGGAAATTCTCTGCTGTGCGAGACCCGCTGTTCGAGACCTCTGGTCTTGCAGGATCATCATGTCGCCTCTGGCGACGCGACGCACAGCAGTACCACTAGCTTCTTCTCTCCCTGATGACCTTTTTCTCCCTCTCCGATGTATGGTTATGAATTTCATTTATAATCATAACTATCAACCTAAACCAATGAGAAAACTCTTTTCCCTGACCCTGGCCTTTGCCTTCCTGGGTCTTTCCAGTTGTTCAAAAAAATCGGGTGGTGATGAAAACCCCACTCCTCCACCCGTCACACAAAAAGACATTGCATCAATTGACAACGCGGTAACCGCTTTTATGAGCACCTATGCCATTCCCGGTGTTTCGATTGCCATCACCAAGGAGAACAAGCTGGTGTATGTAAAATCGTATGGCCAGATGAGCGCTTCCGATAATACACCGATCACCAATAAGAGTTTGTTCCGTATTGCCAGCGTATCCAAACCCATAACCAGTGTGGGTATCATGAAACTGCTGGAGGCAAATAAACTCACGCTTGATTCAAAGATCTTTGGAACAGGTGGCATCCTTGGGAATGATTATCCCTCGGTGAACCTGGCGGCCAATAGCGATCTCACTATCCGTCATCTGCTTCATCATACCTCCAATGCCTGGCCCAATAATGGAAGTGACCCCATGTTTCAGCAGCCCTCCTATAATTTTGATCAACTCATCAAATGGACCCTGGATAATTATTCCGCATTGGGGCCGCGTGGCGTATATCGTTACTCCAATTTTGGATATTGTTTACTGGGCCGGGTCATAGAAAAACTCTCCGG